>CAYVJT010000144.1:0-9891 GCA_964451855.1 uncultured Actinomycetota bacterium
CGAAGGGGCTCGTCCGGATCGTCCGAACGGTCGAAGCGCAGTTCTCCGCCGAGGGCGAGCACGCGCTCGTGGACCGCGTCCAGTTCCGCGACGCTGTCGACGGTCAGGTCCAGGTGCAGCTGCTGCGGAACCGTGTGATCCGGCCAGGTGGTCCGGGCGAGCGAGTCGACGTGCTGGACGGCCAACCTCGGCGTCCCGTCTGGCTCGAACAGGTTGATCCAGCCGTCGTCGGCCGCGGCGTCCTCCTCGCCGCCCGTCGGCGGGGTGTGCCCGGGCCGGTAGACCAGCCCAAGGAGCTCACGCCAGAACCCGGCGGTCTGTCGCACGTCGGTCGCGTCGAGCACGACCTGGCAGAGGTTCGGTCGCACCTGCGTTGCGGTCATGTCGACCTCGCCGTGGTCGGTGGGCGCGTCTGCTGACCGGACGAGCACAACCTAGACCGACCCCAGGGAGCGCGGCAACGGATGTCGGCTCGCGGCCACCATCCCGTTGACGGGCGATCCTCCTCGCCTATCGTCACACCGCGCTGACTCGTTCCGGGCGGGAACGAGCCGCCGTATGGCTCAGGGAGGGCGAGCCCGATGGACGACGTGCAGCAGACACTCAGCGAGATCCGCTCGTCGGACAAGGACGTCCAGGGGCGCGCCTACCGGGAGTTGATCGAGGCGACGGACCAGCCGGTCGACTGGGCCTACGAGGTCTGGGACCAGGTCGTGACCGATCTCCGGCACGACAACAACCGCACGCGGTCGATCGCCTCCCAGATCCTGTGCAACCTGGCCAAGAGCGACCCTGATCAGCGCATCATCGAGGACTTGCCCCGTCTGCTGGACGTGACGAGGGATGATCGCTTCGTCACCGCACGGCACTGCCTCCAGTCGCTGTGGAAGGTGGGGATCGCCGGTCCAGCGCAACGAGAGGCCTACCGCGAGGGGATGGTGCAGCGCTTCACCGACTGCCGGTCCGAGAAGAACTGGACCCTCCTGCGTTCCGACATCCTGCAGAGCCTGCACGACGTCTTCGAGCACACCCACGATGAGGCGATCCGCACGACCGCGCTGGAACTGATCGACAGCGAGGACGACGCGAAGCAGCGGGGGAAGTACGGCAAGGTGTGGAAGGCGTCGGCGACGTAGGTGGGACGATCGGCGAGACCCGACGGCGCAGGGGCGCCGTCGGACCCTCGCGTCCTCAGGCGGGGTTGCGCCCGGAGACCCACAGGGCCTCGTTGGGGAGCCGGACGCGTCCGTCCTCGCCGACGAACGGTGCCCACGCTTGCTCGGTGACCCGCCTCCAGACCTGCTCCTGCACATCGGCCGGACGCCCTTCGACCAGGGCGGTGACGGGTGGGGCGCAGTCCCGGAGGAACTCGGTGGCCTCGTCAGCGGACTCGAACTCGAACACCGTGGCCACCGTCCCGGTCGTGACCTCCTCGAAGCCGGCCTGCGCGACCGTCTCGGCGAGCCCGTCCTCGTCGGACAGGGCGAACAGCCCGGGAACGCCCGAGGGAGGTGGTGGCAGCTCCAGTTCCTCGCGGATCAGCGCCACGGGAGCGGCGAAGCCGACCCGCTCCGGCCCCGCCCACACGCTGGCGGCCAGCCGTCCGCCAGGGCGCAGATGCGACCGCAGACGCGCCAGGGTGCCTGCAGGGTCCACCAGGTACATGATCACCGAGCGGCTGACGAGCGCGTCGAGGGGGAGGTCCTCGAGGTCGAGCTCCTCGACGTCTCCTTCGATGCAGTGCAGTCCCACGTCGCGCAGGTCGACCCACTCGGCGCGGTCCCGGGCGAACGCGAGCATCTCACCGGAGAGGTCCTGGAGCAGCACCTCGCCGCCGGGTGCGACGCGCGGGATCATCGACAGTCCGGGTTCGCCGTACCCCGCGCCGACGTCCAGCACCCGATCGCCGGCGCCGATCTGGGCCTGGTCGATGAGCACGCGGCCGATCTGCGGCATCGCGTCCGGGGCCTCGAGCGTCGGGAACCAGCGGCGCCAGCCGGCAGCGGCATCACGCCACTCCGCGCGCATCGCCTCCCGGTAGGCCAGTCGATCGAAGTTCGTCGTCGCCACCATGTCGGCTCCTGCCATCTCGACGGTTCGCTACTTCAGGTGGCGTGACAACGACCGTTACGGGGGTAACACCACCGCCAGCGGTCAGCCCAGCGTGGTCCTACGCTCGACCTGCCAGCCAGGGACCGGGGAACCTGATGGATCAGCTCGAGCACGCTCGCGACGCCATGGCGCGCGGCGACAGCCGGAAGGCGTTCGACCTCCTGCGGGAGGCGGATGCCTCCACGGCGCTGGGCTTCGATGGGCTGGCACTGCTCGCGGACATCGCCTACGCCGCTGGTCACCTCGAGGCCACCTTCGACGCGTGGGAGCGCGTGCATGCGCACGGGATACGGGAAGGCGACACCCTCGCGGCCGCCACGGGTGCCGCGAGGATCGCGATGCACCTGCTGATGGACACGGGCCTGCTCGCGCCGATGCGGGTGTGGACCAAGCGGGCCGAGCGACTGCTGGAGGGACACGGGACCACAGCGGTGCACGCGATCCTGTCCGTGGCGCGCGGGTACGAGCGGCTGCTGTCCGGTGACAGCGCCGCTGCTCGCGAGCTGTCCCGCCAAGCGGTCCAGATCGGCACCGAGCACGCCGCACCTGCGGCCGTCGCGCTGGCGCAGGTGATGGAGGCCAGGAGCACCCTGTTCGACCTGGACGTCGCCCGGGGTCTCGAGCTCCTGGACGAGTCCGCCTCGGTGATCGTGATGGACGACATCGATCCACTGTCGGTCGGGCTGGTGTACTGCGAGCTGGTATGCGCCTGGCAGGGGCTCGCCCAGTACGACCGGGCCGAGGAGCTGACCGAGGCGATGGAGCACTGGTCCTGGAACCATCCCGCCCTCGGCAGCGTCCACGGTCGTTGCCGGGTCCATCGGGCCGAGATGCTGCGCCTGCGCGGCACCCTCGATGCCGCCGAGGAGGAGGCCCTGGCCGCGTGCGAGGAGCTGCGGCCCTACATGCGTCGGGAGTTCGGCTGGCCGCTCACCGAACTCGGAACGATCCGGCTCCAGCGCGGCGACCTCGACGGGGCAGAACGAGCCCTGATCGAGGCGCACCGCGCCGGCTGGGACCCGCAACCGGGCCTGGCGTTGCTCCGGCTCGCTCAGGGCGACGTCGAGGCAGCGGTGGCCGCGATCAGGGACGCGCTGGACCACCCGCGCAACGTGCCGTCCAAGGAGCGACCTCCCTGCAACGACCTCCAACGGGCGCCGCTGCTGGCCGCCCAGGTGGACATCAGCATCGAGGCCGATCGCATCGAGGAGGCACGGACCGCGGCTGACGAACTGGAACGGATCGCCCGAACGTTCCAGAGCAGGGCGCTGCAAGCTCGCGCCGCGTACGGCCACGGGATGGTCGCCCTGGCGACGGGCGATGTCACCACGGCCCGTCGCGAACTGAAGCAGGCTGTCGAGGTGCACCACGCCCTCGCGATGCCCTACGAGACCGCGCGCGCCCGAGCCGGGCTGGCGCGTGCACACCGCGCCGGTGGAGACGAGCACCTCGCCGTCATGGAGGGCGAGGCAGCGGAGGAGACCTTCGCGAGGATCGGTGCGGGCGCGACGGGCTCCCCCACCAGACGGCGCGACCACGGGAGCGACGATCGGCCATCTGCCAACCGGTTCCAGAGGGAGGACGACCACTGGTCGCTGTCCTTCGCTGGCGAGACCGTGCGGCTGAGGGATCTGAAGGGGCTGCGCTACCTGGCGCACCTCGTCGCGGAGCCGGGACGCGAGTTCCACGTGCTCGACCTGGTTGCCGCGGAGGAGGGGGCGGCCACACAGACCAGCGCTTCCGCGGAAGCGCTCGGCGAGCGCGGGTCGAGGGCCGCGTTCGCGTCCGACGCCGGTGTGGGCCCGCTGCTGGACGAGCAGGCCAAGGCGACCTTCCGTCGCAGGCTCGCCGAGGTGGAGGAGGACGTCGAGGAGGCGCAAGCCCTGGGCGACGACGAGCGCGCGGCCGGAGCGCAGCTGGAACGGGACTTCCTGATCCGTGAGCTGTCCCGCGCGGTGGGTCTCGGCGGTCGCGATCGTCCGGTCGGCGCAGCGGCGGAGCGTGCCCGGGTGAGCGTGACCCGGGCCATCCGCTACGCGCTGCAACGGATCGGCGAGCACCATCCGCAACTGGGCGGCCACCTCGACCACGCGGTCAACACCGGCACCTACGCGAGCTACACCCCGGACCCGGCGACGCCCGTCCACTGGCAGACGTGAGCCGACCGACCAGCGGATGAGCGCAGCCGTCGAGGTGGCCGAGCGAGATGACCGAGGCATCGGCGAGCGCTGCACCGCGTACTGCCTCGGACACCCCCTCCGGAGAGGGGCCGGTTCGCCTCAGCTCGCGGGTGGGATGTTCTGGTTCAGCCGGAACACGTTGTCGGGATCGTAGAGTCGCTTGAGCTGCTGGAGGCGGCGGAACTTGGCGTCGCCGTACGCGTCGCGGACACGGTCGACGCCCTCGTCGCCGAGGAAGTTGACGTAGGCACCACCGTGGGTGAACGGGCGCATCGCCTCCCAGAGCTCTCGCGTGTGGGCGACGTGCCGGTCGGTCTCGGAGCGGTCCTCCCACCGGGTGTTGATGTTGAGGATCCAGGGCGCACCGCGGTGGCCGTATGCGGTGTCGTCCTCGCCGACGCGGGCGACGGCGCCGCCCATCTGGGCGATCTTGAAATCCGACAGCGGGGAGGAGTGCCGCGTCGCGAAGTCCGCGAGCACGTCGATGCACGTATCGGGCAGCGCCGCCAGGTACTCCGCCTTCCAGTAGTTCTCGAAGCCGGGTGCCCACGAGCCGTCGAACATCGCGTTGAACGTCGCGTAGGGCTTCGGCCCCATCGCGTCCCCGACCGGGCTGCCCAGCTCGCGCAGAGGTGCCAGCACCCGCTCGCCATCGTCGACCGGGCCTGCGTAGCAGGCTGCGATCGCCACGATCGGGGTCCCGTGCACCTCCGCAGGGAGGAAGGGGGCCGGTGGGGCGGTGCGGCAGATCGCCACCATCGTGACCTCGTCGGGCGTCTCGGCGGAGAAGTCACGCAGGAAGGTCAGCACCTCGGCGGCGTCCTCGGCCGGCCAGGCCACCAGGCCGCTGTACACCTGCGGACCGACGGGGTGCAGGTCGAACTCGAACGAGGTGACGATCCCGAAGTTGCCGCCGCCACCGCGCAGGCCCCACATCAGCTCCGGTGTGGTCTCCTCGGTGGCGACCACGAGCTCACCGTCGGCGGTGACGAGGTCCGCCGAGCGCAGGTTGTCGCAGGCCAGACCGAGCTTGCGCTGCAGCCAACCGATGCCGCCGCCGAGCGTGAAGCCGGCCACCCCGGTCGTGGACATCACCCCGCCGGTGACCGCCAGCCCGAACGCCTGGGTCTCACGGTCGAGGTCGGCCCAGACGGCCCCGGGCTCGACCCGGGCCGTGCCGGCCTCGGGGTCGACCCGCACCGCCTTCATGGGTGACAGGTCGAGCACCACCCCGTCGTCGCAGGTGCCGAACCCCGCCACGTTGTGGCTGCCTCCGCGGACGGCCACCGTCAGGCCGGTCTCACGCACCAGGCGGAGGCCCGCCAGCACGTCCGAGACGCCGGAGCACCGCAGCACCGCTGCCGGCCACCGTTCGATGGATCCGTTCCACACCTTGCGTGCGTCGTCGTAGTCCTCGTCGTCGGGGAGGACGACCTGCCCGCGGAACCCGGTGAGCAGCTCCTCCACCGTGGTGCGGTCCAGTTCAGCGCGTGTCGCCGTCTGACTCATCTCGCTACCTCCTCGTCTGGTGAGGGTGGCCCGGCCCGGTCGGGCAGCGGGCCACCGTCGTGCACGCCACTACCGCGTCAGGGGGTGAAGATCGCCTGCTGGGTGAGCAGGCACGTGTTGGGGCCGGGCTCGCCGTCGTGTAGTGCGGTCTCGGGGAAGATGCCCGGGAAGGGGCTGTCGTCGGAGCAGCCGCCGCGGTAGGTGTGCAGCATCCCGGGCAGGTGCTCGGCGATCCGTGGCCCGTGGTCGTTGAGCACGAAGTGGTACTCAGCACCGCGCGGGTCGTCGAACGTCACCGTGTCCAGCCAGCCATCGACGTCACCGGCGTTCAGGTGCGCCGAGAACGTGGCGCGACCGCTGGTGCCGACGATGTTCCCGGCGCCGTGCAACACCTGGGCCGCGGCCGGGTTGCCGTCCGCGAAGATGTCGCCCGCCGTGCAGGGCTCGTCGTCGCACGCCTCAGGCTCGTTCACGACCACGAACCAGAGGGTGTAGGCGTGGTCCGGCTGCAGGTCGTGGGTCCGGAACGTCACCGAGGCGCCGGAGTCGGTGGCGCGAAGGTGCGCGTACGCACCGTCCACCTCCCCGTCGCCGAGCCCGGCGGCCGTCGCCTGAGCGTGCCAGCTGATCGGTTCGGTCTCCATGCGCGGTGGCCCCTGGGCCGAGGCGGGGACCACCGTCCCCACCAGCAGTGCGGCTGTGGCGAGCAGGACGAGGTGTCGTCGCATCGGTTGCCTCCCTCCGTACGGGAACGTCTGCGAGCACCTTGCCTGCTCCGCGTTCGCCCAGCGTTCGGGCAGGTGGCCGCGACCCGCGGCCCGGGCGAACGCCGCCTCGCCGGCGTCACCGACCGGGATGATCGTGCGCTCAGCGGTCGTCGACGAGCGCCTGGGCCGCGGCGAGGTCGTCGGGGTTGCAGGCGCCGGCGCGGTCGAGGACGCCCGCGAGCAGGTCGGTTGCGTCTTCGGCCCGGCCGGTCTCGCGGTGGCGGTGGGCGAGGTCGATCGCGGCGCGCAGCTCGAGCGCGATCGCACCCTGCTCGCGGGCGACCCCGAGCCCCCGCTCGAGCAGGGGCTCCGCCGCCTGCGTGTCGAGGTGCAGGGCTGCCTCGAGGCGCCACAGCTCGGCAGACCACCACAGGTCGCCGTGCTCGTCGGCCCAGTCCCGGGCGTCGTCGAGCACGCGGCCGGCGTCGTCGGCGCGGCCGGCGTCGGCGAGCACCTCGGCCAGCAGCGACAGCCAGAACGGCCGGGCACGACCCGCGTGCTGGCGCTCGAGCCGATCGACACCCTCGCGCAGCAGCGCCTCGCCGGGGTCACCGCCGAGGGTCCGCCCCTCGAGCATCCGGCCCCACTCGCCGTAGTACGCGAAGTCGTAGCGGTCGCACAGCTTGCGCACCGAGGTCGCCAGCGCCAGGCAACCCTCGGTGTCGCCGAGCAGGTGGCGGACGATCGCCGCGTACCCCTGCGCGATCGCTCGGCCGAACGGATGGTCGAGTCGGTCGGCGAGCTCGATGGCCGCGGCCGCGCTCTCCGCAGCCTCGTCGGCACGCCCGAGCAGCCACAGGGTCTGCGCCCGCCAGGACCGCGCCATCACCTGCACCGGGAACCCGAGCGGGCTGACCTCGTCCGGCGCGGCTTGGTCCTCGCAGGCGGTCAGATGGTCGAGCGCCTCGCCGAGGCGTCCGAGGCTGGTCAACGTCCAGCCGCACGCGAGCGCGAGTTGCCCGCTCAGCTCCCGCCCGTCGCTCGCGGGCTCGGCGAGCCGGTCCGTCAGCCGCAGCGAGTCGCGGATCCGCCCCTGCACCACGAAGAACGCCGACAGGGCTGCCTGGCTGCGGATCGCCGTCTGCGCCTCCCCCAGCCGTCCCGCGAGCTCCCCGATCCGCTCGAGCGCCTGCCCGAGGCGCGGGGACGCGTAGCTGGAGAGCGCGACCAGCGACCACAGCATCGCTTCGAGCAGCTCGAGCTCCTGCCGGTCGCGGCCGGCGCTGGCGGGCAGATCGGCCAGCAGCGCGAGCGTGCGCTCGTAGTGGTCGACGGCGTCGTCGTGCGCGAACACGGCCGTGGCGGCCTCGGCCGCCCGCACATGGTGGGGGATGGCTCGGTCCGGCTGGCCACCGCGCTCGTACTGCTCGGCCACCTGCGCAGCGACCGCCTCCGGCTCATGCGCGTGGAGCTGCTCGAGCGCGGCGGCGACGCGCCGGTGCAGCAGCCGCCGATGCGGCGGCGTCAGCCGCGAATAGGCCGTATCCCGCAGCAGGTCATGGGTGAGGTCGTAGCTCGTCGCCGAGTGCTCGCGCAGCAGCCGCCGTTGCCACAGCTCGTCGACCGCAGCCACCAGCGCCTCCCCGTCGAGGTCCGCGGCGGCGGCCAGCAGGTCGAGGGAGACGTCGCGACCGGCCACAGCGGCCACCGCCACCAGCTCCTCGGCCGCCGGCCCGAGCGGCGCCAGACGGTCTGCCAGCACCGCATCGATCCGCGACGATCCCTCGTCGCCGCCGCGGACGGACTCGACCACCAGCAGCGGGAGCCCGCCCGTGCGCTCCTGCAGCCGCCGGCGCGACCCTGCGTCCAACGGCTCCGAGGCCAACGCGGCCGCCAGGCGGCCGGTCTCCTCGACGGACAGCGGGGCCAGCTCGAGCTCCTCCAGGGACCCGCTGGCGTGCAGCCGGCGCTGCCACCGTGCGAGCTCCGAGCGGTCCGGCAGGTCCTCTGGGCGTGCCGTGGCCACCACCAGCACCGGCGCGCGCCGGTCCAGATGCAGCAGCAGGTCCAGCCATGCCAGGGTCTCGGCGTCGCACCACTGCAGGTCGTCGAGGACCAACAGGACCGGCGGGTCCGCCGCCAGCACCGCACGTGCGAGGCCCTCCAGGAAGCGGCGACGTTGCGACGGGTCGGTCAGCGACGCCGGCGGTCCCGGCTCGTCCACCGCGAGCTCGGGCACGAGCCGCCCCACCTCCGCGCGCCACACCGGCTCGAGCCGATCCAGCGCCGGTCGAAGGTCGGTGCCCCGCAGCCACTCGGCGACGGGGGCGAGCGCCAACCGTCCGCGCGACGCGAAGCAGCGGGCGTGGGCCGTCGTCGCACCCGTTCGGGCGACCGCGGCGGCGAGTTCGGCCACCACCCGGGTCTTGCCGACGCCGGCTTCGCCCGTGACCACGACCATGTGTGGCCCCTCGGCGACCCGCGTCCACCGATCGCGCAGCGCCTCGAAGTCCGCGTCCCGGCCCACCAGGGGCGCGGTGTGCCGCAACGACGGGACCGCGACGACCTGCTCCCGCCGTGGTGCGACGAGCGTCTCGTAGACGGCCGTCGTGTCCTCGTCGGGCTCGAGCCCGAGCTCGCGCTCCAGCACGGTGGCGCACCGGTGGAAGGTCCGCAGCGCGGCGGCACGGTCTCCGGACCGCGCCTGGAGCTCCATCAGCCGCCGGTAGCCGGGCTCCTCGAACGGCTCGAGCTCCACCCGTCGGCGCATGTGCTCGACCGCCTCGGTGAGCTCGTCCCGCTCCTCACCGCTGGACGCGAGCCGTTCGAGGAGCCCGACACACCGGCGACGCAGCTGGTCGCGCGCCGCCACCACCCAGTCGTCGTAGAACCCAGGGAGCAGATCGCCGCCGTAGGCCTCGACCGCCCGCTCGGCCGCCGCGACGAACGCTGCCTCGTCGTCCTCGCGCGCCGCCGCATCCGCTTCGTCCGCCGCTCGCCGGAACGCGAGCACGTCGACGACGCACGGTGCGTCGTCGCGCCACCACAGGGCCGTGTCGTCCACCCCGAGGCAGCGGTCCGCGTCGGGCAGCAACGTCCGCAGTCGGTGTAGCTCGCGGCGCAGGTTGGTGCGTGCCTGCGCATCGGTGGAGTCCGGCCAGAACTGCCCCGCGACGTGCTGACGCAGCTGCGGGGCACCCCCGTGCACGACGAGGTGGCCGAGCAGGCCCACCGTGCGCGTCGATCCCCCGACGTCGACGCGCTCGCCGCCCACCGTGATCCGCTGCTCGCCCAGCAGCCTGATCTCCAGCATCGCCCCTCGAGCATCGCCGCGTCCCAAGGCTATCCGCGGATGGATCCGGCGGTGTGGACGATCTGTTCGC
>CAYVJT010000145.1:0-9771 GCA_964451855.1 uncultured Actinomycetota bacterium
CCACCCTGTCGCGGAGCGGACCCCGCAGCGTGAGACCTCGAGGTCCGAGGGTTAGCCGTGCCCGCCAGGACGTCAACGCGGAACCGATCCCCACGACCACCGCGAGCAGCAACGTCCCGTAGAAGGCGAGCGCTGCAGGCAACGACGGCGGGGGTGGGGCGATCACGGCCAGCAGCGTGCTGCCGCCGATAGCGAGCGCTGGGATCACCACGCCGTACTGCGCGCGGTCGCGCCACGTCGGGACGATCTGCAGATGCGCCTCGTGCAGGGAACCGTCTTCCACGCCCCGCCTCCACGGTGGTCGGCGGTCTGCGGCGAGTGGACCCACCGCAGCCGACAACCCTAGAACACGCCACGCGCTCACGCTCCGGGTCAACGGTGGGGCCTGCCCCGCTCGGCATCGGACCCGACGTCGGGCCGAGCGATGTGCTGCTGGAGATGCTGCGCGGCCACATCGGGCCCGGGATGCTGGTGGTCCTGCGCCAGCCTGCAGAACGTAGACACCGCCTCCTCGTCGGGAGCGTGCCGAAGGGACGGAGATGTAGTGGATAGTGAACGGTCATGTTCACCCTCCCTTGACGTTCCGACGCTCCCGAAATAGGCTATACGCGTCTGGTCACCCAAATTGACGGCGATCCAGCCGTGGGTGTGACCGGTCGGGGAGAGTGAGACATGACGACGTTGGGCATCTACCCACCCACCGAGCAGGCGCAGACGACCCTCGCCGCGATCGTCGGCATCCGGTTCACCGAGGGCGAGGTGTTCGGGGCGGACGGCCCCGATGGACATCTCGGACCGGAATCAGCTGGCTGTCTGATGGTGCTCCACGCAACGATGGCCGATGCCGAGAGGGCAGGGCGGTTCTGGGAGCTGTTCGCCGAGGTCATGGCCGTGGCATCCGAAGCGCCGGGACTGATCCGGCTCGTCGGGTTCGATGACGGGCTGTCGGGCTACGCCATCGGCTGGTGGCGCTCAGAGGAGGACGCTCGGGCTTTCGCGCACGGTGAGGCGCATCGGGAGGCGGTCAAGGAGCACTACAGGACGGCGGTGTTCTACACCCACTACGTGGGACTGTTCGCGCCGACGACGGCCGGCGAGCGGCACGTGTTCTGCCAGCAGTGTGGTGGCATGACGCGCCTGCCGGCCGAGGTCTGCGGTGCCTGCGGCACCGAGGTCGTCGACGTGTTCAAGCTGCAGCCCGAGCACGTCGGGGCCGAGGCTTCGGTCTGATCGCGGCTGAGACCCTCGCGGTGCGGCGATACCACCTGACGATCAGGAGCGGCTGGGTGTGCCCATCGCGCAGGTGAGCAGCCTCACCCCGAGCTCGACCGCCTCGCGGTCGTCGAGGCCCTGCTCGACGGTCAACGAGTGCCAGGTGAAGAAGCTGACCACGAGCCCGGCCGTGGCCCGCAGCCGACGACGGGCGTGTCCCCGCACCCCCGAACCGATCACCAGGGCATCCGCGTACGCCTCGAACTCCTTGACCGCCTCCTGCTGCACCGCGGGTGGCAGCGCCTCCAGGTCCCGAAGGATGGGCCGCAACTCGTCACCGCTGTTGCGGTACCAGCCGTACAACTCGCCCAGCGCGTGACGGGCTCGAGCATCCAGGTCGCGGATCTCGGGCCAGCCGGCCGGATCAGGCGCAGGGTGACGTTCCGCGATGCCTACGCGGCGGGCGATGCTCTCGGCAGTGACGCCATAGTCCCCGGTGATCATCAGGATCCGGACCCCGGCCCGGTGGCAGGTCGCGATGGCGTCGGCGACGGCCTCACGTGGTGGGTCGAGCATGCCGACCATCCCGAGCCAGGTCAGGTCGCGTTCGACCTCTTCGGCGGATCCATCCAGGAGTTCCGGCGGCAGATCCCGGATGGCCACGCCCAGCACGCGCATCGCCTCACGGGACAGATCATCGTTGCCGGCGAGCAGGCGCGCCCGTGCCTCGTCGTCGAGGAGACGGTCCCCATCCGTCGTCCGGATCGCGATGCATCGCTCCAGCAGTTCCCGCGGCGCCCCCTTGCAGCGCAGGACGAGCCGCTCCCGCTCACGATGGACGGTGCTCATCCGCTTACGCTGCGCGTCGAACGGGTACTCCCCGATACGGGGGCGCCTCTCCGCCTCGACGCGCTGGTCGAGGCCGGCCTTGGCGGCAGCGACGAGCAGCGCCCCCTCCGTCGGGTCACCGACGACCCTCCAGCCGGCCGGCTCTGCCTCGTCGCGGACCAGCCAGGCATCGTTGGCGAGCACCCCCGTCACCAGCATCTCGAGGACGTCCACAGGAACGGTGGTGAGCGCTCGGCCGTCTCTGACGAGCGTGCCGACCGGGTCGTAGCCGGTCCCCGTCAGCTCGGTCCGCCGACCGTCCTGGAGCAGGGTCCGGACGGTCATCTGGTTGGCGGTGAGCGTTCCGGTCTTGTCCGTGCAGATCACCGTCGTCGATCCGAGTGCCTCGACCGCCGACAGGCGCTTCACCAGCGCCTGCCGCTTGGCCATGCGCTGGGTCCCCATGGCCAGCGCGAGCGTGACTGTCGGGAGCAGCCCCTCCGGCACGAACGCAACGCTCATCCCGAGCGCGAACACCAAGCCGCGGTCGAGCGGCATCGTGGTCGCAAGCTGCGCCAGCACGAAGAACAGCAGACCGACGCCGACCGCGATCGCGCCGACGAGCCGGCTGAGGGTCGCCAACTCGCGCTGCAGCGGACTCGACTCGCGCGACATCGACTGGGTCAGGTCGGCGATCACCCCGAACTCGGTCTGCATACCCGTCGCGATGACCACCGCTTCGCCACGTCCGCTCGTGACCATCGTGCCGGCGAACAGCCGATTCAGCTGTTCGGCCGGGGGACGGTCACCGGAAGGCAGGGGTGCCGCCGTGCGGCGAACAGGGCGAGATTCGCCGGTGAGCAACGACTGGTCGACGCGTAGCTCGTGTGCGATCACGATCCGGGCGTCAGCCGAGATCCGGTCGCCCTCGGCGAGCAGCAGAACGTCGCCCGGGACCAGTTCCTCGGCCGGGACGACCAGTTCGGCACCCTCACGCAGGACACGGGACGTGGTGGGCAGAAGGCCACGCAACGCCGCCACGGCCCGCTCGGCGCGGTGCTCCTGCCACGTGCTGAAGGCACCGTTGATCAGGTTCACCGTCCACACGGCGACGGCGAGCAGCGGCAGTTCGGCAAGCAGGGCCAGCAACCCGCCCAGAGCATCACCGCCATCAGGTGGGTGACGTTACTCAGGAAGCTGCGCAGCAGGTGGGGCCGACGCACCTCCTCGAGGAGGTTCGGACCATCAACCTCGAGACGCCGACGAGCCTCGTCGCTCGTGAGGCCCGTGGGGCGAGTACTCAAGGAGTCATAGACGTCCGCCGCGAGGAGGCTCCCGATGGCGTGGCTGGACATGCGATCGGCCCTCCCCGCGTCGACCGTGACCGGCTCCTTCGCCTCGACGACGTCCACCTGGATCCACCTGAGCGCCCTCCGGCATCCGGAAGCTGCTGCCGATCTCGAGGCGACACCATCTCATCGTGAACCTCGGCACCGAACCCTGGTAGGGCCGAGCGGCACCCCGGCGTCGTCGCCGAGTTCATCGCCGGGCTCACGCTCACAGGGACACCCCGCAACCCCCGTTCCCTGCCAGAACGAGGGAAGCGATGCACTGAGGCACGTGGGGAAGCGGGGGCGGGCAGCGGTCCGTGGAGCTGTCGCCCCGCTCCGGCTACGCGCTCCCTCGCTGAGCACGCTTCCGGGTGAGCTCGGAGGACGACGTCACCGTCGTCCTCGTCGGGGACGGGTTCCGTCGAGGACCGTGACGTGCTGCACCCTTACCTGCGCAGCTGAGCCGCAACCGTTACCGGTTGCCTGAGAATGCCACCGCCACGACCACCAGCACCGCGAGACCGAGCACGAACATCCCGCTGAGCAGCGCCTTGCGGGCCGCCTCGGGGTAGCCGGTCAGCTCCGGGATCAGGTCCGCGGCCGCGATGTAGACGAAGTTGCCGGCCGCGAAGGGCAGCAACCAGGTGACCTCGAACCGGCCGGCCAGCGCGTAGGCGACCCAGCCGCCGAGCAGGAACGTCAGCGCGGACGCGAAGTTGAACAACAGCGCCCGGGCCTTGCCCCAACCGGCATGGATCAGGATCCCGAAGTCACCGAGCTCCTGCGGGACCTCGTGGGCGGCCGCCGCGACCCAGGTCACCAGACCGACCCGGATGTCCACCAGGAACGCCCCGGCCACCGCGAGACCACCGATGAAGTTGTGGACGCCGTCCGCGACCAGGATCAGGTACCCCAGCGGCCCGTGCTCGTGGGTCGCCCGGTGGCAGTGGTGCCAGTGCAGGAACTGTTCGAGGAAGAAGAAGCCCAGGAACCCACCGACCAGCCACAGGTACACCTCGAGCTCGTTACCCATCGCCTCGACCGCTTCGGGGAGCATGTGCAGCAGCGCACCACCGATCAGCGTGCCTGCGGCCAGAGCGACCAACGGGGGCACGACACGATCGAAGGATCGCTTGGGAAGGAGCAGCGTCAGGCTGCCCGAGAGCGCCAGCACGCTCATGGCGATCCCGCCGACGGTGATCCAGGTCAGGGTCGTCACCCAGCCACCTCCGATCGGGGATACCTACAGCGTCCCGCCCCGCCCTCCGCGGTCCCGGCGTCGTGCTGAGCCGGCCACACCCATCGAACTTGCACGAGGGCCGAAGGCTCGGCCCACAGGGCCACGAGATGCCGTTCGGGCTCAGCCGCTCCGACAGAGGCAACGGCGACCTCGGTCCCTCCTGTGACCGGGCCGGCGGCAGTCAGGACCCCGACCCTCGCGGCTCGCGCGCAGGTCCTCGAGCAGCCGTGTCACCTCGCGAACCTCAGCTTCGAGACCCTCGAGGTGCGCAGCGAGCGTCTCTTCCTCGTACCGACGGCGACGGCGCGGCGCGCCGTAGGGCGGCGGCGAGTCGACGTAGTCGACACGAGGATCGTTGTGCCAGCATCAGGGCCCGTGCCCGTACCTGTAGCAGCATCCCATTCCACTTCCGACCATCGACCCACCCCCATAGGTAGCCAACGCAGGCCGTCACCGGAAGTGCCGATGGGCCTGAACACACTGCCGACCCCCTCCACACCGACATGCTCACCCTTTCGGAGTGGATCATCACCGTCGTCGTAGCGGTCTCCCGGCCGATCACGCCGAGTGGGATATGGCACCACACGGGTGGGAACGGGCCGGCCAGGCGCAGGCCCTGCCTCACGGCGGCCATCAACGCCTTGCCCGCCGGAGGGTCGGGCAGGAGGGGTCAGGCAGGAGGGGTCAGGGGACCAAAGACCCGGGTCGACTGCCTCCGCGCTGCGTACCGTGGGTGTTAGGGCTTGACCGGTGCCTTCGATCGGCCTGCGGGGGACGTCCCGCCGCCGACCCGGGATCCCGATCCCCGGTCGCCGTCGCCTCGGCCCCTCCGCGGTCGCCAGGGAGCGCGTGTGGTGAAGACCGTATTCGTCGATCCCGAGCGGTGCATCGGCTGCCGCCAGTGCGAGTTCGCCTGTGCGGTCGAAGCTTCCCAGAGCAAGGATCCGATCGCCGCACTGTTCGAGCAACCCAAGCCGCATACCCGCATCCACGTCGAGGCGGGTGCCACGATCAACACGTCCTATCCCGATCGGTGCATGCACTGCGACCCCGCACCGTGCCTCCAGGTCTGCCCGACCGGTGCCATCTATCGGGATCCGGACGAGAACCTGGTGCTCGTCGACCAGACACGGTGCATCGCGTGCGCCATGTGCGCCATCGTCTGCCCGTTCGATGCCGTCACGTTCCATCCGGCGGCGGAGAACGGTGACGGCCGTCCGGTCGCCACCAAGTGTGACGGCTGCGTGCATCTGGTGACGCAGGGTCTCGAACCCGCATGTGTCGAGGTGTGCAAGGTCGACGCCCTGGTGTACGGAGAGATCAACGAACTGGTCGCCGAACGCCGGATGGGGGACGCGGCACGCGCCCTCGATGCCGTGGCGTCGGCGCCGGCCGAGTCCCGTACCGGGAGCGCCTCCGTCGATGCTTGGCGGAGCTTCGGCGCCGAGGTGAAGACGATGGAAAGCAGGGAGCCATGAGCGCCACCACCCCCCATCCTCCCGGATCATCCTCGCTGACCATCGGCGCCGATGCCAGGGCCATGATCGAGCGAGCCCGTGACGAGGGCGTGACCACGGTCTGGGACCGCCTTCGTGCGCAACAGCCGCAGTGCGGCTACTGCTCGCTGGGCGTGAGCTGCACGAACTGCTCGATGGGGCCGTGTCGTATCGACCCGTTCGGCGAAGGGCCGCAGCGCGGCGTGTGCGGCGCCGACGCCGACATCATCGTCGCCCGCAACCTCGGTCGTGCCATCGCCGCGGGCGCATCGGCGCACTCCGACCACGGTCGGGACATCCTCGAGGTCTTCGCGGCCACGGCCGAGGAGGAGACCGCCGGCTACGAGATCCGTGACGAGGCGAAGCTGCGCGGGCTCGCCGAGGAGCTGGGGGTCACGACCGACGGTCGGAGCAACCAGGAGATCGCTCGCGACGTCGCCCAGGCCATGATGGAGGACTTCGGGACCCGCAAGGACGCCATCGCCATGATCGATCGGGTGCCCGAGATCCGCCGCGAGCTGTGGCAGCAGCTCGGGATCACCCCGCGTGGCATCGACCGCGAGAACGTCGAGATGCTCCACCGCACCCACATGGGCGTGGACAACGACTACACGAACATCCTCCTCCATGGCCTGCGCACCAGCCTCGCCGACGGGTGGGGCGGATCGCTGGTGGCGACCGAGCTCTCAGATGTGATGTTCGGGACCCCGCAGCCGGTGATGTCGAAGGTGAACCTCGGCGTGCTCGATGTGGCGCAGGTGAACATCTCGCTCCACGGGCACAACCCGCTGCTGTCCGATGTGATCGTGCAGGCGGCGCAGGACGAGGAGCTCGTCGCGCTGGCCGAGGAGAAGGGGGCTGCGGGCATCAACCTGGTCGGCCTGTGCTGCACGGGCAACGAGCTGCAGATGCGCAGGGGCATCCCGATGGCCGGCAACCACCTCATGCAGGAGCTGATCATCATGACCGGCGCCCTGGATGCGATGGTCGTCGACTACCAGTGCATCATGCCGTCGGTCACCGACATCGCGAAGTGCTTCCACACCGAGGTGATCTCCACGGCGGACAAGGCGAAGTTCCCCGGCGCGACCCACATCTCGTTCGACCCGCATCGCGGGATCGAGATCGGGCGCGAGATCGTGCGCCGTGGGATCATGGCGTACGAGAACCGCAACCCGGACCGGGTGCGCCTCACCGGCGAACCGGTCGAGATGATGGCGGGCTTCTCTGTCGAGGCGATCCTCGGGGCGCTCGGCGGAACACCGCAGCCGCTGGTGGATGCCATCGTCGCTGGGAAGATCCGCGGCGCGGTCGGCGTCGTCGGCTGCAACAACCCGAAGGTGAAGCAGGACTACGGACACGTCACCTTGACCCGCCGTCTCATCGAGAACGACATCCTCGTCCTCGTGACCGGATGCTCTGCGGTTGCCAACGGCAAGGCAGGCCAGATGCTGCCGGAAGCGGCGGAGATGGCCGGCGACGGTCTGCGTGAGGTCTGCCAAGCCCTGGGCGTCCCGCCGGTGCTCCACATGGGCTCGTGCGTCGACAACACGCGCATCATCGTGCTCGCGGCAGCGCTGGCGAACCACCTCGGTGTCGACGTCAGCCAGCTTCCGTTGGCAGGAGCGGCGCCGGAGTGGTACTCGGAGAAAGCGATCTCGATCGGTGCCTACGTGGTGGCGAGCGGCATCTCGACGGTGCTCGGTGTGCAGCCGCCCATCTTCGGCAGCATGAACGTGGTGAAGCTGCTGGCCGACGACCTCGACGGCGTCGTCGGCGCCAGGTTCGCGGTCGAGCCCGACCCCGAGCGCGCTGCGGTGTGGATCCGCAAGCACATCGAGGCGAAACGGAAGGGGCTGGGACTGCCGGCGTACGACCTCGAGACCATCAAGGTCGAGGAACCGGCCCATGCATGACGCGATCCCGTCGGGAGGCGTCGTTCCCACGGCGCCTCCCGACGACGCCCGCGACGGTGGCTTCCGGGTGGTGGTCACCGGCAAGGGCGGCGTCGGCAAGACGAGTCTGACCGCACTCATCGCGCGCTTGTTGGCACGAGATGGTCATCGGGTGCTCGCGCTCGATGCCGACCCCCAGATGAACCTGCCCCACGCCATCGGGCTCCCGTACGAGCAGGCGCGCGCCCTGGTCCCGATCAGCCAGAACCACGACTACGTCGAGGAGAAGACGGGGGCGAGCTCCGACTCGGGGTGGGGGTTGTACTTCCGCCTCAACCCCGACGCCACCGACGCCGTGGAGCGGTACGCGGTCGACGGCCCGGATGGGGTGCAGGTCATGGTCATGGGAACCACGGTGCAGCCCGCCGCCGGATGCCTCTGCCCGGAGAACACGCTGCTCGCCGGCGTCGTCGAGGCGATGAACCTGCGCGAGCGCGAGGTGATCCTGATGGACACGCAGGCCGGGGTGGAGCACTTCGGCCGCGCGCTGGCCAAGGGTTTCCATCACGCCATCGTCGTCTGCGACCCGACGTTCAACGCCGTCCAGGTGGCCCTGCACGCCGCCAGGCTCGCCGCAGACATGGGCGTTCCCGCCGTGCATCTCGTCACCAACCGGATGCGGGACGCACGCGAGTCGGAGCGCCTGGAGGCCCGGATCGAGCAGGAAGGCGGGTTCCCCTTCACCTCGACCCACCTGCTGCCCTACGACGAAGCCGTGCTCCAGGCCGAACCGAGCGTCGGGCCGCTGCTCGCCGACGGCGACTCGCCGTTCATGCATGCCATCGGCGGGGTCATCGATGCGCTCGCGAGGAGCGAGGAGGCGCTGTCATGCGCATCGTGATCCTCGGCGCCGGGCCCGCTGGCCTGACCGTTGCCGAGCGGCTCAGGGAGTTGACCGTCGCCGGCGATGTCGACATCGACATGGTGTGCGACGAGCCGTTCCCGCCCTATTCGCCTCCTGCGATGGCCGACTTCTTCCTCACCGGGCGCGACTCCCCGCTCTACTGGAAGGGCAGGGACGTGCTCGAACGGCTCGGGGTGACCTTGCACCGTGCAGCCTGCCGTACCGTGGATCCGGCCGCCAAGCGCGTCGAGCTGACGATCGGCGAGACGATCAACTACGACCGGCTCGTCATCGCCACAGGGAGCCGCCTGCATGCCGAGCTCCCCGGTGTCGAGCTGGCCGGCATGTACGACTTCAAGTCGCTGCGCGCGGCCACCACGCTGGTCGAGCGCGCCCGGCGCGGCGAGGTGGCGAGCGCGCTCATCGTCGGGGCCGGTTTCATCGGTGTCGAGGTGGCCCTGCTGCTGCGCGACCTCGGTCTCGACGTGACGATGGTCTCCCGCCGCTGGGTGATGCCCCGCGGACTGGACCCGGAGACGGGTGACGTCGTGCTCGCTGCCCTGCAGGGACGCGGCGTCACCGTGCGCATGTACGAACCCGCCGAGGCGCTCGAGGGTGAGACCGACGTCGAGTCGGTTCGACTCGCCAGTGGTGAGCGTCTCAGAGCCGACGTCTACGTCGCAGCGACCGGCGTCAAACCGAACCTCGAGTGCCTCGCCGGATCCGGGTTGACGGTGGACTGGGGCGTCACCGTCGACGACAACCTCTGCACGACCGACAAGGACGTCTACGCCGCCGGGGACGTGGCCGAGACCCGCGACCGCCTCACCGGGGAGCGCTACGTCCACGCCATCTTCCCCAACGC
>CAYVJT010000146.1:0-7990 GCA_964451855.1 uncultured Actinomycetota bacterium
CCTGCAACCCCACCACGGGGCCTCCGGCGCCGCTCAGTCCTCTCTCCGAGGTCGCGTGGGGGATCACAGCAGCCCCGCTTGCTCGAAGATCCTCACGACCTCCGGGGCCGCCTCGGCACCGTGGCCGAGGATCACCGTCTCCGCCTCCTGCTGCTGCGGGTGGCGCAGCTTGATCCGGGACAGGCCACCGCCACGCTTCTCCGGGGTGATCCGACGGATCTGCGCCTTCTTGGCGACGAGTCGCCCACGCATGGCGGGGTAGCGGGGGAGGTTGATGCCCTCCTTGACCGCTGCGACCGCTGGGAGCGGCAGCTCGAGCACCTCGAACCCGTCGTCGACGGCCCGCTTCATCGTGGTGCCGCCATCGCTCACCGCGATGTCCTTGATGCCGCTGACCACCGGACGGTCGAGGGCATGGGCGACGCGGATGCCGACCTGGTAGTTGCCCGCATCGGCGGACTCGTTGCCGAGGAGGATCAGGTCGAAGGCTCCGCTCTCGGACTCCAGGGTGCGGATCGCGTCGGCCAGCGCCGAGGCGGTCGCGATCGCATCCCACTCCTCGTCCTCGGTCTCGACGAGCACGCCGTGGTTGATGCCCATCGAGATCGCGGTACGCAGCTGTTCCTCGGCCACCTCGGGACCGAGGGTGAGCACGGTGGCCTCGCCGCCGTGCTCACTCACCTGCTGGACGGCCTCCTCCACGGCGCACTCCTCGTGGGGGCTCACCGTGAAGCCGAGGTGCTTCGTATCGATCCGCTGCGCGTCCTCGGTCAGGACGATGCGTGCTCCGGGTGAGGGCACCCGTTTGACGCACACCAGGATGTTGAGTGGCATGGTCAGCCCTTCATGCGGGTGTCGTCGGGGTCGAAGACGCCGTTGCGTGTGTTGGATCGCACGACCACGGGGTAGTGCTCGTCCATGTACTCGACGAGCAACTCGTTGCCCTCGACCGCATGCTCTGCCGGCAGGTAGGCCAGCAGGATGTGCTTGCCGACCGACGGGCCGCTGCCCGCGGTGGTGACGAACGACGGGCGGCCATGGGCGTCCTCGATGCGCTCGCCGTCCCTGGTGAGGATCGGTTCGCCACCGTTCATGAAGCGCTTCGTGCCCGACGCCGACGTGTGGTCCTCCACGGTCAGCGAACACATCCTCGCGATCGGTTCCGACTCCCGGGCCTCGAGGTAGGCCGCCTTGCCGTTGAAGTCGGCGGCCTTGACCTTCGGGAAGGCCAGCCCGGCCTCGACGGGGTTGTACTCGCTCTCGAGCTCGGCCCCCATGAGGCGGTAGCCCTTCTCGATGCGGCCCGTGGTGCCGTAGACGCCACCGCCCGCCGCGACCATCCCGTGGGGTTGCCCCGCCTCCCAGAGGGCGTCCCAGAGGGCGACGCCGCTCTCCATCGGCGCGTGGATCTCCCAGCCGAGGTCACCGACGTAGGAGATCCGCGCCATCATGGTCGGCACCCCGGCGATCTCCACCTGCTGCGCGGAGCCGAAGGGGAAGGCCTCGTCGGAGAGGTCGTGGTCGGTGACCGACCGCATGATGTCGCGGGCCCGTGGCCCCCAGACGCCGGCGGTGCACCAGGCGTTGGTGACGTCGGCGAGGTGCGCCGAGCCGTCCTCGGGGAGGTGGTCGGTGAACCACTTGAGGTCGCGGCCCCAGTCCGCCCCGCCGGTGATGATCCGGTACCGATCCCAGGCCAGGCGGACCACGGTCAGGTCGCTGCGGAAGCCACCGTTGTGGGTGAGCACCGGGGTGTACATCATCCGCCCGACCGGCCGGTCCACGTTGGCGACGACCATGCGCTGCAGGTAGTCGCAGGCGCCGGGGCCGGTCACGTCGTAGATCGAGAAGGCCGTCAGGTCGATGATCGCGGCGCGGTCACGCATGGCGAGGTGCTCGGCGTTGATGATCGGCGACCACCAGCGACGGTCCCACTCGTGCTCGCGGTCCTCGACCCCGAACTCCTCGACGAGCGGAGCGTTGCTCTCGTACCACTGTGGCCGCTCCCAGCCGCCTGCCTCGAAGTAGACGGCGCCGAGGGCCTCGGTCCGCGGGTGGAACGACGAACGCCGCACGCCACGCTCGGACTCCCACTGCTCGCGCGGGTGCACGATGCCGTAGGTCTTGTTGAAGCCCTCGTTGGCACGGGCCCGGATGTGCTTCCAGGTCCGCTGGTGCGGGGTGAAGCGGGCGATGTCGGCACCGTGGGGATCGATCTCCGGCTCCCCGTCGGTCATCCACTCGGCGATCATCCTGCCGACGCCGGGGCCCTCCTTGATCCACACCGCGTTCGCCGACCACAGCCCCTTGACCTCCAAGGTCTCACCGAGGATCGGGCCACCGTCCGGTGTCAGGGACAGCAGGCCGTCGATGCCGTGCTTCACGCCCGCGCCGGGGGTGTCGAGCAGCTCGGGCATCAGCTCGAGGGCGTCCTCCATCTGCGGATCGAAGTCCTCCTGGCTCAGCGGGAGCTGGGTGGGGGAGAGCTGTGCTTCCTCGATCGAGGGGATGTCGTCGGGGTCGTGCAGGATCGGCCGGTGCGCGTAGGAGCCCACCTCCATGTCGCCGCCGTTCTGGCGCTCGTACATGTTGGTGTCCATGTCGCGCACGATCGGGAACGCGATCTCCTGGCGCGTCGCCTCGAGCTCCGGGATCGGGCCGACGTCGATCATCTGGTGCACCGCCGGGGTCAGCGGGATCGTCGCGCCGGCCATGGCGGCGAGGCGCGGGGCCCACACGCCGCAGGCGATCACGACGTACTCGCACGCGATGCGACCGCGGTCGGTCACCACGGCACTGACCCGGCCGTTAGCCACCTCGATGTCGGTGACCTCGGTGTTGGCGGAGACGGTCAGGGCCCCCGCGTCGAGCCCTCGCTGGCGCATGATCGTGCCGGCCTGCAGGGAGTCGACCACCGACACCGAGGGGGTCCAGAACCCACCGTGCAGGATGTCGGTGTTCACGAAGGGCACCAGTTGCTTGATGCGCTCGTTGGAGATCAGCTCGGACTCGACCCCCCAGGCCTTCGAGGAGGCCATCCGGCGCCGCAGCTCCTCCATGCGCTCGTGGGTGCGCGCCACCTCGATGCCTCCGGGGCTGACCTGGACCCCCATGTCCTCGTACTGACGCTGGGAGTCGAGGGTGAGCTGGGCGATCTCCTTGCCGTGGTCCACAGGGAAGATGAAGTTGGACGCGTGGCCGGTGGAGCCCCCCGGGTCCGGCAACGGGCCCTTGTCGACGAGGACGATCTCCTTCCAGCCCTTGTCGGCGAGGTGGCCGACGATGCAGTTACCGACGATGCCTGCGCCGATGACGACGACGTGGGCGCGGTCAGGTAGTTCGCTCATGCTGGGTCTCCCTCACACGGACCTTGGGCCGGACGTCACCGGCCGCGGGGTCGATCACAGCAACGCGCGGATCGACCGTTCGAAGTCGGCGACGTGGTCGCGGGCGATGCGCTCCGCGGTGGCACCGTCGCCGGTGCTGATGGCGTCGAGGAGCTGACGATGCTCGTCGACGGCGTCCTCGAGCCGGTGCATGCGTTCCAAGGCGAGGAACCACAGCCGCAGGGCGAGGACGTAGTAGCGGTCGAGGGCAGCCTCGAGGAAGGGGTTGCGGGCCAAGCGGTAGATCAGACGGTGGATGCGCTGGTCGAGGTGGATCAGTCGCCGTTCGTCCGCGACGCCGGCGGCTGCGTCCAGTTCGTCGAGCAAGGCCTCGATGTCGGCACGATCGACGTCCTGACGGCGTTCGGCGGCGAGCCGGGACACGAACCCCTCGAGCTCGACGCGGATCTCGGAGATGGCGCCGAGGTCGCCGACGTCGATCGGACCGACGTAGATGCCGCGCCGGGGGTAGACCTCGACGAGCCCGTCGTCGGCCAACCGGCGCAACGCATCGCGGATCGGGGTGCGACCGAGCCCGAACTCCTCGGCGAGCTCCCGCTCGTTGACGAGGGTCCCGGGGGTGAGGCCGAGGGTCACGATGCGGTCGCGGAGCAGGTAGTAGGCCTGCTGGCTGAGCTGGTCGGTGACGGCATGCTCGGGAACGAGCACCGCCAGATCCGCCAGTCCGCCGCCTGCCACACCCGCTCCGTCCGTGACTCCCACGACGGACCCTACTGATATATCAGTGCGCGCGCAAGGGGGACTTCAGGTTCTCGGATCGGGGGCTCGAGGTGAGGGGCTCTCGAGGTCGGGCCGTCGGGTCCGCGAGGTCCGTGCGCCGCGGCCCGATCCACGATCCGATGCCGCGGCACGGACATCCCGTGGTGGCACCCTCAGGGCTCGAGGCCGAGGTAGCGACGGCGGAAGGTCTCGGTCAACACCCGTGGGTCGAACCCGTCCGGGCCGGTGGAGATGGCCCTCGGCACGGCCGACAGGCGCGGATCGTCGGCCTGGCGCTTGCGGAGTACGCGGCGAAGTTGGCATCCCGCGTCCTGCTGTCGAGCAGCGCTCCGCTGATGTTGTGGACGTCGCGCAGCGCCAGCGCGCGCCCTCGGCCGATCCGGGGGTCGTCGTATCCGGCGACGCCTCACGGGTGCAGGTCCTCGCCGCGGACCCGGTCGGAGAAGTGTTGCTGCCGTTCGAGCACGATCACCTCCAGGCTCTCGCGTACGCTCGCCGCCGCCGGGTGCACCCGGTTCTCGTCCAGGTGGCACAGCCACCCGGGCGGCATCACCAGCGGCGATCCCTCGCCGACACTGGCGCACGCCACCTGTGATCCGTCGGCGAGCCGACAAGAACCGCACCGTGGCCTCGGTCGAGCCCATGCCCACCCCTTCGCGGAGCGGCGTCTCCCGATCACGGTACGGGCTGGCCACGGTCCCGCGACGGGGTCCCCAGGATCACGCCTTGCTCCGACCCCCCTCGGAGCACGCAACTCGGAGCACACGCAGGGCACAGGCAGGAGCGCCGGCCACCTCGCGGCGGCCGGCGCTCCCTTGCTTGGCCGCGCCTCAGTCCTTCGTCGACTTGCGGATCACGAGCACGGGACAGCGCGCGTGGCGTGTCACCTGCTCGCTCACCGATCCGAGCCGCAGCCCGGCGAACCCGCCGCGCCCGCGGGAGCCGACCACGACCAGGTCGGCGTCCTTGGAGCGCTCGATCAGCGCCGAGGCCGTCTTGCGGTCCGCGATCACGTTG
The DNA here is from genome assembly GCA_964451855.1 of uncultured Actinomycetota bacterium. Lineage (GTDB taxonomy): Bacteria > Actinomycetota > Nitriliruptoria > Nitriliruptorales > Nitriliruptoraceae > CSSed11-175R1. Next base: position 5,145 of record CAYVJT010000146.1, read on the forward strand.
CGCTCGACGTCGGCGCCGGAGAGGTCGACGTCCGACTCCTCCAGCCACTGGCCGAGCTTCTCGTCAGCTTCGGCGCGTAGCTTCTCGAGGTTCGGCGCCTTGTCCGCGCCCTTCTCCGGGAGCACGGGCCACGCGGTGACCTGCTCCGGTGGTGGGAACACGTAGGCCACCTCCAACGTGGCGTCGCGCCGCTTCGCCTCCTCGACGGCGCGGCGAAGCGCCTCGACCGACTCCGGTGAGGTGTCGACCCCGACCAGGATCCTTGCCATCTTCTCGCCTTCCTCCGCTTGAGATCGGATCAGTCCTCTGAACGCGCTTCCTGGGACATCCCTCCGGTGGGGTCCTGGACCAGTTGATGTTCAGGCCGGACCACGACACCGCCACGGGCCTCGACGTTGAGACCTCTGGCGACACCGAAGGCGACGATCAGGAGCACGATCGCGAAGGGCAAGCCCGTGGCGATCGCTCCTGCTTGGAGCGCGGCGAGGCCTCCTGCGGCGAGCAGCACCGCGGCGACGACACCCTCCGAGACAGCCCAGAAGACGCGCATCGACTTCGGTGGATCGAGATCCCCGCCGGACGCGATCATGTCGATCACGAACGACCCCGAGTCCGACGACGTGACGAAGAACAGCGTCACGACCAGGATCGTCACGATGGAGGTCAAGGTCGAGAGCGGCAGGGCCTCCAGCATGAAGAACATCGCGCTGTCGCCGGTCCCCTCCTCGACCGTGGGTCCCACGATGTCCGCGGTGCCCGTCATCGTCAGGTGCAGAGCGGTGTTGCCCATCACGGTGAACCACAGGAACGACACCGCGGTCGGGACGAACAGCACGCCCAGGATGAACTCCCGGATCGTGCGGCCACGGGAGATGCGGGCGATGAACATCCCGACGAAGGGTGCCCAGGAGATCCACCACGCCCAGTAGAAGATCGTCCAGCCGCTGAGCCAGCCCTCCGCGTCGCCGTACCAGCCACCCTGGGTCTCGGCGGTCCAGACCTCCGGGTTGTCGTAGACGCCACCCCAGAACAGCACGTCGAAGAAGCCCGTGATGTAGTTGCCGATGTTCTCGAAGTACGAGGTCAGCAGGAACAGCGTGGGTCCGGTGATGATCACGAACAGCAGCAACAACCCAGCGAGGTTGATGTTGATCTCGGACAGGCGTCGGATGCCCTTGTCGATACCGGTCACCACCGAGATCGTCGCGATGAGGGTGATGATGGCGATGAGGGCGATCTGCGTGGGCGTGCCACCCGGTATGTCGAACACCCGGCCGAGTCCGGCCGCGATCTGTGCGACGCCGAGTCCGAGTGAGGTCGCGATGCCGAACATGGTGCCGAAGATGGCCAGGATGTCGACGAGGTTGCCGGGCCAGCCCTGGACCCGGTTGCCGATCAGCGGGTACAGCGCCGAGCGGACCGTCATCGGCAGGTTGTGGCGGAACCCGAAGTAGGCGAGCGAGAGCCCGAGCACGGCGTAGACCGACCAGGCGCCCAACCCCCAGTGGTGGAAGGTCAGCAGCATCGCCTCACGTGCCGTCTCCTCCGCCGAATCCAACTGTGGTCCCTCGGCGAAGTGCATGGCGGGTTCGGCGACACCCCAGAAGATCAGGCCGATCCCCATGCCGGCGCTGAAGAGCATGGCGAACCAGGTCAGGTAGCTGAAGTCCGGCTTCGCGTCATCGGGACCGAGCCTGATGCTCCCGGACTTGCCGATCGCGAGCCACAGGCAGAACACCACCAGGAACGCGATCGTGAAGATCATGAACCAGCCGAGGTTCGCGGTGATCCAGTCCCTGACCGCGCCCAGCACCTGTTCGGCGTTGTCGCTGAAGGCGGCGCCGTAGATCACGAACAGGATGATCACCCCGGCGGACACCGGGAACACCACCGGATGGATGTGGCCCTTCACTCTCTCGAGCGTTGACATCGACAGCATCTCCCTCTCGTGGCGCGGACGTGTCCCCTGCCGCGCACCCCGCTCTCCTCAGGGTGACCCTTGACGGCTGGCGACGACCCCACGCGCATCTGGTTGGTCGGCTGACGCAGCGGCCACCCTTGCAGACACGGTTGTCGCGTGCCAGGAGCATCGCGGTAGACGGTGGTCGTAGGACGGGATTCGTGCGCTCAACGGACCGCTCATGCGCTCAACGCCCGGGCTCGGGGCGCATCGTCGGGTGCGCACCGGCGACGACCCTCGCGGGTGACGGGATCCGGGGGGCGTTCAGCCCGGACGCGAACCCCCGCGCACCGCGGCGCGCAACCGTTGCATCGCGACGGCGCACCCGACGAGCACCACCAGCAGGATGCCGCCCGCGGTGCCGGGGACCTCGTTGGCGACGGCGAGGAAGCCCGCGATCAGCGCGATCGTGGCGCAGCCCAGCCACGCTCCCGCGGCGACGCGGTCGTGATCGAGCAGGTACCGGCCGACGAGGACCAGCGACATCGGTGCCCCGACCGCCAGGAGGAGCACCGCACCGAACGCCGTGACCGGCGTGCTGATCGCCAGCAGCACCGCGACGACGGCCGCGATGACCCCGGCGGCGATCTGCCAGTGTCGCTGCTGGCGCAGGCGACCGACCGCGACCAGGGCCAGCGGGAAGGCGAAGGCCAAGGCGATCACCTGGACCGGCGCCTGGTCGTTGATGGCGGCGGTGAGCAGCGGGAGGGCGACGACGGCACCGGCCCCACCGGCGACGGCCATGACCTGCAGGGCGATCTCCTCGCCCTCCGGGTTGGCCGGTCCGTCCGGGACCGCAGGTCCCTTGCGCTGCTCGCCCACCGTGCTCCTCCTCGCCGCGCTCGCTGCCGCTGCTGCTGGATCCCCCAGGATCGGGTGCTCGGTC
>CAYVJT010000146.1:8090-9662 GCA_964451855.1 uncultured Actinomycetota bacterium
CAGGATCGGGTGCTCGGTCGGGATCGGGTGATCCGTTGGGTCGCTGCCCGATCCTCGCCAACGCTACCGGTGGGGTGCCACCGGTAGGTCACGACGTCGTCGCGGCGACCGCTTCGGCGGCCTCGACGAAGGTCTCCAGGGCCGGGGTGCCGGGTCCGCGCCAGGCGAGGAGCAGGTCGCTCGTGGCCGCCTCGTCGGTCACCGCGATCATCCGGACGTCGTGCGGGCGCACCGCCTGCACGCATGCGGGCACGAGCGCGACCCCGCGTCCCACGGACACCATCGCGAGCATCGTCGGGTACTGCGACGCATGGGCCGTGATGGCGGGGCGGAACCCGGCACCTTCGCAGATGGCCAGCAGATGGTCGTGGAGCCGGGGGACCTGTGGGCGTGGGAACATGACGAAGTCGTCATCGGCCAGGTCGGCGAGGGCGACCTCCGAGCGCGCCGCCAGGGGATGGTCCGCGGCGACCGCCACGAGCAGGCGTTCCCGCAGCAGGTGGCGGGCGAGCAGCCCCTCGGAGACGAGCTCGTGCTCACCGACCTCGCGCACGATCGCGACGTCCACGTCGACGTCGAGCTCCGAGAGCTGCTCCTCGGTGGAGAGCTCCCGCAGCTCGACCGCGATGTCCGGGACCCGCGCCGCGAGCTCGCGGAGCACCGGCGGCAGCAGGGTGAAGGCGACCGAGTCCACGAACCCCACGGTCAGGCGGCCGGCGCCCCCCTCGGCGACCCGGCGGGCCTCGAGCACGGCCAGCTCGGTGCTGTGCAGCAGCTGCCGAGCCGAGTCGAGGAAGGTGGTCCCGGCCGGGGTCAGCGTGACGTGGCGGCTCGTACGCTCGAGCAGCGCGACGTCCATCGTGCGCTCCAGCCGCTGGATCCGCCGGCTGATCACGGGCTGGGCCACGTGCAGGCGCTGCGCCGCCCGTCCGAAGTGTCGCTCCTCCGCCACCGCGATGAACGCGCGGAGCAGTTCGAGATCGTTCAACCGTTCCATGTGTCAAGAGTATCAGTCGATGCTCAACGAGTATTAGACCGTATCGCTGCGGACGTCTAGCCTTTGACAAAGGCGATCGGTGGTGCTCCACGACCGGAGCGAGCCAGGCGACGTCAACGAGCGCGGTGGACCGGCGGGTCCCGGTCCACATCGCTCCCCGACCGTGGAGACGCGGCGATGGCACAGGATCACCCCGAACCCGACATCGGCCCCGCTGGCGACGAGGACCTCGACCTCGCGTCTCTGAGCGACGAGGACCTCGTCGCGCAGATGCACGAGGACCTCTACGACGGCCTCGCTGACGAGGTCGTCGAGGGCACCGACATCCTCCTCGCGCGCGGCTGGAGCGCCCAGCGGGTGCTCGACGAGGCGTTGGTCGAGGGCATGCGCATCGTCGGCATCGACTTCCGCGACGGGGTGCTGTTCGTGCCCGAGGTGCTGCTCGCCGCCAACGCCATGAAGGGCGGCATGGAGGTGCTGCGCCCGCTGCTCGCCGAGACCGGCGCCCCGCCGATCGGCAAGGTGGTGATCGGCACCGTCAAGGGCGACATCCACGACATCGGCAAGAACCTCGT
>CAYVJT010000147.1:0-9662 GCA_964451855.1 uncultured Actinomycetota bacterium
CGGAGGTGGGGTCAGGTGCCTCCCGTGTCGTGGTGGTGGCTGGTGAGGCCGGCATCGGCAAGTCCCGCATCCTGGACGAGGTCGTGCGGCGTGCCGAGGACGCTGGGACGCGCGCCGTGATAGGCCGCTGTGTGGAGACGGGCGGGAGCGAGCTGCCGTTCGCGCCGCTCGCGGAGATCCTGCGCGGCATGGCCGGAGCCTTCGACAAGACCCGGCTACCGGAGCTGTTGGGACCCAGCCGCGGGGAGCTCGCCCGCATCGTGCCGGAGTTCGCCGACCGTCCGCTCCACGCGACGGGTCCCGGCGGCGAGGAAGCGCGCTCGCGGCTGTTCGCCGCGCTGGTGGACGCGGTGCGTGGTGTAGCAGCGGAACGTCCGCTCCTGATCGGCCTGGAGGACCTGCACTGGGCGGATCGGTCCACGTTGGACGTGTTGGGGTTCCTGGCACGCACGCTCCGCGACGATCCGGTGGGGATCGTGGTGACCGTCCGAGACGACGGGCTGACCGCAGCGGAGACGCTCCGGTCGCTGCTCGGCGAGCTCACCCGACTGCCCCACGTGGTGCGCCTCGACCTCCACCCCTTGAGCGAGCGGGCGGTGGCCGATCTGCTGGCCGGGATCCAGGGCGCACCGCCGGAACCCAGCGCGGTCTCCCGGATCGCCGAACGCTCGGGTGGCAACCCGTTCTTCGTCGAGGAACTGGTCGCCAGCGACCTCGCTGGTCAGGGGGAGGGCTCGGTGCCGCCGATGATCGGCGAGGTCGTGGCCGTGCGGCTGGCGCGGCTACCCGAGATCACACGTGAGGTGGTGGCGATGGCCGCGGTCATCGCTGAGGATCCCTCCCACGAGGTCCTCGCATCGGTCGCCGCGCTGCCCCGCGAGGAGTTGCTCCGAGCGCTGCGGTCGGCGGTCGACCAACACGTGCTGATCACCAGCGGGGACCGCTACCGGTTCCGCCACGCCCTGGTGCGTGAGGTCGCCGAGGGCGAGCTCCTGCCGGCCGAACGCGCCGAACTGCATCGCCGCACCGCCGAGGTGTTCTCCGCCCGTCCCGAGCTGGTCACCGGTGGAGACACGCAGGTCGCCGCCGAGCTCGCCCGCCACTGGCACGAGGCAGGGATGACCGAGCAGGCCTTCGAGGCGTCGCTGGACGCGGCCGAGCGGGCGCAGCGGTCCGTGGCGCCCGCGGAGGCGCTCGCCCACTACGAGCGCGCGCTTGCTCTGTGGGACGCGGCCGAACCCGGCGACCGGGACCGGGTCGACGTGCTGCGCGCGGCCGCGGAGGTGGCCGAGCAGGCCGGGGAGCACAGCCGGGCCGTCGAGCACCTCCGGGCGGCGCTGGAGGCCGGCGGGCGGGCGGATGTCGCGCGCGAGGCGGACCTGCGCCAACGGCTCGCCAGGGCGATATCGGCGATCGACACCACGGCAGCTGTCGCCGAGGCGGAGCGGGCTTGCGAGCTCGCCGCGGGTCTCGGTCGGTCCCCCGTGCGGGCGCGGGCGCTGGCCGAGTACGCGCGGCAGCTCGTGCTGGACCCCACCTACACGCCTGACGAGGCGATCGCGCCGGCGCGGGAGGCGGTAGCGGCCGCGCAGGCGGCAGGTGACCGCGAGGTCGAGGTCGAGGTTCTCGCCAACCTCGGGTGGGCGCTCGGCTGGGTCGGCGCGATCGACGAGGCGTTGGCCACGCTCGACGAGGCGCGGACGGTCGCGGAGGAGCTCGGGGACGACCACCGCCGCGTGCGCGTGGCTGTCGCCCGGTTCGTGGTGCTGTACGTCTTCGCCCGGCGCGACGCCGAGGCACGCGAGGTGGCCGAGGAGTTGGCAGCGTGGCTGGAGCGGGACGGGCATCGCTGGTCGACGCAAGCGAAGCGCTTCGTGCAGCACCTGAGCTACTTCCACCTGCGCTCCGGAGAGTTCGACCGGGTCGAGCAGGCACTGGGCGAGATGGCCGAGGGACGGCTCGAAGGCTACGACCTGGCCTGGTACTACCACGTGCGAGGGACGATGCACTGGATGCGGGGCCGGCTCGCCGCCGCCGCCGCCGACGTCCAGCGCATGCGGGAGCTGGGCACGGTGCGCTTCCACCACGACCAGTTCCCACTGGAGGCCGAGATCGCCGCCGCGCAGGGCCGCGTGGATGACGTGCGGGCGCTGGCAGCCGAGTACCTGGGGGTGGAGGTGAACCCGGCGTCGGAGGCGATGAAGACGGGGGCGCTGCTCCCCCTGGTGCGCGCGGAGGTCGACCGCGCACTCGCCGCCCGCGGAGGCGACCGCGAAGAGCACCTCCGCCGGGCGAAGGAGGCCCTGGGACGGATGTACGACCTGGTGGAACGCTTCCCCCCACAACCTGGTGGGGCCATCCAGATCGAGACACCGGCGACCTGGGTCCGGCTCGCCGAGGCGGAGCTGTCCCGGCTGACCGGGCCGGACCCGGACCGGTGGCGAACGGCCTTGGAGACGATCTCGGAGGCCTACTGGCGCACCTACGCCCGCTGGCGGCTGGCTGAGGCGCTGCTCGCCAGCGACGACCGTGACACTGCCGCCGCGGAGTTGCGTGGCGCGCACGAGCAGGCGGTCGGGCTCGGTGCCGAGCGGCTCCGGGCGGACATCGAGGGACTCGCCCGTCGCGCCCGCATCTCCTTGCCCGGTCTGACGACGACCGACCCGGACGACGTCGGCCTGACCGCCCGGGAGCACGAGGTCCTCGCACTCGTCGCCCAGGGCCTGTCGAACGTCGAGATCGGCGAGCGGCTCTACATCAGCCGCAAGACCGCCAGCGCCCACGTGTCCAACCTGCTGACCAAGACCGGTCGTGCCAGCCGGACGGAGCTGGCGACCTGGGCCGTGCAGGAGGGCATCGTGGACCTCGACGCGTCGTGACGTCGTCGGACAGGGCTGACGTCACGATCCGGGACGGACCGCCGGGGCGCACCGTCGAGTCGTCCTGAGCTGATGCTGGCGACACGTGGGGCGTGGTCACGGATCATCCGCCGGCATCGCGGTCCCGACGGTGGCGGTCCAGGCGGGTTGGCGACCGGCGTTCGGCGTCGCGGCGGTGCAGGGCCGCCCGTCGGTCAGCCGGTCGGCAGCCCTGGCGAGCGAGGACAGCGCGACGAGGCGTTGCACTCGTACTGTGGTGCGGACCGGGTGGTCCTTGACGTCAGGTGGCTACGGCCCGGCGTGTCGCATCCGCCGGGCCCGCGGCTGCGGGGCCCGGCGGTCGCGTCGGTGAGCTTCAGGCCGGCAACGAGCGACGCTCCTCCACGTCCTGTGTCGCCTCGCCGGGGATCGTGAGGCGATCGTGCCGTGTGACCAGCGACCACACGCCCAACACGAGCCCCAGTATCACGGGCAGCCCGATGCTGACCAGCATGGTCCCAGCCCCCCAGACCTGGCTCGGGTACTGGATCGCCTGGCCGGCAGCGAGGTTCCACGAGAGGAACGTCGCCCCGAGGAACGCACCGGTGTAAACGGTGCCGGTCAGGCGGAAGAAGAAGGTGGACATGACGGCAACGACCGCCAGGATCGGGATGAACTGCAGCCCGGCGACGATCGAGAGCAGCGGCTGGGTGTCGACCCACAGGGAGCCGCCCAGCAGCAACGGCAGGTAGTTGGCGATCGCGAGCACGGTGATACCCGTCACCAGGATCAGCGCGTTCGCGACCATCGCTCGGGCGATGCTGCGCTCGTGATCACGCGGCCGGAACTGTCCGTGCAGCATGGCGGTGATGATCACGAAGATCACCGCGAGGGGCACCAGGTAGGTGAGGAAGATCCGTAGCCGTAGGGGATCCATCAGCTTCATCTGGTAGATCCAGAAGCGGAAGTCGGTCTTGAACAGCAGATCGGAGACGTACAGCAGCCCCCACACCCCCGCGCCGAGGGTGAGGGCGAGCAGCGCGGACCGGCCGACGACCGCCGGGGTGGTCCCCTCCTGCGTCCGCAGCCCGTAGTGCACGAGGGTCGCGTCCTGGTGTCGGTTGATGACCAGGTGCCACGTACCCATCAGCACGACGACGGCGCCGGCGACCACGGCGGCCCACACCAGGACCCCGTTGCTGATCTCCTGCGGGAGCACCCGGCTGGCGGGGAGCCATTCCGAGCCCCGGCTGAGGAAGTAGAAGAAGGTCAACGCGGGGACCGCGGTCGCGACCGCCGCACCGACCCACCACATCCAGCCGCGTTCGATACCGCGTGCCGGCGGGACCGGACGCCTCAGGCGCCCGAAGAAGGGTGTGCGCAGCAGCAGGGCACCGGCGGCGAACACGAACAGGATGCCGCCGAGCATCGCGATCAACGTGCCGATCTCCTTCAACCACCAGGTCTGACCGGTGGCCTCGTGGCCGCCCTCGAGGGTCTGGGCGAACCAGTCGACGGTCAGCGTGGTGGCTGTCGGGTTCCAGTGCAGCCCGGGGTGCGTGGTCGTGACCGGCTCCAGGATGCGCGCGGTGCCGTCCTCGATCGACCCGTAGAGCACGCCCGGTTCGACGGGCTGGTCGGTACCGAACAGCTGCAGCATGTTCTCGCTGCCGTACGAATCCGTCGGGATGGGCGTCCCCCAGAACAGCTCGGAGAACTCCTCCCACTCGGGGAAGAGCACCATCGTGTTGCGGGGGAAGGTCTCGGATCCCTCGGGCGTGCCCAGCACCCCAGGCGCCGAGGCCTGCATCACCACGGACCGGTACCCGTCGGGGTAGACGGCAGCCGCGACGGTCGCTGCCCACGTCCCCATGGAGTGGCCGCTCATGCCGATGTTGTCGGGATCGACGATCTCGAGCGACCGCAGGTGGGCGAGCCCCGCTGGGCCACCGAAGCCGGCGGCGAACGCCGGCGGGTCGGAGTAGCCGTGCCCGGTCTGGTCGAGCGCCAGCACGACGTAGCCGCGTCGTGCGAGTTCGATGGCGAAGGGGTTCTGGGTCTCGCGAGAGTTGAGGTAGCCGTGGACCGCGAGCACGGCGGGCGCCGGGGTCTCCGCCGTCGCCGTCTCCGGGACGTAGAGCAGGCCGCTCATGACGCGGCCCTCGCTGTCGTTGAACCGCAGGTCGCGGATCTCGACGCTGCCGGCGTTCGTCTGCACGAACGCGGCGAGACCGCCACCCAAGAGCACGAGTGCGAGCGAGAGGCTCAGCAGCCGCCAGCCGCGCTTCCTGCGCGAGCCTTCCATGATCTCCCCCTGTCGGGATGAGGTGAGTCCGACCTTCCCGGAGAGCCCCCAGGGCAGGTTCGCTCCGGTCGTAGCATCCTCCGCCCTCACCCAGTGGCGGACCAGTGCCGAACTGCCCGACCCTGAGGGTTGTCCGAGCCCGTGGACATGGGCACGAACCGGACACCGCGCCGCGACGAGGGGTCCACGTGCCCGTCGAACAGGTGGCCGGAAGTGGTGCGGCGCCCGGCCGGTCCAGGCGGTCAGACCTCGGCGGTAGGGATGGGCGTGCCCTGGTGGAAGCGCAGCTTCCATCGGCCGCCGCTCCGCACCCAGAGGGAGCTGCGGTTGCCGAGGTCGAGCGTCGTGTACTGGACCTCGCTGACGTAGGTGACGAGCGCGACGTCCGACGTCACCTCGTGCACCGTGAAGCCCTGCAGTGGCAGCGTTGCCGGGATCTCCTGGTCGGCGATGTCGAGCATGTCGTCCCGGGTGTAGGTCCGACCGGAGCGGCCGAACTCGAACACGTCATCGGTCGTGATCGACCGCATGTAGTCAGGGTCGCAGCGGGTCTCCCGACGCCACAACGACTCCTCGAGCCGTCGGAGCTCCTCGATGTCGGACGCATCCAGGCTCATCCCGTCTCCTCGGTCCCGCGCCCCCGTGAGGTTAGGCGTCGAGCGTCAGGCCGGCAGCCAGAGTCGCGCCGAGCTCCCAGCAGGCCTCGATGTCGTCGGAGGACGGGTCACCGAGCACCTCGACCGGATCGCGAGCCTGCTGCCACCCGAGCCCCTTGGTGACCGAGCCGACGGCGCGGACCGCACCGGTCGTGTCCTCGTTGCCGTGGACGTACAGGCCGTAGGGACGGCGCTGGGTGGTGTCCAGGCACGGGTAGTAGATGCGGTCGAAGAAGTGCTTCAACGCGCCGGACATGTACCCGATGTTGGCCGGCGTGCCCAGCAGGTAGGCGTCGGCCTCCAGCACGTCGACCTCGGCCGCGGTCAGCGCGGGTCGCTTCACCACCTCGACGCCCTCGATCGCGTCGTCGGTAGCACCGTCGACCGCGGCCTCCAGCAGCGCCTGCAGGCTCGGCGACGGGGTGTGGTGGACGATCAGGAGCCTCGGCACAGGGACCTCCTCACGGCGATGGACGATGGAGGACGCGGACCGCCGCGTCCCAGCAGATCGTCGAGCGGGACGATCGTCGGGAACCCGAACCCGCAGCCCGCGTCGAGCACACGTTGCGGGTAGGCGCGGCCGCTGGTGAGCACGACCACCTCGACGTCCCTGCTGGCGAGGTACGCGGCCAGCCGACGGCCGAGCGCTCCGGTGCCGCCTGTGGGGATCGCCTTCATCGCCACCTTGAGGGTCGAGGTGTCGCGATGGTCGCGAGCCCGGCCACGCGAAGCAAACGTCCGGTCAGCTCGCCCCACCGGGCCCGCGCTGACCGACTCGACGTCCGCGCGGACATCGAGTAGGCAGGGCCACTGCAGGACCCGCGTGGTGGGTCCGGATCGACGACCGGTGGGAGGCGAGGATGGTCGAGGAGGAGCTCGTCCGAGCCCCGATGGCGGGCACGGTCGTCGAGGTGGTGGCGTCGGGGCACAAGGTCGTTGCCGGGGCCGCTGTGGTCGTGCTCGAGTCGATGAAGATGGAGCATCCCGTCCTCAGCGCCGTGTCCGGCAGCGTCCGCAGCGTCGAGGTGGTGGCGGGCGATGCCGTCGAGGCCGGTCAGCCGCTCGTGCGCATCGGTGTCGGTCGCGAGGCCGGTCCTGCGGACGCGGAGAGATCCGCCGACGAGGGGCCGGCGGTGTCACCGGACCAGACACCGGCGGTGTCGGCAGACGACGCGCCGATGGCGACCACCACCGAGGTGGCGGACGGCTCGGCCGTCTCGCAAGGGCCCACGCACGCCCTGACCGAACTCGAGGACCGACGGGCCCTGCTGCGCGACGACGCGCGTCCGGCGGCGGTCGAACGGCGGCACGAACGCGGGATGCGTACGGCGCGGGAGAACGTCGCGGCACTGCTCGACGAGAGCAGCTTCGTGGAGTACGGCGGGTTCGCGATCGCGGCCCAACGCTCGCGCCGCCCGGTCGACGAGCTGCAGCGCGAGACACCGGCCGACGGGCTGATCACCGGCATCGGCACCGTGCACGCCGACGAGGTCGGGGTTGAGCGGGCCAGCTGCGCGGTGCTGGCCTACGACTACACCGTGCTGGCCGGGACACAGGGGCACATCAACCATCGCAAGATGGACCGCCTCCTCGAGGTGGCTGCCGAGCGCCGGCTGCCCGTGGTGCTCTTCGCGGAAGGGGGAGGGGGCCGGCCCGGCGACACGGACCCGGTCGGTGGATCGTGGCTGGATGTCGCGACCTTCCAGCGCTTCGCGCAGCTCAGCGGCGAGGTACCCATCATCGCGATCGTCGACGGCTACTGCTTCGCGGGCAACGCGGCGCTCGCCGGCTGCGCCGACGTGCTCATCGCGACCGAGCGCAGCAACCTCGGCATGGCCGGGCCCGCGATGATCGAGGGCGGTGGGCTCGGGAGGGTGGAGCCCACCGAGATCGGACCGATCGACGTGCACCGCCGCAACGGCGTCGTGGACGTCGTCGTCGCCGACGACGTGGAGGCGGTCGCGGTCGCGCGGCGGTGCCTCGCGATGTTCCAGGGGCCCGGCGACGATGGCGGCGCACCGGATCAGGAGCGTCTCCGCGACGTCGTCCCCGAGAACCGTCGCCACGGGTACGACGTGCGTGCCATCCTGGAAGGGCTGTTCGACACGGCCAGCCTCCTGGAGCTCCAACGCGACACCGCGCCTGGGATGGTGACGGCGCTGGCGCGGCTGGCGGGGCGGCCCGTCGGCGTCCTGGCCAACGACAACGCGCACCTCGGCGGCGCGATCGACGCCGCTGGCGCAGACGCCGCGACGCGCCTGCTGCAGCTGTGCGACGCGCACGCGCTCCCGATGATCGTGGTCTGCGACACCCCCGGGTTCATGGTGGGTCCCGAGGCCGAGGCCGAGGGTGGTGTGCGGCGCTTCGGGGCGATGTTCGTCGCGGGGGCACGGCTGCGGACGCCGCTCCTGGCGGTGATCGCCCGCAAGGCCTACGGGTTGGGGGCGCAGGCGATGCTCGGTGGTCAGCTGAAGGCGCCCGCGCTCACGTTGGCATGGCCGACCGCCGAGCTCGGCCCGATGGGGTTGGAGGGGGCGGTGCGGCTCGGCTACCGCCGCGAGCTCGAGGCCATCGAGGATGCCGAGGAGCGGGCGGCGCGGGAGGCCGAGATGATCGACGCCGCATACGAGCACGCGAAGGCCCTCAACGTCGCCAGCTACGGCGAACTCGATGACGTCATCGATCCGGCCGACACCCGGGACCTGCTGGCCCGCACCCTGGAGCTGCTCGCTCACCGTGGCTGACCGGTCGCGGGAGGGCGAACGACCCGTGTCGCGGGAGGGCGGACGGCGCGGGAGGGCGGACGATCCCCAGGTGGCTACCCGGTCGTTGGCGGCTGCGCAAGGTCGGTAGCCTGGCCACGTGGACGCCTGTCCGAAAGGCGGCGTCGGGACGCAGGACAGGGGCAGCGCAGCACGGCACCCTCGTCTGCGCAGCACGGCAGCCTCGTCTGCACACCCTCCCACTCCCCTCGTCACGTTCCCACGGGGGAGCACCTGACGGCCCCGGCCGTCACCGCCGCGACGGCGGACCCGCGCACCCGGTCGCTCGGTCGGGCGCGTACGCGACCCCCTCGGTCGCGCTCCCCCAGAAGCTCCCCACCTCCCCATCCGTGTCGCGATGCGATCCATCGCGCGCGGCGTGCTACCTCGAGGTCGAACCGATGTCGTCTCCCTTCCGCTCCCACCTCACCGGTCGTGCACGCAAGGCGCGTCTGGCACGCCTCTCCCGTCCCACCTCGCTCGTCGCCGCCGTCGCGGCGCTGGGCGGCCTGACCGCGATCGCCGCAGCCCCGGCGGTCAGCTGGTCCGATGACGACGGCCACGACGCGGCCCCGGCCGCCGCGGTCGTCAACCAGACCATCGACGACCTCGTCGCCGAGGTCGGGACCGACCCGATCAACCCCGTGGTCCTGCTGGACGCGGAGGAGGCCGACGAGCCGCTGGTCTTCGAGGGCGCCGACGGCGAGGTGGTCGACGCCGACCGATTGCGCGTCTGGCTCGAGGATCGCGACTCGCCGATGGCCGAGCACGCTGAGGACCTGGTCCGCGCCGGCCTCGAGCACGACGTCGACCCGCGGTTGGTCGTCGGGATCGCCGCGATCGAGTCGTCGGCCGGCAAGCGGTTGCCTCCAGGGTCGCACAACGCCTGGGGATGGAACGGTGACGGTCCCCACGGGCTCAAGGCGTGGCCCTCGTGGCCCGCCGCGATCGACGGGTTCACGGAGGGGCTCGCGCGGGTCTACGACACCGATAACGTCGACGAGCGCATGGCCCGCAAGTACGTCCCACCGAACTGGCAGAAGTGGCTGCGCACGGTCCGGTGGGTCATGGAGGACATCTA
>CAYVJT010000148.1:0-9647 GCA_964451855.1 uncultured Actinomycetota bacterium
CCCAGGCGCGGGTACCCAGGCGTACGAGTGGCCGGGCACGTGAACGGCCCGACCGTGGGGTACAGGATGCCGCATATGCCCACTGGACGCCAACCGAACGTGGCCATCCGGCCAGTGGTCGCACGGCCACGAGCCGGCGCCCTGGCATGGGTCCCGTCGCTCACCGGTCGTTGCTGAACCTCAGAAGCAGGCCGCCGCCAGCCACGGGTAGGGGTTGATGGCAGCACCGCCCCCGGGGTGGAGCTCGAAGTGGACGTGCGGCGCGCTGGGCGAGGCGTTGCCCGTCGACCCGTTGCGCGCGATCAGCTCGCCCGCCGTGACCCGGTTGCCGACGGCACCCGCCGGCTCGATCGAGTTGAGGTGCGCGTAGTAGTAGACGTTGCCGTCGTCGCCCCGCAGGTACAGACCGAGTCCTCCGAGCCGGCTGTGCGAACGACGCTGGATCACCCCCGAGGTGAAGGCGTAGGTCGGATGGTTGTGGGGCGCGAAGACGTCGGTGCCCTTGTGGCGCCGCCCTCCGCTCCGCGGCGCACCCCAGGTGTCGCGGAACCGGAAGGCGCTGTCGAAGATGCACGCGTAGATCCCCTGCTGTGGCCCGCGATCGATCCGCCGCTGGCGCGAGACCAGCGACCGGATCCGCGTCGCCCGCGACTCCGCGGCCTGCAGTCGGTCCTGCAGCTGTTCCGCCTGCGCGTCGAGCTGCGCTTGCAGCTCCTGGAGCCGATCCTCACGGTCCTCGACCAGGCCGCGGATCTGGTCGAGCTGCAGGTTCGAGGCCACCGCATCCTCGAACCGAACCCCCTCACGGGTCTGCAGCGCCGCGACCATCGCCGCCCGTTCGACCGCGACCTGCGGCCCCTCGGAGGCGAGCAGCAGCTCGATGGTCGAACCGGCGCCCTGCTTGAAGGCGCCCCGGACCTGCAGGCTGACGGCACGCATCGCCTCCTCGGCCTGGCGCTCGTGCCGCCGCTCCTGCCGGCGCAGCTCTTCGAGCTCCTCGTGGGCGAGCTCGATCTCCGCCCAGGTCGCCTCGTAGGCCTCGGTCGCCTGATCGAGCTCCTCCTCGAGGCCCTCGACGACCCGTTCGGCGTCGTCGAGGTCGTCGAGGGTCTGCGCGTCGGCGGTGACCGGCAGGACGACCTCCGGGGCGAGCAGCGCGACGGCCGCGAGCAGCACCGCGACCCGAAGCGGGCGACAACGCACGCGCTCGACCTCTCGTCGTCGGGGACCTGTGGCCTGTGAACCCGGACCCGCCTGCGGCGCTGACGAGCTCGGGATGGTGCGACGGTGCCTGGGAACCGTCGTTGACGGTGCGGGGCTCGGTGCCCGCTGACGGCACACGACGCTGAAGGGTGCCACGGTCGCGCGTCCACGGCCAGCCGGGTCCCGTGCGGCTCCCCGCTCACGGCCGACGCCGTCGACCTCGACGACCGCATCCGGTCCCACGACGACCCGCGCCGACCCGACCCAGGCCCGAGTACCGCCCCAACCCCAGCACCGCCGCACTTCCCTGTCGATAGCTACGAGGATGTGCATCCCCGACGCGCCTCCGGCCACCGTTGTGCCGATCCCTGTCGATAGCCACAAGGATCGTCACCGACCACCTTCCGGGGCGCCACGGACAGGCACACCACCAGCGCGCCAGAGCTACGCTGGCCAGGAGACGAGCCCGCCGGAGGTGCCCGTGAGCGAGCGACCGGAACGGGACCGTCCGTGGGTGATCCGCACCTACTCGGGCCACTCCTCCGCGGAGGCCTCGAACGAGCTGTACCGGACCAACCTCGCCCGAGGACAGACCGGGCTGTCGGTGGCCTTCGATCTGCCGACCCAGACCGGCTACGACGCGGACCACCCCCTCGCGAAGGGTGAGGTCGGCAAGGTCGGTGTGCCGATCTCCTCCCTCGAGGACATGCGCGCGCTGTTCGACGGCATCCCGCTCGGGCGGATGAACACGTCGATGACGATCAACGCCACCGCCATGTGGCTGCTCGCGCTCTACATCGCCGTCGCCGAGGAGCAGGGCACCGACGTCAGCCAGCTCGCCGGCACCACACAGAACGACATCCTCAAGGAGTACCTCTCCCGCGGGACCTACGCCTTCCCGCCCGAGCCGTCGATGCGGCTGACCACCGACGTGATCGCCTACACGATCGAGCACCTGCCCCGCTGGAACCCGCTCAACGTCTGCAGCTACCACCTGCAGGAGGCGGGAGCGACCCCGGTGCAGGAGCTGGCCTTCGCCCTGGCCAACGCGATCGCCGTGCTCGATGCCGTCAAGGCCCGCAGCGACGTTCCCGACGAGCGCTTCCCCGAGGTGGTCGGTCGCATCTCGTTCTTCGTCAACGCCGGGATCCGCTTCGTCGAGGAGGTCGCCAAGATGCGGGCCTTCGTCGAGCTGTGGGACCGCATCTGCACGGAGCGCTACGGCGTCACCGACCCGAAGCTCAAGCGGTTCCGCTACGGCGTCCAGGTCAACTCGCTCGGCCTCACCGAACAGCAGCCGGAGAACAACATCTCCCGCATCCTCATCGAGATGCTGGGGGTCACGCTGTCGAAGGACGCCCGTGCCCGCGCCGTCCAGCTCCCGACGTGGAACGAGGCCCTCGGCCTGCCCCGGCCGTGGGACCAGCAGCTCAGCCTGCGCATGCAGCAGATCCTCGCCTTCGAGACCGACCTGCTCGAGCACGACGACCTGTTCACCGGCTCGCACGTCATGGAGGCCAAGGTCGAGAGCCTCGTCGACGGCGCCACCGACCTGCTCGACCGCATCCTCGACCGCGGCGGCGCGATGCAGGCCGTCGACCTGATGAAGGCCGAGCTGGTCCGCTCCAACGCCGAGCGCCTGCGCCGCATCGAGACCGGCGAGCAGACCGTCGTCGGCGTCAACGCCTACACGGAGGCCGAGCCCTCCCCACTGCTCGACGAGCAGGGCGGGATCCTGGTGGTCGACGACGCGGCCGAGGCCGACCAGCTCACCCGCCTCGAGGCAGCCCGTGCGACACGGGACGACGCGGCCGCCAGCGCCGCGCTCGACGAGCTCCGGCGGGCCGCCGCCACCGACGCGAACCTGATGCCGGCATCGATCGCCTGTGCCACGGCCGGCGTGACCACCGGCGAGTGGGCACAGGTCCTGCGCGAGACCTTCGGCGAGTACCGCGGACCGACGGGCGTCGGCGAGGGCGCGGCCACCCAGGCCGGCGGCAGCGACCTCGAGGCAGCCCGTACCAGGGTCCGCGAGGTGGAACGCCGCCTGGGCCGCAAGCTGCGGATCCTGGTCGGCAAGCCGGGCCTCGACGGCCACTCCAACGGTGCCGAGCAGGTCGCGATCCGCGCTCGCGACCTCGGCATGGAGGTCATCTACGAGGGCATCCGGCTCACGCCGGAGCACATCGTGCGCGCCGCCGTGGACGAGGACGTCCACCTCGTCGGCCTGTCGATCCTCTCCGGTTCGCACCTCTCCCTGGTGCCGCAGGTCGTGGATGGGCTCCGGCGGGAGGGCCACGAGGTCCCGGTGGTCGCGGGCGGGATCATCCCGACCGCCGATGCCGTGAAGCTGCGTGACGCGGGTGTCGCGGCCGTCTTCACGCCCAAGGACTACAGCCTGACCACCGTGCTGGCCGATGTCGCCGAGCTGGCCATCACCCCGGAGCGCTGAGCCACGCACCCAGCACGCCCGGTGCAGCGCGGGGTCACACCTGCGAGTCCTCGGGGTCGGGGAAGCCACGTTCGACGAGCTCGTCCGCGTAGTCCGCCACCTCGTCGTCGATGTCGGCCACCGTCGGTGCGTTGACGGCCCGGACGAACGCCGCACCGGTCCGGTTGATGTCGACGGTGTAGCGCGTGGTGTCGCCGAGCAGCATCCGGGGCTCATCGTGGACCGCTTCGAGGTAGCTCACCCACGAGTCGAGGTGGATCACGTAGGTCTCCCGCACCTGCTCGGCCCACGGATCGTCCTGCGGTGTCTGCATCCGCTCCCGGAGCACCGCCAGCGCCTCGAGCGCGTAGGCGGCAGCGCCCCGCACGCGGTCGTCGAGCACGTCCGGGTCGTCGGGGTCGTCACCCCGGCTGAAGGCCTCCTGGGCGTCGAGTTGGAACCCGAGCATCGACCGCTCCGACGCATCGATGTCCAGGAGCAGCTCCGCGATCGGACGCTGGTCGTCGTCCAGGCCATCGACGTCGGGGGCGACGATCCGCTCATCGCCCGGCACGTCACGGTCGGGACGCCCATCCTCGTCGAGGTCGAGCTGGATGTCGGCCTCGATGTCGGGGGTCGAGCGCTCCTGCGAGCCGGTCTCGCCCCCGTCGCCGGGCTCCTCCCCCGTGCCGGGCTCCTCCGTGGAGGTGTCGGGGCCCGCTCCGTCGTCCGGGTCGGTCCCCTCGCCGTCGTCAGCGGCTTCGACGTCCTCGACCTCCTCGGACACCACGCCGGGCCACCCCACGGCCAGCGCAGCGCCGGCCGCGAGCAGCACCAACGCGCCCACCCCGGATGCCAGCAGGATGCGGCGGCGACGAGCGGCGCGCTCACGCACGAAGGGAGGCGGCGGTGGCCCGGACGGATCCGGCTCAGCGTCAGCCGCCCCGGGCAGGTCCCCCGGCGCCGGTGGCGGCCCCGGTGGATCCGACTCGACCGGACGGTGCCCGTCCGGCTCCGGATCGCTCGGGTCCACGTCGGCCTCGTTGGTCGGACATCGGCCGCCGGCCCACACCCACGTTGCCGACGGTCGGCCGCGACGGTATCGGTCAGTCGGCGACGTGGACCGCGGAGTCCGATCCGGCGGCGTTCTCCGCGGTGAGCACCATCGTCGCACCGTCGAGCACGCAGGCCGTGTGCCGCGACGCACCGTCCACGAGGACCGGGGGTGAGCCGTCCCCCAGGTCGAGCGTCACCCGGTCCGCGCCCTCGATCACCCAGCTGGCCTCGCGCCAGTGCGCGCGCCCCGCCTCGTGCCTGCAGGGGTCGGTGGTCGTGACGTGGAACCGCACGATCGTCGGTGGCTCCAGGCCGTCCTCGTCGGGTCCCTCGGTGGGCTCCTCCTCGGGTTCCTCAGCCGAGGGTGCCTCCTGGTCCTCCTGGTCCTGCTGGTCCTCCTGGTCCTGCTGGCCGTCTGCCTCCTCGCCTGGCTCCTGCGGTGGTTCGCTGTCCACCGAACCAGGGTCATCGCCGGCCGCGGTCGGGTCCTCCTCCAGCGACGTCGTGTCGGGCACGTCGGCATCCAGCGCCGACCGATCGGAGCCCTCACCCCATTGGGGCCACATGAACCGGCCGGCCGGGGGGACGTCCGGAACGAGACCGTCGATCAACCGTGAGCCGGTCGGATCGGCCGGCGACACCTGCGCTGGGTCCTCCGTGGCGTCGGTCGACCCCGCCTCGGTCGCGAGCTCGGTCTCCTCGGTGCCGACCTCCTGCTCCAGGCCACCGTGCCCGGCCAGGCCGACCAGTTCCGGTCCCCACAGCAGCGAGCCGGCGCCGAGCACGAGCAACGGCAGCACCACCGCGACGAGCCACCACAGGCCGGCCCGGTGCTCGTCGTCGCTGTCGGCCACCTCGCCGTCACCAGGGGCAACACCAGGAGCGACACCAGAGGCGACACCAGGGGAGACACCAGGAGCGACACCAGGGGCAAGACCCGGAGCGTCACCAGGAGCGTCACCAGTGGCGACGGGCACCCCGTCGGCACGTAGGGCCCGCATCGCCTCCGCGCGGGCGAGGGTGGGTGCGAGGACGAGCGGGACAGCCCCGAACAGCGCAGCGGGCGCCGTGACCCGGGTCCGTTGCTCCGAGCAGGCGACGCAGGCCTCCGCGTGCCGGTTCACGACCCGCACGACCCGCGCGTCGAAGGTGATCAGACCCATCGCTGCGAGCTCGGCCTGCAGCACCACGCAGCTCGGCTCGCCGCCGCGCCACAGCAACCAGGCACGGATGGCGTCACCGAGCCGAGCACGCAGCCGGAACAGCGCCTGATGCGCGGCGTTCGGGCTGATCCCGAGCTCCTCGGCGAGCTCCCCCGGCTCCAACCCGTGCCGCAGGTGCAGATCGAGCAGGCTGCTGTCGCGCTCACCGAGCGCCGCGGCGGCGGCCCACACGAGGTCGCGCTGGTCGGCACGGACCACCTCGTCGTCCGGACCGCCGTCGGCAGCGCCGGGCGAGGCGCCGGAGACCGAGCCAGCCCCGACCGTGTCGAGCAGGTGGTCGTCGCTGGTGCTCATGGTCCGACGCTCCCGCTCCAGCCGGTCGAGCGCACCGTTGCGGCTGATCCGCAGCACCCAGCCACCGAACGACGTCGGCTGGTCCAGGCGCTCGAGCTGGCGCCACGCGGTGAGCAACGTCTCCTGGGCCACATCCGCGGCGAGCCCACGGTCGTGCAGGATGCGCCAGGCCACCTCCCAGCAGCGGTCGAACCACCGCTCGGCGAGCGTGCCGAAGGCCTCCCGTTCGCCGGAGCGGACAGCCACGACCAGCTCGGCATCCTCACGCGCGTCGTCACGCATGGACCGGCCCTCCCGTGAGCCCTCCATCCTGTCACGAGATCACGACGGGGGTACCGAGCGGCAGCAACGTCACGAGTTCCCGCACGACGGCGTTCGGTACGCGGACACACCCGTGGGAGACCGCCTCGCCGATGCTGGTGGGATCGTTCGTGCCGTGGATGCCGAGCTGCCCGTCGCCTCCGGCGAACTCGGTGAGCACCTCGGACCGGCCCGACAGGCCGAGGGCGTACGGGCCGTAGGCGCCATCCGGCTCGCCGGTGTCCAGCTTGTCGGTGACGAAGAAGCGACCGGTCGGGGTCGGGTGCTCGGCGTCCCCGATCGCCACCTCGGTATCGAGGATCGCCTCACCATCGGCGTGGACGGTGAGCTTGCGCCGCGCCAGGTCGACGTGCACCGCGACCTCGACGTCACGCAGTTCGACGTCGGCGGCACGGATCCAGCCGGTGGCGCCGTTGGGGCGGCCGGGCAGCAGCACCTCGAGCCAGCCGGCGTCGTCGCCGACGCCCACCTCGATGACGAGCACCACGGTCGTGGAGCCGAAGTCGGTGGTGGCGGGCAGGGTGCGCGTGGGCTCGGCGTCGCCGGGTCGATCGTGGACGTCGAGGTGGCCCGTGGCACGCGCGACCTGGACCGACCCGAGATCGGCGAGGGGGTCGGCGAGGGGGTCGAGGCCGTCCTCGGCCGGCTCGGGCGGCGCTGGGTCGGGTGCGGCGCCGGCGGGTGCCGCATCGAGGGCTGCGCTGTGCGCGTCCTCGACGTCCTCGGCGACCGCCGCCATCGGCTCCTCGTC
Source organism: uncultured Actinomycetota bacterium (assembly GCA_964451855.1). Classification (GTDB taxonomy): domain Bacteria; phylum Actinomycetota; class Nitriliruptoria; order Nitriliruptorales; family Nitriliruptoraceae; genus CSSed11-175R1. The sequence goes on from CAYVJT010000148.1 coordinate 7,280, forward strand.
GGGCTCGCCGCCTCCGTCGCCACCGCAGGCCGTCAGCAGCAGCGAGAGGCCGGCGAGCAGCAACGCCGCGCGGATGCGGTGCCGACGTCGGCGCAGGACGCGGCCACGGAGCTGCTCGTGCCGGTGGTGGTTGTGACGGGCGGTTGGTCTCGGTGCTGGCATCGTGTGCATCGCGATCGCCTCCTGCGGGTCGTTGTGGTGTGCTCGTGCGCTTGTGCGGTGCTCGTGGCCGGGTGCGGTGCTCGTGGCCGGGTGCGGTCGCTGCCGGGAGCACCGGGGGCGTCGGGCGGTGGCCGCCTGACGCCCCCGGTCACCGTTCAGCCGGTGAAGTTCGGGTCGCCCACGACGATGTCGTCGTCGACCTCGGTGTCGTCCGGGTCGTCCTCGCCACCGTCATCGCCGTCACCGTCATCGCCGCCGCCGTCATCGCCGCAGTCGACGCTCACGGGGGTCCAGTCGGTCGTGCCGCTCCAGGCGAGCTGGCCGAGGTTCTCCGCGTGACCGCGGAAGACGAAGTCGCCTTCACCGGTCGCGACGAAACCGGCCTGGTCCTGCACCGTCACGGGCAGCAGGAGTTGCTGGTCCACCGACCAGTGCGCCTCGTAGAGGTGCTGTCCCGGATAGGGGTCGTGGACATCGATCACGTAGGTGACCCCCGGCGTGGCACCGCAGCTGGGCACGAGGTCGATCGTGATGCTCGGTTCGGCCACGGGGATCGGGATGAGGATCGGTGGCTCCTCCTCCGGCGGGTCGCCGCCGTCGCCACCGGGCGCGAGGTCGTCGATCTGCGCTGCGGCCGGTCCGGCCACCAGGGTCGCCAGCGCCAGGGTGATGGTGAGGATCGTGCGGAGCCGTCGTGCGAACGTGGTCGCGGTCGCGGCGGGCGGGTCGACGGCGACCGTGGCCGCGCTCGACGCGTCAGCGTGGGTCGACGGACCCGTGGTGGGGGTGGTGGGGTGCATCGTGGTCCCTCCTCGTGTGGGGTGCGGACCGGTCGGTTCCGGCGCCGTCGAGGGACCTGACGAGCCACCCGCGGTGGCCTTACACCTCGGCCACACCCCACCCCCGGATCGCGCGCACAACGCCTGTCACGTCGCCGCGAGCGCGCGCACGGGTGTGGAGCCCGACGCTGCCCGTCCCCCTACCGCTCCCCCGCCGAGGTGCGACGACCCACGCGACACCCCCCTTCTCGCTCCCGGGCGGTGCGGCTGGGGTCTCCGGGTCGGCGGGGCATTAGCCTGTGGCTGCAACAACGGCCGGTCGCGCACCGGCCCGCACAGGCCGCACGGCTTCGCGCACCCGCTCCTGCCACGAGGTGACCCCATGGCTCAAGAGTTCCGCACCGCACGCGACACGATGGGCGAGATGCAGATCCCGAGCGACGCGCTGTGGGGAGCATCCACACAGCGGGCCGTGGAGAACTTCCCGATCTCCGGCCAGCCCGTCCCGGCCGAGGTGGTCCAGGCCCACGCGATGCTCAAGTGGGCCGCGGCGACCGCCAACGAGGAGCAGGGCGTGGTCGACGCCGACGTCGCCGACGCGATCCGACGGGCAGCGGACGAGGTCATCGCGGGCGACCTCGACGACCACTTCCCCGTCGACGTGTTCCAGACCGGCTCGGGCACCTCCACCAACATGAACGTCAACGAGGTGGTGGCCAACCGCGCCATGCAGCTGCTGGGCGAGGACCTCTCGTCGGGCAAGGTCCACCCCAACGATCACGTCAACGCGTCACAGTCGTCCAACGACACCTTCCCGACCTCGGTGCACGTCGCGGTCGCCCACGTCGCCAACGCCGAGCTCATCCCGGCGCTGCGCCACCTCGCGAGCTCGCTGCGCGCCAAGTCCCAGGAGTTCTCCGACGTCGTCAAGTCCGGGCGCACCCACCTGATGGACGCCACGCCCGTCACCCTCGGCCAGGAGTTCGGTGGGTTCGCCCGTCAGATCGAGCTCGGCATCGAGCGGGTCGAGCGGACGCTGCCCTCGGTCTACGAGCTTGCGCTCGGCGGCACCGCCGTCGGCACCGGCCTGAACTGTCCCCCCGGCTTCGTCGACCGGGTGATCGAGCTGATGGCCGAGCGCACCGAGCTGCCCTTCCGTGAGGCCGAGGACCACTTCGAGGCACAGGGTGCCCGCGACGCGCTGGTCGAGGTCTCAGGCGCCCTCAAGACCGTCGCGGTCAGCCTCATCAAGATCGCGAACGACGTGCGCTGGCTGGCATCGGGCCCGCGCACCGGGATCTACGAGATCCAGCTGCCGGAGATCCAGCCGGGCAGCTCGATCATGCCCGGCAAGGTCAACCCGGTGATCCCGGAGTCGGTCCGCCAGGTCGCCGCGCAGGTGATCGGCAACGATGCCGCCGTCGCGG
>CAYVJT010000149.1:0-4616 GCA_964451855.1 uncultured Actinomycetota bacterium
ACGGAGCCGTCAGGCTCCGTGGCAACGGTCGCCGGCGGCGCGCAACGCTGACGCGAAGCGGCAGCGTGAGCACGCACGGCGCACGGAGCCGTCAGGCTCCGTGGCAACGCTTGTACTTCTGGCCGCTGCCGCACGGGCAGGGATCGTTGCGGCCGACCTTCTCCTCAGCCGTGTAGGTCGAACCGGTGGCCACCTTGCGGACCGTGGTGCCGTCGTCCCGACGCTCGACCTCGCGACCGCGATCGTCGGTCGTCGCGCCGGCAGCGGCAGCTGCGCCGCCCGCGCCGGTCCCGGACCTGTAGGTGAACCGGTCCTCCGTGCGATCCTGCAGCGGTATCGCCTCGGCGACACCCTTGCGTGCGTCGTCCGCTGTGGTGGTGACCGATCCCTCGCCGTTGCCGGAGACATCGGTGGCGGTCGCGCTGCCGTCGCTGACGGGCTGCGCATCGCTCGCCGGCTCCTCTTCGGCCTCCCGCTTGACAGGGAGCCGGAAGAAGTAGGTCACCGCCTCCTCCTTCACGGTGGACATCATCGCCACGAAGGAGTCGTACGCCTCCCGCTGGTACTCGGTGAGCGGGTCGCGTTGTCCGACGGAGCGCAGGCCGATGCCGTCACGGAGCGCATCCATCTCGTAGAGGTGCTCCCGCCACTTGCGGTCAACGACCGACAGCACCACCCGGCGCTCGATCTCGCGCATGACCTCTGGTCCGCCGACCTCCTCGGTGCGCTTGTCGTAGGCGGCCTCGATGTCGTCGATGAGCAGATCGAGCAGCTCATCGCGCTCGATCTCCTCGAGGTCCAGCTCACCTAGATCCACCTGCACGTCGTAGACCTGTTCGAGCCGCAGCGCCATGTCATCGAGCAGCCACTCCTCGGGGAAGACGCCCTCAGGGCAGTGCTCGTCCATGAGCTCGCTGATGGTGTCCTCGAGGTACTTCTGCGCGAGCTCCTCGACAGCTTCGGCGTTGCCCTCGAGCAGGCGCTGGCGCTGGCCGTAGATGACCTTGCGCTGCTCGTTCATCACGTCGTCGTACTTGAGGACGTTCTTGCGTCGATCGAAGTTGAGGCTCTCGACCTGACGCTGCGCGTTGGCGACGGCCTTGGTGACCCACTTGTGCTCGATCGGGACGTCGTCGGGGATCTTGAGGCGCGTCATGATCTTGTCCACGGCTGAGGCGTTGAACAGACGCATCAGGTCGTCCTCGAGGGACAGGAAGAACCGGCTCGCGCCCGGGTCGCCCTGCCGGCCGGAACGGCCGCGCAGCTGGTTGTCGATCCTCCGCGACTCGTGACGCTCCGTGCCGATCACGTACAGCCCACCGAGCTCCTTGACCTTCTCACCCTCGGCCTTGCTGTCGTGCCCGATCCGCTCCAGCGCCTGCTCGAACACCTGCCGGCGCTCGTCCTCGGTGGCCTCGGGAGGCAGGTGGGCGGCCTCCATCTTGGCCATCTCCGTCGCGTTGCCGCCCAGCACGATGTCGGTCCCGCGGCCCGCCATGTTGGTCGACACCGTGACCGCGCCCAGCCGCCCCGCCTCGGCGACGATGTCGGCCTCGCGTGCGTGGTTCTTGGCGTTCAGCACCTCGTGCTTGATGCCACGCTTGGTGAGCATCTTCGACAGCAGTTCGGACTTGTCGACCGAGGTCGTGCCGATCAGGATCGGTTGACCGGCCCCGTGGCGCTCCTCGATCTCGTCGGCGACGGAGCCGAACTTGGCGCCCTCGGACTTGAAGATCAGGTCGGCGCGATCGTCACGGATCAGCGGCCGGTTCGTCGGGACCTCGACGACACCCAGCTCGTAGATCTCGAGGAACTCGACCTCCTCGGTCTTGGCCGTCCCGGTCATGCCGGCCAGCTTGTCGTAGGTCCGGTAGTAGTTCTGCAGGGTGATCGTGGCCAGCGTCTGGTTCTCCGCCTTGACGGTGACCCCCTCCTTGGCCTCGATCGCCTGGTGGAGCCCCTCCGAGTAGCGACGGCCCGCCAGCACGCGGCCGGTGTTCTCGTCAACGATGCGGACCTCACCGTCGGCGACGAGGTACTCGCGGTCGCGCTTGAACAGGTCCTTGGCCTTGAGTGAGTTCTGGAGGTGGTGGATCAGCGGGGTGTTGACCGACTCGTAGAGGTTGCCGACGCCGAGCAGCTTCTCGACCTTGGCGATCCCCTCCTCGGTGACCGCGACGGTGCGCTTGGCCTCGTCGATCACGTAGTCACCGGTCGCCTCGCCGGGTTGATCGCCCTCTTCACCACGGACGAGGTTCGGAGCGACCTTGCGCGCGAAGATGCGGTAGAGGTCCGCCGACTGCTCGGCGGGTCCGGAGATGATCAGCGGGGTACGCGCTTCGTCGACGAGGATCGAGTCCACCTCGTCGACCAGCGCCATGTAGTGGCCACGCTGCACCTGCCGGGACAGCTCCAGCGCCATGTTGTCGCGGAGGTAGTCGAAGCCGAACTCGTTGTTGGTCCCGTAGGTGATGTCGGCCCGGTAGGCCTCGCGCTTGGCTTCCTTGGTCTGGCCGGAGTAGACGACGTCGACCGTGAGCCCGAGGAACTCGTGGATACGTCCCATCCAGTCGGCATCGCGCTTGGCCAGGTACTCGTTGACGGTGACGATGTGCACCCCGTGGCCCGTTAACGCGTTGAGGTAGATCGGCATCGTCGAGGTCAGCGTCTTGCCCTCACCGGTCTTCATCTCTGCGATGTTGCCGTCGTGCAGCGCCGCGCCGCCGAACACCTGCACGTCGTAGGGGCGCTCGAGCAGCACCCGTGAAGCGGTCTCTCGCACGATCGCGAACGCCTCGACCTGGAGGTCGTCGAGGGTCTCCCCATCCTCGAGGCGTGCGCGGAACTCGTCGGTCTTCGCGCGCAGCTCGGCGTCGCTCAGGGCCGCCGTCTCGTCCGACAGATCGTTGACCGCGTCGACGACCTTCTGGAGCTCCTTCGCCTTCCGGCCCTCACCGGCGCGCAGGACCTTGTCGAGGATGGCCATACTGGGGATCCCTATCCGACTCGAGCACTACGTGGAACGTCCGCGTCCACGCCTCACCGATGGTACGCGACAGTGGGCCGACGCTCGCCGGTCGTTCGGATCCGCCGGGTCGATGCCGTCGGCGTCAGGCGATCCAGCTGAGGTCACGTGATCTCGAGCAGGTTCTCGCGAACCGCGTAGATCACCGCCTCCATCCGAGAGCGCAGGTGCAGCTTCTCCAGGATGTTGCGGACGTGGTTCTTGACCGTGTTCTCCGAGATGAACAGCGCTTCGGCGATGTCGCGGTTGTTCATCCCCTTGGCGATGTGCTGGAGGACCTCCATCTCACGGGGGGTCAGCCGCGGCGCGGGCACCTCCTCCTTGGGCTGCTCGTCCTTGCGGACCATCGCGGTGAACTCATCGAGCAGCTTGGTGGCCATCGCCGGGGAGATGAGCGACTGACCGGCGTGGATCTGTCGGACCGCGGCGCCGATCTCGTCGATCGAGATCTCCTTCAGCAGGTACCCGTTGGCGCCGGCCTTGATGGCCTCGTAGAGGTCGTCCTCGTCATCGGAGATGGTCAGCACGAGGATCCGTGTCCCCGGCTGCTGTGCGCGGATCTCCCGGGCGGCCTCGATCCCGGATCTGCCGGGCATACGAACGTCGAGGACGACGACATCGGGCGCGTGCTCGCGAGCGAGCTCCACCGCCTCGTTGCCGTCACCCGCTTCGGCGACGACCTCGATGTCGGGCTCGTCCTCGAGGACCATCCGCAGGCCGCGGCGGAAGAGCTGATGATCGTCGGCGATCAGCACCCGCAGTCGCTCATCGGCCACGCGGACCTCCCCGGCATCGATGGTCCGGTTCACGGCGGCGAGTCTAGCGCCACCCTGCCGTGAACCGGGTCGAAGTCCGCAGGCACACGTCGTCCCGGCCGGGCCTCTCCCGGCCGGTCCGACGGGCAGGGTTACGGCAGGTCGGTCGTGTTGGGCAGGCCGGCGTACGAGGGCTGCTGCTCCTGACGCGCTGCAGCCTCGCGGCGCGGCTTGGAGACGAGCTTGGTCTTCAGCTTCCGCACCTGACGCGTCAGCTTGGCCTCCGCACGGTCGATGGCGGTGGTCGCGTCGGGTCCAGTGGCCGAGGCCCTGAGGTACTTCCCCTTGGCATGGAGCACGACCTCACAGTGCACGGGCTCCGCGATCCTGGGGTTGGTCTCCTCGGAGAAGACCACTTCCATGTCGATGAAGCGGTCGAACAGGCGTCGGACCTTCGACAGCTTGGCGATCGCTTCGTCCCGGATCTCGTCCGAGACATCGAGGTTCTTGCCCTCCACGGTGATCCGCACGGCTCCTCCTCGTCGAGCAGCGTCCCGAGGGACGCGGTGACTTCCGACCGCGCCGGGTGGCGCGACCTTCGTCCCGCGCTACGGGCCGCCGGCCCGAGCGCGGGCCAGCATCCGGCGGCGAACCGCCGTGATGCCCCGGCCGGGGTCATCGGCATCTTCGGCGAGCGGGGAAACGATGTCCCCGGCCGTGCGGTTCGACGCTATCACCGGGTGTGCGGACGTGGGCCGGTTCCGCGACAACACCCGTCACGGTTCGCGAGAGCGCGCGGGCTCGGGCGCTGTCCGGTCGCGCCCCCTCGGCAAGCG
>CAYVJT010000149.1:4716-9394 GCA_964451855.1 uncultured Actinomycetota bacterium
GTGGGCAGCGCACCGGGAGCCGTGGGAGCGCCTGTGACGGGACGGGAGGGTGCTCTCACCCCGCCTCACGGCGATCAGGACGGTTCATCGCCGGCTGGAACGGCCGCTGCGAGCAAGGTAGGGAGGAAGGTCCGCGCACCTTCGGGACCTGCTGCGCTACACGCCAGCCGTGGGAGTCGCCACGATGGAGTCCCTGGGCTCCCAGCCCGAGGCTGCGACGGTGATGATCATGTCGGTCTCGAAGAACCCGACCGACACCGTCCACCTGCGCCCGGACGGCTGGACCGCGAGCCGGACACCAGGGACGACGGCCACCAAGCGGACGGGTCCGGCCACCACGAGGCGTCCCCACCGCGCCCTGCTCCTCGCGATCCTCGTCCTGCTGCTGCTCGGCGGTGGCGCTGCGGCACTCCTCGTGGCGTCGTCCTCCGTCGAGGTGCAGGTCGACGGCGAGGTGCTGACCACCCGCACCTTCGCCGCTGACGTCGGCACGGCCCTGGACCGTCTGGGTGTCGAGGTGGGTGACGCCGATCGGGTGGAGCCCGCACCCGATGCGCCGCTCGAGGATGGGCTGCGCATCGTGGTCACCCGTGCCAAGGTGGTCGAGGTCGACCTCGACGGTCGCCCGACCCTGACGGTGGTCGCGGTCGTGGACACCGTCGCTGACGTGCTGCGCGAGGCCGGGCTCGACGACCTCCTCGTTCGCGAGGCCCGGATCGTTCCGGCCCCCGACGCCCCTATCGCCGACGGCGGCCGCATCGTCATCGAGTTGCCCGTCACCCTCACCATCGCCGTCGATGGCGACGTGCGCCAGCTCGAGACCTACGCCGACACGGTCGGCGGAGCGCTCGAGGAGGCGGGCGTGGACCTCGGTGACCGGGACCTGGTCGATCCGCCTCCCGAGCACGCCCTCGACCGGCCGACCGAGATCACGGTGCAGCGCGTCGAGGTCGTCGATGAGGTCGTCGAGGTCGCGATCGAGCACGGCGAGGAGCGACGGGACACCGACGAGCTGGTCGAGGGCGAGATCCGCGTGCAGACCCCCGGCCAGGACGGACTGCGGCGGGAGACCTACGAGGTCACGCGCGTCGACGGCGAGGTGACCGAGCGTGAGCTCGTGGCCGAGGAGATCGTCCGTGAGCCCATCGACCAGGTGGTGCTCGTCGGGGTCGCGCCGGGCCCCGTGCGTGAGGCGCAACGCGTGCTCACCGACCTGGGATACCCGGCGGGTCCCGTCGACGGGATCGATGGTGCGCAGACACGACGTGGACTGTGCGCCTGGCGGCGTCTCGAAGGGCATCCGGTCAGCCGGCAGCCGCTGCGACCCGGGGAGCTCGAGGCCCTGCGCGCCACCACCGGCCTTCCCGCTGCTCCGGCTGGCCGTGGCGTCACCGTCGACAAGACCTGCCAGGTCGTCTCCTACCGACAGGACGGGGGCTGGCGGTTCGTCCACGAGGCCTCGACCGGTTCCGGCGGGCTACCGCGCGAGGGGTCCTACGAGATCCGACGCACCCAGGAGGGCTGGCACACCTCCACGCTGTACCCCGCGCCCGCACCGAACATGTACAACAGCCTGTTCTTCCACGGCGCGATCGCCATCCACGGCTCCAACGACGTCCCGCCGTACCCCGCCAGCGCCGGCTGTGTCCGGGTGACCCCACAGGCCGCGGATCAGCTCTTCACGGACCTGCGGATCGGCGACCCGGTCCGCGTCATCGGCTCGTACTAGTGGTTCGTACGAGGATCGCGGTCTCCTCAACCGCCCCTCGAGCTGCGCCGCCATCACAGCTCCAGCCCGATGGGGACACACTCACCGGTCGCCAGACTCACCGGCTCCCACCGGTCAGTGCGTGGCTTCCAGCCCTGGCCAGCACCGCCAGCAGGACCCGGTCCGCACCGGCGGAGCGCAGCTCGGTCGCAGCTCGCACCGCGGTCGCGCCGGTCGTCACGACATCGTCGACGAGCAGGACGTGGGTGCCGGGCAAGCGGGTGCGTGCCTGGTAGCGATCGTGGTCGGACCCTGCGGGGTAGGCATCGAGCAGACGAGCCAGCGGCGTGGCGATCGCCCCGGCGACCGCGCGGGCGAGCAGCTCGGCATGGTCGACACCACGCTGTCGGGCTCGGGTCCCAGGCGTGGTCACCCAGGTCACCACATCCACCTCGGGGGCTTCGCGGGCGACACGCCGTCCGAGCTCGTCCGCCAGAGGACCCCACGCGGCCCACGCGCCTCCGAGCTTGGCGGTCACGACCGCCGCAGCGACCGGCCCGCGGTAGTCGTACACGGCCGTCGTCGCCTCGATCGGCGCTCCGGGGGGCCAGCAGGGATGCCCGCGCCGTCGCGGACCACCGCAGCGGCGGCAGGCCACGTCCAGGCGGACCACCTCGGCCCGGCACCCCACACACCATGGCAGGGGCGCCCGACGCGAGCAGGCGAGGCAACGCGGTGGAGCCAGCAGGTCGAGGAGCGCGGTCACGGCGAGCATGACCGCAGCCGAGCAGCCCACCGTGGTGACGTCAGCTCCGGTGCCGATCGTCCTGTGGACGGCCGATGCCACCGATCGCCGAAGGATCCGCGACGGACGTCGGGACGGCCCTACCGACGTCGGGAGGGCGTCGCCTCATCGGGCAGCATGACCGGGATGCCGTCCCGGACCGGATACTGCAGCCCACAGCCCAAGCAGACGAGCACGTGCCGCCGCTCCTTGTGCTCGAGCGACCCGTGACAGGCCGGGCACACCAGGATCTCGAGCAGCCGCTCATCGAGGGCCATGGTTCCTCCTCGGCCGCTCCTCAGCGGCGACCTCGCCCCATGATGGTCGCCCGGCGACCCGTGGTCAACGTGGCGCGGATCCGACGAGCTCGAGCACCTCGTCGACGAGCTGGGCGAGGCTCGCCCGGTCGTGCGCCTCGGCGTTCAGCCGCAGCACCGGCTCGGTGTTGCTCGGACGCAGGTTGAACCACCCGCCGTCGACGACCACGGTCAGCCCATCCTCGCGGTCGCTACCCCTCGCGCGGGTCCGGAACCCGGCCTGGACGCGGTCGAGCACGACGGGGGCATCCGCGACCTCGAGGTTGAGCTCCCCGGACCCGACGTACCGGTCGTAGGGGGCGAGGACCTCCGAGAGGGGCGCTCCGGCGTCGCCCACCACCTCCAACAGCACCAACGCGGCGATCACCCCGGAGTCGGCCCGGTAGTTGTCGCGGAAGTAGTAGTGGCCCGAGTGCTCCACCGCGAAGACCGCGTCGGTCTCGGCCATCCGCCGCTTGACGAACGAGTGGCCGACGCGCGTCCGTACCGGGATGCCGCCCGCCGCCCGGATCGTCTCCGGGACCACCTGCGAGCAGATCAGGTTGTGCAGCACCGTGGCACCCGGCTCGCGGGCGAGGAGTCGGTCGGCGACCGCCGCCCCGATGAGCGAGGACGGGACGGGACGTCCGCGTTCGTCGACCGCGAAGACCCGGTCGGCGTCACCGTCGAACGCGAGCCCGAGCGCATGGCCGCCGCTGGTGACCGCAGTGGCCAGATCGACGAGGTTCGCCGGGTCGAGCGGATCGGCGGGATGGTTCGGGAAGGTGCCGTCGAGGGTGAAGTACAGGGGCTCGGTGACCACGGGGAGCCCGGCGACCACCTCCGGCCAGAGGTGGCCCGCCATGCCGTTGCCGGCATCGACCGCGACGCGCACCTCACCGAGCCGGTCCGCGTCGATGAACGAGCGCACGTGCTCGGCGAACCGTGGCAGCAGATCCACGGTGCGCCGCCGACCGGCAGCCCCGTCGGTCGGCGGGCGAAGGGATGGGACCGGACCTGCGGTGGAGGCCGCTGCCTCGGTGTCGCCGAGCGCGACCAGCGCCAGCTCCCTGAGCGTGGCGAGGCCGGTGTCGATCGCGACCGGGACGGCGCCCGGCCGACACCACTTGATGCCGTTGTACTCCGCGGGGTTGTGGCTCGCGGTGATCATCGCGGCGGCCGCGTCCAGGACGCCGGAGGCGTAGGACACCAGGTCGGTCGAGGCGAGGCCGAGGTCGAGGACCTCCACGCCCTGCGCCGCAACGCCTTCGGCCAGCGCGTCCGCCCAGGCCGGCGAGGAGGACCGCATGTCGCGGCCGATGACGAACGTGCGGGACGGTCCGACCAGTTCGACGGCAGCTGCAGTGCCGAGGGCCCGTACCAGTTCGAGGGGGATCTCGTCCACGAGACCACGGACGTCGTAGGCCTTGATGATGCGGTCGAGGACGTCACGAGCGGCAGAGGACATCTCAACCCCCCAGAGGGCGCGTCGGTGAGCCTACGCCCGGTCGGTGCGCTGATCCGTGTCGGTTCGATCCGTCCCCGGGGCTCCGGCTCCGTCACCCACCGGCAGGTCCGGGGTCACCTCCTCGAACTCCTCGCCCGGCAGGTGGCGGCCGATGTAGCGCTTGCGGGTGCGGCCCTCCTCCTTCCAGTACGCGTACCAGTACGGGCCGTGGGGGCATCGGGTACACGCGGGCTTGCCGCACCTGACGGTCTCCTGCCGGTAGGAGAGCCCCTGCGGCAACGACGGTTCCTCCTGCCCCGGCGGTCCGTCGAGGTGGAGCAGCAGGCCGCGGACCAGGATCAGCAGGCGGCGCAGCTCGTACTCGTCGAGCCGACGGACCCGGGCGACCAGATCGCGGTCCATCGTCACGTCGTGTCCCTCCG
>CAYVJT010000150.1:0-2190 GCA_964451855.1 uncultured Actinomycetota bacterium
GGTCGTGTCTGCCAGGTCGGTCGTGCGGGTCGGGGACCGTGTCGGGCCCCGGTGGGTCGGTGGGCCGCTCAGGACGTGAACGGCCAGGTGGTCAGGTACTTGCGCACACGGAGCCACAGCCCGTAGAGGCCGAGGGGTTCCGCGACGATGACGAGCGCCAGCAGCAAGCCGAACAGGATCGCGCTGGCACGTGGCGGGGTGAGCCCCGCACCGGCTTCGGACAGCCACGGGATGCGCGGCGCCAGCTGGTCGAGGATCTCGGGTACGGCGGTGACGAACAGCGCACCGAGCAGCGCTGCGCCGAGGATGCCGGTACCGCCGAGCGCGACCATCACCAGGAACTCGACCGAGAGCACCAGGCTCCACTGGTCGTAGTTGATGAACCGGAGGAAACCGCCGAGCAGTGCCCCGGACAGGCCCGCGAACGCGGAGCTGATCACGAAGGCTCGCACCTTCGCGCCGAAGACCCCCACCCCGACGACACCGGCCGCGAGGTCGTTGTCCCGGACCGCCGCGAGGTCCCTGCCGGTGCGGCCGCGCACGATGTTGCGCAGCACCAGGTAGCACACGCCGGTGATCACGAGGACGACGAGGTAGTAGCCCTGGTTCTGGGTGAAGGTGAGCGGCCCGAGCTCGCCCCCACGGACCAGGTCCATGCCGAACAGGGTCGGCGTCTCGATCCGCGCGCCCCCGACCCCGCCGGTGACCGAGGCCCAGTTGCGGAACACGTGCTGGCTCAGGAAGACCAGCCCCAGGGTCACGACGGCGAGGTAGAGGCCGCGGACCCGCAACGCGATCGGGGACAGCGCGAGCCCGGCCAACCCCGCGACCACCATCGCCGCGGGCAGCGCCCACCAGAAGGCCACCTCGAGGTTGCCGGTCACGAACGCCGCCGTGTAGGCGCCCATGCCGACGAAGGCCGCGTGTCCGAGCGAGAGCTGCCCCGCCACGCCGGTGAGCAGGTTCAGGCTCATCGCGGCGATGCCGGCGATCAGCGACAGGACGAGCACCCGCAGCCAGACGCGGTCGAGCGCGACCGGCGCGGCGAGCAGCAGCAGGGTGGCGACGAGCATCGTCACGCGTTTCGCGGTGGAGTTCCAGAGCCGCAGCTCGGAGCGCCACGAGGTGTGGAAGTCCGCGTGCGCCAGGCGCGGGCGCAGCGTGAGCCCGGTGCGGGGCGGGAACGGGAAGCCGGTGGGTGCGGAGGTCACAGTCGCCTCACCTCCGGGGTCCCGAACAGGCCCTCGGCCCGCCACAGCAGGACCACGAGCATCAGCACGTAGGGCGCGACCAGGTGGGCGTTGACCCCGAGCCCCGCCGGCGAGAGCGACGCCGTGTACATCTCGACCAGCCCGACGAGCAGGCCGCCGACGATCGCGCCCTTGATCGAGTTCAGGCCGCCGATCACCACGGCCGGGATCGCCCGGAAGGCGAACTCCGCGCTGGCCGGTTGCAGCAGCCGCGGGAAGGTGCCGACCATCGCCCCGGCCAGGGCAGCCAGCAACCCGGCCAGCATCCAGGCCACGAGCAGCACACGGCGCACCGGGACCCCGGTCGCGGCAGCAGCCTCCTCGTCCTCTGCCACGGCACGGAACCACAGGCCCCACCTGGAGCGCTCCACCGCGAAGACCAGCGTGACCACCACCACCGCGCTGATCGCGATCACGTAGAGGTGGGAGGTGAACACCGGGACACCGAACACCGCGCTGGTGTCGGATCCCCACGGCGATCCCACCTCGATGCTCTCCACCGCCCAGGGCCGGTAGGCACCGACCGCGCTACGCAGCGCGATGTCGATCCCGATCGTCGCGATCGCGACCGCCATCACCGGACGTCCCGCGAGCGGCCGGGCGACGGTGAGGTAGATCACCAGGGCCACCCCGGCCGCGACGACCGCCGCGACGACGATGCCCATCGTGTACCCGAGATCCCAGACCCGCGACGCCTGGAAGGTGACGTACCCGCCGAGCAGCATCACGCCGACGTGGGCGAAGTTCAGCGCCCCCGACGCACGGAACACCACCACGAAACCGAGGGCGATCAGGGCGTAGATCGACCCGATCCCGAGCCCGCTCACGACCAAGGAGACGTGCCCGCTCACGGTTGTTCCTCCGAGGCCGCCTCCGGCCCCCGCAACCCCACAACGGGGCCGGAGCCGCCGCTCCGTTGTTCCTCCGAGGCCGCCTCCGG
>CAYVJT010000150.1:2290-7930 GCA_964451855.1 uncultured Actinomycetota bacterium
CGGGGCCGGAGCCGCCGCTCCGTTGTTCCTCCGAGGCCGCCTCCGGGCGAGGTGCGGGTGAGCCGCCGTACATGCCCTCGATCAGGTCGGCGTAGCGCTCGGCGATCACACTGCGGCGCACCTTCTGCGTGGCGGTGAGCTCCTCGTCGTCCTGATCCAGCTCGCGTGGCAACAGCCGGAAGGCCTTGACCTGCTCGACCCGCGCGAGGTCGGCGTTCGCCTCCTCGATCGCGCGACCGATCAGCGCGAGCACCTCACCACGCTCGGTCAGGTCGCGGAAGGTGGTGAAGGCGATGCCCTCGCGTTGGGCCCAGTTCGCGACGGTGTCGTGCTCGATCTGGATCAGCGCGGTCACGTAGCGCCGACCGTCGCCGATGACGACCGCCTCCTTGACGTACGGCGAGACCTTCAGCCGGTTCTCGATCTCGGACGGCGACAGGTTCTTCCCGCCGGCCGTGATGATGATGTCCTTCTTGCGGTCGGTGAGGCGCAGGTGGCCGTCATCGGTGAACTCGCCGACGTCGCCCGTGTGCAGCCACCCGTCGGCGTCGATCGCCTCGGCGGTCGCCTCCGGCTTGCCCCAGTAGCCGAGGAACACCGTGTCGGCGCGGACGAGGATCTCGCCGTCGTCGGCGATCGCCACCTCGACCCCGGACACCGGTCGGCCGACGGAGCCGAGCTGCAGATCGGCAGGGTCGTCGAGGGTGATCGTCCCTGTGGCCTCGGTCATGCCGAAGGCCTCGATCACCGGCACACCGAGGGTGTGGAGGAACCGCAGCACCTCGGGCGCCACCGGCGCACCGCCGGAGATCGCTACCCGGACCCGCGACATCCCCGTGTGCTTGCGCAGGGAGCGGGTCACCAGCACCCACAGCAGCGCCCGCACGAGGCGCTCGTGCCACCGGTAGCGGGTGGGACGTCGCGCGAGGCGTCGATCGATCAGGCGACCACCGACACGGCGAGCGACGTGGTAGGCCGCCCGCTTGAGGGGTGTGGCCTCCGCGACCCGGTCCTCGATGCTGGAGAGCAGCTTCTCGTTGATCCGTGGCACGGCGAACAGCAGCGTCGGACGGACGGCCCGCAGGTCCGCCTGGACCGTGTCGATCGACTCCGCGAAGTTGACCTTGGCCCCGCACCCGAGCGGCGTGTACAGGCTCATCACCTGCTCGGCGACGTGGCACAGGGGCAGGTACGACAGCACCTCGTCGGCGGGCGTGACCCGCAGCTCCGACGCCTGCAGCCGGATCGCCCCCACGATGTTGCGCCAGGTGAGCATGGCGCCCTTCGGCTTGCCGGTGGTGCCCGACGTGTAGATCAGGACCGCGAGGTCGTCGGGTTCGGCCGCGGTCGCCGCATCCCACCGCTGCGGGTCGTCGGTGAGGACCTCGTCCCCGAGGGCGAGCAGGTCGTCGAGGTGGAGGATGCGCTCATCGGTGGCGGTCGCCGTCTGCGTCCCGCGTCGCTCCAGCACGACCACCGCGACGAGGGACTCGCGTCCATCGATGATCTCGAGCGCCTTGTCGAGCTGCTCCTGGTCCTCGGCGACGAGCACCGTCGCGGCGGCGTCGTCCAACTGGTAGGCGAGCTCCGCCGCCGGGTTCGTCGGGTAGACCCCGAAGGGCACCGCGCCGAGGCCTTGGGCGCCGAGGCAGGCGTACAGCCACTCCGGCCGGTTCTCCGACTGGATCGCGATGCGATCACCACGCTGCACACCGAGCGCGGCGAGGCCAGCACCGAACCGGCGGGTGGCCCGCGCCCACTGCGCGTAGGTGATCTCCTCCCAGCGTCCGCGCCGCTTGGCCCGCAGCGCCACCCGGGAGGGTGCGACCTCCTCCCACCGCAGCAGCAGCTCGGGCAGCGTGGGCACGCCGGACTCGACGCCGCTGCGGCGCCAGGTGCCCACGTCGCTCGCCGACGGCTCGGCGGGCCGCGACGACGGCGCTACCTCGAGCTCTCCCACACGTCTACTCCCGATGACGACGCCGGGGTGCTCGCGCAACCGCGTCGTGGTCGTTCCCGCTCCTGCTCGGCCAGGCTCCGTTCGGGTGAGTGGTGAGGCGCACCGTCCACCCGGGTCTTTCGACCCCGGTTATCCGGGCCGAAGGTCCCGGATCCCACGAGCCGAGGAGGATACTAGAGGCGAAGTCAGGTAATGTCCACGTCGACCGGACTAGGGTTCCGGCTGGGACGGGAGAAGGTGGAGAGGGTGTCGGTGCAACAGCAGGGCTCGCGGTCCCCCAGTGGGAGCCGCAGCCGCCGTACGCGGGCGTCCCTGGTCGCTTCCGCCCACGCGTCGATCGCCCAGGCGGGTGATCTCAGCCCTGAGCGGGTCGCACGGGCCGCTGGCGTCGCCACCGCGACCTTCTACGCGCACTTCGCATCGAAGGACGAAGCCATCGCGGCGGTGCTGGACCTCGCGTTGACCGACGTCAACGGACGCGGGACCCAGGTGCTCACGATCGAGCACCTGCTCGATCACGGGCTGCACGCCACGATCCGTTCGGCGTTGACCGGCGGGGTCGCCGGGTTCCGGGAGCAGCACCGCGTGTTCCGGCTCGCGCTGTCGCGCCTCCCTCACGACCGCAGCATCCGGGACGTCTACCGCCGGCACGAGCAGGAGGCGCACACGACCCTGCGGCGGTTCCTCGAGCTCGCCGCCGCGGCGGACCAGATCCGCAGGGGCGACCTCGACGCGATGACCTCGGTGCTGCTGGTGACCCTCCAGGGGCTCAACAACCCGCTGCTCCGCCGCCCGGAGGGCGAGGAGCTGCTCGACGAACTGACCAGGCAGGTGACCGGATGGCTGCATCCGACCAGCTCGTGACCCCCGACCCCGCCGAGAGCGCAGCGATCGCCGATGCCGACACGGCGTCACGGGCGCTGCTCGAGCTGACCGGCGTCGAGGTGACCTACCAGGACGTGATCCACGCCCTCCGCGGCATCACGATCCGCGTCGAGGCCGGAGCGATCGTGGCGATCCTGGGCCCGAACGGCGCGGGCAAGACCACGGCGTTGCGTGCGCTCACCGGCCTGCTCGACTTCCATCAGGGTGAGGTCGTCAAGGGTGAGCTGCGCTTCGACGGCCACGACCTCACCTCGCTGCCACCGGCACGCATCGTCGACCTGGGCGTCGCGCAGGTGATGGAGGGGCGGCGCATCTTCTCGACCATGACCGTCGAGGAGAACCTGCGCGCGGCGGGGTTCGGTGACGCTGCCGCTCTCGACGAGGTGATGGGCCGTTTCCCACGACTCGCCGAGCGACGACGCCAGCTCGCGGGCTACCTCTCGGGTGGAGAGCAGCAGATGCTGGCGATCGGCCGAGCCCTGATGACGCGACCGAAGCTGCTCGTGCTGGACGAGCCGTCCCTCGGCCTCGCCCCGCTGCTCGTGGACTCGATCGCCGAGGCGATCTCCGACATCCGCGACACCGGCACGACGGTGCTGCTCGTCGAGCAGAACACCGCGGTCGCCCTGGAGCTCGCGGACCACGGGTACGTGATCGAGAACGGCCGCGTCGTGATGGACGCGGACAGCGCGACGTTGCGGGAGGATCCCGACATCATGGAGTTCTACCTCGGTCGTCAGGAAGGGGGTGAGCGCCGTCACTATGCCGACGTCAAGCACTACCGCCGCCGGAAGCGCTGGCTCTCCTGAGGCAGCGATCGCACCCGATCATGGACGGGACATCCCGATGACCGACCCGCTCCTCGAGGTCGACGGTCTCACCCTCGGCTTCGCCGGGCTCACGGCCCTGGACAACGTGTCGCTCCGCGTCGACCCCGGTGAACTGCTGGCGGTGATCGGACCGAACGGGGCGGGCAAGTCCTCGCTGTTCAACTGCATCAGTGGCGTCTACGCGCCGAAGCAGGGCACGATCCGGTTGGACGGCGAGCCCCTCGACGGGCTCGCGCCCCACCAACGCACCGGGCTCGGGATCGCGCGCACCTTCCAGGAGCTCGCGCTGTTCGAGCATCAGTCCGTGCTCGACAACCTGATGACGGGTCGCAACGTGCGGATGCGCCACCACGCACTCGCCGACATGCTGCGTGTGGGTCCCGCGCTGCGGCAGGAGCTCGAGGCCCGGGCGGTCGTCGAGGATGTCATCGACTTCCTCGACCTCGCGCACGTACGGCACCAGCCGGTCGGTGCGCTCCCCTACGGCTGGCGCAAGCGGGTGGTGCTCGGGCGTGCCCTCTGCTCCGAACCGCGGGTACTGCTGCTCGACGAGCCCGTCGCCGGGATGAACCAGGAGGAGACGGAGGACATCGCCCGCTACCTGCTGGACCTCAAGGAGGAGCGCGGGCTCACCCAGATCCTCGTCGAGCACAACCTCGGCGTCGTGCTGGACATCGCCGACCGGATCGTGGTGCTCAACTTCGGCCGGGTCATCGCCGACGGCACACCCGACGAGGTCGCCAAGGACCACGAGGTCCAGGCCGCCTACCTTGGCTCGCAGCACCGAGGGTGAGACCGCCCCGCCGGGCGCCAGGAGGTGCGCGATGACCACGCCCCTGTTCGAGCGCGACGGGGACCGCTACGCAGCCACACCCCTGACCTCCGGACCGTGGGACACCGACCACTGTCATGGGGGCGCCACCTCGGCGTTGCTGGCCCAGCTCGTGGAACAGGTCGGTTCGCTCGTGCCGATGCACACGGCCCGGTTGACCGTGGAGCTGCTGCGGCCGGTGACTCGGGAGCCGTTCGAGGTGCGCACCGAGGTCGTACGCGAGGGACGAAGGGTCCAGCTGGTGCGCGCCGCCCTGCTACGCGCGGACGGGACCGAGCTGTCGACCGCAACGGGGTTACGGGTGCGCCGCGGTGAGCTGGCGCTGCCCGAAGACGCCGATCCGCTGCCCCCCGGCCTCGAACGAGGTCCGGATGCGTTGTCGAGCTTCACGGGCAGCGACGTGTGGCAGGCCGGCTTCTTCGAGGCCGCCGAGGTGCGACTCGCGGAGGGCGCGTTGGGCGTCCCGTCGCACGGCCCGGGCACCCCTGGCGTGGCCGCCGGATGGATCCGGCTCCGCGTGCCGGTCGTCGACGACGAACCGATCACGGCGCTGTCACGGCTCGCGGCGGCCGGCGATTTCGGCAACGGGATCAGCGCCCCGCTGCCGATGGACCGCTACCTGTTCATCAACCCCGACCTGACCATCGCCGTCGACCGCTTCCCCGTGGACGAGTGGGTCGGGGTCGCGAGCCGCTCCACCACGCAGGCGACCGGCGTCGGACGCACCGTCACCGCGTTGGCCGACCACCGCGGCAGGCTCGGCACCGCGCTGCAGAGCCTGTACGTCGCGGAACGCTGACCTCGCCCCTGCCGGATCAGGCTCCAGGCGGAGGCGGATCCCGGCGGCCCGCACCGTCCTCCGGCTGCTCCGGGGAGGCGGGAGGCGGGGGCCAGGCGTCCTGGGTCGGTCGCTGCCCCGGTTCGGGTTCGGCGGTCGGCTCGGGCTGCGGCATCGGGTCCGGCGACGGATCCGGCTGCGGCATCGGGTCCGGCCGCGGCATCGGGTCCGGCTGCGGCATCGGGTCGGGCTGCGGCTCCGGCGACGGGTCAGGGTCCGGCATCGGATCGGGCTCAGGGCCGGGTTCCGGGACCGGGTCAGGCTCCGGCCAGGGCTCGGGGACCGGGTCAGGCTC
>CAYVJT010000150.1:8030-9113 GCA_964451855.1 uncultured Actinomycetota bacterium
GGGACCGGGTCAGGCTCCGGCCAGGGCTCGGGGACCGGGTCAGGCTCGGGGCCGGGCTGCGGTACCGGACCGGGTGGTGGACCACCCTGCGCTTCCGGGCTCACCTGAGGTGCTCGACCGGCCGGGCGCGCCGGCTGATCCCACGACCCCGGAGCCGGCTGCTGCGGTGCCCAGTGCCCCGCCTGGGCGCCCCACTGCGCGGGGTCGCCCGAGGGAGGCGTCTGCATCGCGTCGACCTCGCCCGCCGACGGTCCGGACAGGGGCGGCGCGGCAGCCGACGCTTCACGGCCCCCGCCACGCCGGACGAGCAGGACGACCACGACGCCGACCACGACCAGGGCCAGCAGGCCGAGCAACACCCACGGCAGCACGCCTCCCGCCGTCGCTGCGGTCCCGCCCGCACCGAGGTCGACGACCATCGTCAGGTCCGACGGCCCGAAGGGGTCCCAATCGACGGTCTGGCCATCGACCGCCTCGCCCCCGGACATGGACCGCCGCTCCCCGTCGTGGCGGATCACCATGGACCCGCTCATGAAGTCGATGTCCATGCCGAACTCGCCGTCCATGCTCGCGTCCTCGGCTTGGAGGACGAGCTCGTAGACGTCGCCGTCCTGGTGGGCGAAGGAGCCGAAGAAGCTGTCGTCGATCAGGGCGTCGAGGGCGGCCGGGTCCTCGGCCCCGAGCACCATGGTGACCCGCTGCGCATCCGGGTCCGAACCGTCGCTCGACGAGTCCAGGACGGTGACCCCGTCGTACTCCGCCGCGGTGTCCTGCTGCACGTCGGCGAGGAACCCTTCCGGCGGACCGAGCAACTCCGCGGCGGCCTCGTCGTAGACGACCTCGACCTGCAGCTCACCGGAGCCGTCCGCACGCAGCAGCAGTTCGTAGTCGACGTTGATCTCGCAGGCGGTCAGGAGCAAGGCCAGGACCGCGACGCAGCCCAAGGTGATCCGACGAGACATACGCGCCCCCAAGGTCCGGCAGGAGACAGCCAACGTAGCCGTTCGGGCCCGCGATCCCAGGGCATCTCGACGTGGCGCGCGGGGTCGGCACATCGGCCGCACCACGGGCCCCACACGGGCC
>CAYVJT010000151.1:0-5201 GCA_964451855.1 uncultured Actinomycetota bacterium
TCGATGACGTCGGTGGTCGTCAGCTCCGTGTAGTAGTGCTGGAGCTCGCCCTTGTGCCGGCGCCAGGTGAAGTAGGTGTAGGACTGGGTGAACCCGCGCATCGTCAGCTCGTACTGGCGCTTGGGGCGGGTGAACGCCTCCGAGAGGAAGATCGCGTCGGGGTGGTCGCGGGACAGCTCGTCCAAGCACCAGCGCCAGAACGGCAGCGACTTGGTGTGGGGGTTGTCGACGCGGAAGATGCGGATGCCCTCGTCGAGCCAGTGCTGGAAGATCGACCGCAGCTCGGTCCAGAGCCCCTCGGGGTCGGAGGTCTCGAAGTCGAAGGGGTAGATGTCCTGGTACTTCTTGGGCGGGTTCTCCGCGTACTGGATCGTGCCGTCGGGGCGGCGTCGGAACCACTCCGGGTGCTCGGTGACGTAGGGGTGGTCCGGGGAGCACTGGAAGGCGATGTCGAGCGCGAGCTCCATGCCGTGGTCCCGGCAGGCGTCCCGGAGGGCACGCAGGTCCTCGACCGTGCCGAGCTCCGGATGGATGTCCTTGTGTCCACCGTGGCGTGACCCGATGGCCCAGGGTGAGCCGGGGTCGTCGGGTCCGGCGGTGACCGTGCCGTTCCTGCCCTTGCGATGCTCCTCGCCGATGGGGTGGATCGGAGGCAGGTAGAGCACGTCGAAGCCCATGCCCGCGACGTGATCGAGCCGGGTGATGACGTCGCGCAGCGTGCCGTGGGTGTCCGGCTGCGACGACGTGGAGCGGGGGAACAGCTCGTACCAGGTGGAGAACCCGGCCCGCTCACGCTCGGCGTGCAGCTCCAGGATCCGGTCGTAGCGCACCGTGCCGTGACGCGGATCGAGGGGCCAGACCAGGTCGACCAGCTCATCCGAGAGGGCGGCGTCGATGCGCGTGGAGAGGGGCAGTTGGGCGTCGTCGAGCGCGTCGACGAGCTGCTCGAGGCGGCGGCGCTCGGGAGGTTGCGCGCGGGGGAGCATCGCGGTGATGGAAGGCACCCCGATGCGCAGGTCGATGGCGGTCGCGACCCCGGCGTCGGCCTTGGCCGCGAGGTCCCGGCGCCAGGTGGCGAGGCGGTCGACCCAGGCTTCGACGGTGAAGTGGTAACGGTCCACCTCGGGTGGGACGAAGCTGCCGACCCAGGAGTCGTTGACGTCGTACGCGAGCGGCGCCTCGCGCCACGCGCGTTCGGCTTCGGGCTTCCAGCGCACGACCGCCCCGAGCACGTCGTGGGAGTCGCACAGGATGTCCGCACGCACCTCGACCGGCTGGCCGGCGACGGCCTTGGCTGGGAACCGGCCCTGCGCGACCTCGGGGCGGACCTTGCGAACCACCACCCGCTCGCGCGTGTAGCTCACCGGCGCTGCCTCCGTTGTCCGTCGCGTGCGGTCCCCGCCGCGTCCGGGCGTGACGTTACCGGGGGCGGCGTCGCTACGCGCCGGGTCGTGTCAGGTACAACGGGTCCATGAACGTCCGTGCCCTCGAACGAGCCGACCTCGATGATGCGCTGCAGCTGTGGCAGCGCACGGAGCATCTGGGTCGCGTCCCGCGCGAGGAGGTCGAAGGCGTCCTGGACCACGATCCCGGGCTGGTGCTCGCGGCCGAGTGGGAGGGGCGGCTCGTCGGGGTCGTGCTCGGCACCTTCGACGGCCGCAGGGGATGGATCCAGCGACTGGCTGTCGCTCCGGAGCTCCGCCGTACGGGGGTGGCCCGTGCCCTCGTCGACGAGCTCGAACGGCGGTTGCGTGAGCGTGGCTGTGTGCAGGTCAACCTGCTGGTGTTCGACGACAACGAGGCGGGCCGGGCCTTCTGGGAGCGGCTCGGCTACGAGGGCAGCGAGCACCTCGTGATGTACCGCCGCCGGATCGACGACCACGACCTGGTCCCGGGCCCGGTGGGTGGTGGCTCGGAGGACCGCGGGGCCGGGTGTCCCGGGTCCCCGTCGCGTCCCCCGGATGCGTGCTGATGGGTACCTACCGCGATCAGGGGCTCGTGCTGCGCAGCTACAAGCTCGGCGAGACCGACCGCATCGTCCACCTGCTCACCCAGGGACGTGGGAAGGTCCGTGCCGTCGCGAAGGGGGTGCGGCGTCCGGGGAGCCGGTTCGGTGGGCGTCTGGAGGTCTTCAGCCACGTCGACCTGCAGCTCTACGAGGGCCGCAACCTCGACGTCGTGAACCAGGCCGAGCTGATCGCCCCGCACGCGTCGGTGCGGGAGGACCACGCGCGGTCCGCCGCCGGATCGGTGATGGTCGAGCTGGCCGACATCGTCGCCCAGGAGGGGGAGCGCGACAACCCGCTGTTCCTGCTGCTCCGGGCGGGGCTGCAGGTCCTGGACGCCGAACCCGAGGAGCCGGCGGTGTTCGTCGACGCGTTCCTGCTCCGACTGGCCTCGATCGTCGGGTTCCACGCCTTCACCGATGCGTGCGCCGTGTGCCGCCGTGCCGGGCCCCACGCGTTCCTCTCGGTCAAAGCCGGTGGGACGCTGTGTGCCGACTGCGCCCCGCCGGGGACGCGCGCCGTCGATCCGCAGGTCGTCGAGGTGGTGCGGATGCTCGCGGCGGCGGGGGAGTGGGCCGTGTTGCCCGGGCTCGCCCGGGAGCGGCCGGATGCGCATCGCACGGCCGCCTCGTACAGCCGCGCCTTCGTCGAGCACCACCTCGACCGGCGTCTGAAGAGCTACGACGCGGTTCCACGGCGGTAGGGCCGCCGGCACCACGGCCGGGGCGCCCGCGTCAGGATCGCAGGGCCGTCAACACCGCCACCCAGTGGGCCCCGACGGCCACGATCGTCAGTGCGTGGAACACCTCGTGGAAGCCGAAGACCCGAGGCCAGGGATCCGGCCACCGACGTGCGTAGACGACCGCCCCCAGCGTGTAGGCGACGCCGCCGGCGAGGACCAGGACGGTCACCGAGGGCGACAGCCGGAACAACGCGGGCAACAGCAGGACGGAGACCCATCCGAGGACGACGTAGGGCGCTGCACCGAGCCACGGCCGCGCGTTGATCAGGACGTTGCTGATCGCGATCCCGGCTGCCGCGCCGCTCCACACCGCGACGAGCATGGCGGTCCTGAACCAGCCATCGGTGGCGACGAGCAGCACCGGCGTGTAGGTGCCGGCGATGCCCAGGAAGATCGCTGAGTGGTCCGCGCGCCGGAGGCCACGCTTGGCCACCTCCCCCCACTCCGGCACGTGGTAGATCGCGCTCACGGCGAGCATCGTCCCCACCCCGGCGAGGTAGACGGCCACCGAGAGCCGCAACGACCGGCCGTCTGCCACCGACCACAGCAGCGGCGCGGTGGCGGCGAGCACCACCACCGCGATGGCGTGGAGCCAGCCGCGGAGCACCGGCCGGACGGCAGGCGCGGCGGCGTCGAGCGAGCTTCGGGGCATGAGCTACGTCCTGACGGCGGGAGCGCACGGGCGGTGAACGACGAGGGCCCTGCAGCGACGATCTCCCGCTGACGTCGACGGGACCTACGGTACCGTAACCTCTCCGTTGGGCGCCTCGCGCCACCTGCGCGCCACGTGGGCCCGCGGTGGTGCGGGTCACGGGGCGAGGTGGATCAGCCCCTCGGGGCCGGCGACCAGCAGGGGCTCCAGGGAGCGAACGCTGCCCGAGCTGCGCGCTACCTCGTCACCGGTGGTGAGGTCGGTGACGATCAGCTGCTCGCCTTCGCGCCACAGGACGAGGTCGCCGGCGACGCCCTCCAACGTGGCCTGCGGGCGCTCGAGTCGCGCCAGCGTGGCTCCCGTCGACCGGTGGAGGAGCTGGTAGGGCCCCGACGGGGCTCCGATCACCAGTCGGTCGTGCGATGCCTCGGGGGAGGAGGCGAGGCAACACGCCACCTCGAGGTCGTCGCGCTCCCACAGGACCGCACCCCCGGGCCCGAGCCCGACGAGCTCGAACACGTCGGGCTCGGGCCAGCGCAGCACCAGCGTGATGTCGCCGAGCGCCCGGCCCGTGGCGGGGACGTCGTCATGGAGGTCCGGGCTGTCGAGGTCCGATCCGTTGAGGTCCGATCTGTTGAGGTCCGATCTGTTGAGGTCGAGGATCTCCCCGGTCTGCGGGACCAGCAGCTGCTGGCCGAGCAGCATCCGCACCGGCGTCCCCGCGGGGCGCTGGCCGGCGAGGCGGAGCGGACCAGCCTCGGTCTTCGCCCGTGACCACACCGGGGTGGGGGCGTCGGGCCGCCACAGCCCGAGTTCGCTGGCGCGGGACAGCAGCAGGCCGTCGGCCGTCGTGATGACGTCGGGGGAGACGTCGTCGATCGCCCACCGCACCGTGCCGTCCCGCCCGTCGAGGGCATGGAGGGTCCGCCCGGTGTCCAGGACGAGGACGTCACCCTCGACCAACCAGGTGCGTGGGGCGACGCGCGCCGCGGAGCTCGGAAGCACCTGACGCCATCGCAGATCGCCGGTGTCGGCGTCGAGCAGCGCGACCTCGCCCGGGCGCGAGACGACGACGCCCTCGGGTGCGGCGCGGATGCGCAGCTCGCCGTCGCCGTCGAAGGGAGCGGTCCGCCACTCCAGGCGTCCTGAACCGACGTCGAAGAGCCGGACCTCTCCGGTCGTCGCGATCACCGCCGCGTCCGGAGGCAGCGTGCTCAGCGTGCCGTGGCTCACCCTGTGGGCGACCAGTGGGACGATGCAGCCGCCGCCGCGGTGCTCGGGTTGCTCGCAGGTGGTCGTTGGTGGGGGATCGCTGCCGGTGGAGTCGGCCTGAGATGAGCCAACGGCGACGCGGTCGTCCGCGACGTCCTGGCCCTCCTCGGCCGACGACGGACCGGGCGAGCGCACGAACGGTGTGGTCGCCGCGGCGACCACGAGCAGCGTCGCCGCGGCGACGGCCAACAGGTCGGCACGTCCACCGACACCTCCACCGGGGCGGGCGGGGTGACGGCCCGCGCACGGCTCATCCCGGACGGTGTCGGCGTCGCCCGCGGGACCGGCCCCGGAGTCGGCGACGGCCGACACGTCGAGGACGTCTCCGCACCACCCGCAGTAGCGTGCCGTGGTGGGCCAGCGCCTCGCGCAAGCCGTGCAGCGCGGAACCCGGCGTGTACCCGGTCGCCGGGGCCGACTGCGAACCCGACGACGCCACGCGATGCGCGCGTCCATGCGGGGCCTCCCTGCGGTCGAGGGTACGCCCGGTCGCCCCGCACGGCAGCGGTAGCATCCGTCCGATCCAACC
>CAYVJT010000151.1:5301-9023 GCA_964451855.1 uncultured Actinomycetota bacterium
ACCGTCCGATCCAACCGACCACCGTCCGATCCAACCGACCACCGGGGCCCTGTGAGCACCGAGGAGCCATCCCTGCCGCTGGCAGCTGGCGCTGCGACGCCCGCGCACCCCGACCCCGCTCGGATCCCGCGGCACGTGGCGATCATCATGGACGGCAACGGCCGGTGGGCCAACCAACGCGGGCTCACGCGCAACGCCGGCCACGAGGCGGGGGAAGCGGCCCTGTTCGACACCGTCGAGGGGGCGCTGGAGCTGGGGATCGCGAACCTCACCGTCTACGCGTTCTCGACGGAGAACTGGAAGCGGCCGGTCGAGGAGGTGCGCTTCCTCCTCGGGTTCAACGAATCGCTGCTCGTCCGGCGGGCGGACGAGCTCGACGATCGGGACGTCCGGGTGCGGTTCATCGGGCGGCGAGAGCGGCGCGTGCCGCGGCGGTTGGTGCGGCTGATCGAGCACACGGAGGAACTGACGGCCCGCAACCAGCGCATGACGCTGCGGATCGCGTTCAACTACGGCGGACGTGCGGAGCTGGTCGACGCGGCCGCGCAGCTCGTCGAGGACGCGGAGGCCGGCAGGCTCGGACAGGTCGACGAGGCAGCGCTCGCCGCGCGGCTCTACGACGCGCAGATGCCCGACGTCGACCTGTTGATCCGAACCTCGGGTGAGCAGCGCGTCTCCAACTACCTGCTGTGGCAGACCGCGTACGCCGAGCTGTTGTTCACGGGGACCCTCTGGCCGGACTTCGATCGTCACGAGCTCGCCCGGTGCGTCGCCGAGTACCAGGCGCGTGACCGGCGGTTCGGCAAGGCAGAGGACCGCCCCACCGACCCGCCGCAGACGTAGCGCCTCCCGAGGGGGGTGATGGCGGGGTCCCGCGACCCTGGTCAGCCGCGCCGGTAGGGTCGTCGTTTCGGGATCGTCGCCGTCGACCTCCGCACCGAAGACCTCCGCACCGAGGAGCGGGCCATCGAGGCGAGCGCAGGGTGGTACCGAGGACTGATCGCGGCCCCCCGCGCATGACGCGCGACGGTGCCGACCGACGTGGCGGAGAAGAGCAGCGCGTGAGCGATGACACAGACGTACCGGCCCGACGTTCCCGGCCGGCGACCCTCGAGGAAGTGGCTCGTGCCGCCGGGGTCTCCCGCACGACGGTGTCGCGCGTGATCAACGGGAGCCCGAAGGTCAGCTCGCAGGCCAAGCGCGCGGTCGAGGATGCCGTCAGCAGGCTCGGCTACGCCCCGAACCGTGCGGCACGGAGCCTGGTGACCCGGCGGACCGACTCCATCGGCCTGGTGCTCGCCGAGTCCGAGCAACGGGTCTTCGGCGAGCCGTTCTTCGCGAGCCTGGTCCGCGGCGTCTCCCACGAGCTGTCCAAGACCGACGTGCAGTTGGTGCTGCTGTTGACCCGCTCGGAGCGGGAGCGCGCCCGCGTCCAGCGGTTCCTCTCCACCCACCTCGACGGCGTCCTGCTGGTCTCGGCCCACGCACTGGACCCACTGCTCGACGAGCTGACGGCATCCGGCATGCCCGCGGTGCTCGCGGGGCGGCCACCGGGATCGATGTCGTTGCCCTACGTCGACGCGGACAACCTCGGCGGGGGACGATCCGCCGTCGAGCACCTGGTGGCCCGGGGGCGTACCCGGATCGCGACGATCACCGGGACCCTGGACATGTCCGTGGGGCGTGACCGGCTCGCGGGGTACCGCGAGGGTCTCGAGGCTGCCGGGCTTGCCCTCGATGAGCGCCTCGAAGCGGTCGGGGACTTCTCGCGTGCCTCCGGCGAGCGTGGCACCCGTGAACTGCTGGCCCAGCGGCCCGACCTCGACGCGATCTTCGCGGCGTCGGACCTGATGGCGGTCGGCGCCATCCGCGCTCTGGAGGAGACGGGCCGTCGCGTCCCGGGCGACGTGTCCGTCGTCGGCTTCGACGACTCGGTCGTCGCGGAGAGCGCGAGACCCACGCTGACCAGCGTCCACCAACCCGTCGAGGAGATCGGTCAGCGGCTGGTCATGCTGCTCCGCGACGTGATCGCGGGTGACCGTGCGATCCCGTCGGTGACGACCCTGCCGACCCGCCTGGTCGTACGCGAGAGCAGCTGACCCACCTACGTGGTGTCAGCCTCGGCGTACCGATGGCCACTCGAGCCCGACCGCGTGGAGGAAGGTGCCGACGATGCGATGGGTCAACCCCCAGATGATCCGACCGTCGTGCTCGACGGCGGGGAAGGGGATGCCACCGCGCCGGAACCGGGTCGCGGCCCGGGCTGCGACAAGCTGATCGAGGGGGATCCACAGGGCCTCCGCGACCTCATCGGGATCGGGGACGAGCGATGGCCGCTGGTCGAGGACGTGGACGAAGCTGGCGATGGTCCCGCCGCTGGTCCTGCCGACCTGGTCGGGGAGGCGCGTCAAGGGCTCGCCGAGGGTGAGCCCGATCTCCTCCCGCGTCTCCCGGGCCGCGGTGGTCGCGAGGTCCGGGTCGGTGGCGTCACGGGTCCCACCGGGCAACGCCATGTCGCCCGACCAGCGGTCGCCCGGACGCTCCGCACGGCGGATGAACGCGATGGCCGGTGCGGTGTCGTGCGGAGCAACGACCACGGCGGTGGCGGCCTGCCAGCCGCGGCGAGGATCGCGCGACCCGGCAGCGCTGGAGTGACGCTCGAGGCGGTCGCGGAGCTCGGCCACACCCAGCTCGAGCCCGGCGCCGCTGATCATGTCTGTTCCTCCGAGGTCGCCTGCGGCCCCTGCAACCCCAGAACGGGGCCTCCGGCGCCGCTCATGTCTGTTCCTCCGAGGTCGCCTGCGGCCCCTGCAACCCCGTCATGGGGCCTCCGGCGCCGCTCATGTCTGTTCCTCCGAGGTCGCCTGCGGCCCCTGCAACCCCGTCATGGGGCCTCCGGCGCCGCTCATGTCTCGTGCCGATGCAGCAGCCGCAGCTCGGTGACGTACTCGAGTTCGACGATCCCGTCTCGCTCGAGCATGGTGAACAGCAGCTGGGTGGCATCGAGCACCTCACGCTGGGTCGGTGGCGGGAGCCTGGCGACGAAGGACACCGACGCGACCCGCCCGACGAAGCCCTCGGCACCGAGGCGCTGGACGTTGGGGAAGGTCAGCAGCTCGGCGGGCGCGAACCCGGGCGGATCCGTAAGGACGTCGCTCCAGCTGGTGTCCACCCACGAGGGCGTGTCCTCACGGTGGGGACGGAGCAGATCCTCGAGGGCGGCCTGCGGCCCGGTGGTCAGGTCACGCCGGTTGTGCACGATCGCGAACCACGCCCCGGGCTCCAGCACGCGATGCACCTCGGCCAGCGCGGGGAGGGGATCGAACCAGTGGAAGGCCTGTGCGGCGGTCGCGCCGTGCAAGCTGCCGTCATCGAGCGGGAGCGACTCGGCCGAGGCATCCACCACCTCGAGGTCGCTGCGCAGGTCGTCGGGGACGCTGGCCTGCAGCTGCTCGCGCATCGCGGGCATCGGCTCGACGGCGACGACGTGCGCGCCCGTGCGCAGCAGGGGGATCGTTAGCTTGCCGGTCCCCGCGCCGAGGTCGAGGAGGCGACGTCCTCCCGTGGCGCCCAGCCGAGCGAAGATCGCCTCGCGCGCAGCGTCGGGGTACTCGGGGCGGGCGCCGTCGTAGAGTTCGGCGACCCGGTCGAAGCCGAGTGCGGTCGCGTGGACCTCCGCGGCGGGTGCCTCGGCATCAGGCGTGTGCTCGCGATCGTTCATG
>CAYVJT010000152.1:0-9001 GCA_964451855.1 uncultured Actinomycetota bacterium
CGACCATCCGGCAGCTGGAGGCCCACGTCCAGCGCGCCGTCGACGCCCGCGCCGTGAGCCCCGACGAGGTGCGGCAACGGACCGGGCGACGGTTCGTCCCCCGTCCGGCCCGCTGGTCGCTACCGGAGTGACCCCACGAGCACCGTCAGCATCCGCTCGTGACCACCTCGCCGCGTCGCACCGCGACCGAAGCTCGCCAGGCGCATCCTCGGAGTCGTGGTGACCGGCTCGGCCAGCGCCGCGAGGACCGCAGCCCCTGACGGCGTCGTCAGCTCCGACGGCTCATCACCGCCCTCGACACCGCCCTCGATCACGAACCCTCGGAGCAGCTCCTGGACCGCCGGCGCCGGGACCGGGAAGCGTCCGTGGGCGATCCGGATCGTGCCCTGCCCGACGGCGACGGGGCCCACGGTCACACGGTCGACGTCGAGCTCCTCGAGCGCAGCGGCTCCCGCCACGATCCGAGCCGCGACGATCGGACGGCCCAGCTCATGGAGTCGGACCTGGTCGACCGGCATGTCGTGCACCGCCGCTTCGGCTCGGCCGAGAACCGCGGCAACCTCGTGAGCCCGCTCCGTCGCCCGCGGCGGGAGTCCAGCGCGCTCGATG
Organism: uncultured Actinomycetota bacterium; assembly: GCA_964451855.1. Classification (GTDB taxonomy): domain Bacteria; phylum Actinomycetota; class Nitriliruptoria; order Nitriliruptorales; family Nitriliruptoraceae; genus CSSed11-175R1. The sequence goes on from CAYVJT010000152.1 coordinate 610, forward strand.
GTGGCATGGAGCTCCCCGATCCCCTCCACACGGGGTACCCGAGGCCCGGTCTCGAACCGCACCCAGCACGCGGTGACCTCCCGGATCCTGCTCTCGTCGAGGACCAGCTCGGCCGGGATGCCGGCCCGCTCGATCGGCCCCTCCAGGACCTTCGGGGCGACCCCGGCATGCACGAGCGCGCCGAGCCACCGCTCGGCGCAGATCCCCTCGTCGGTGTGCACGTGGGCGACGTTCACGTTCCGCCTCCGCACTGCGTCCGCACGGCAGCAGTCACCGCGACCCCTTGGACGACGAGCCGAGGATCCGGCACGCGAGCAGCGCGGCACCCAACCCGTTGTCGATGTTGACGACGCCGATCCCTGGCGCGCAGGCCGTGAGGAGACCATGGAGCGCGGTCATCCCGTCCTGCGCGGCCCCGTAGCCGACGCTCGTCGGGACGGCGATGATCGGTGCGTCGACCAGCCCGGCGACGACCGGCGCGAGGGCCGCCTCCATGCCGGCAACCACGATCACCACCCGCGCATCCTCGAGTTGCGGTGCCACCTCCAGGATCCGGTGGAGGCCCGCGACACCCACGTCGACGAACAGCTGCGGGAGCTCGCCCATGGCCTCCAAGACGACCTGGCACTCCCTGGCGACCGATAGGTCGGAGGTACCGGCCGCCACGATCACGGCACCACCGGCCGGTCGCGCCCGTGGCTCGAGACCATCGAGGACCACCACCCCACAGTCCTCGTGGACGGATGCGCCCGGCAACGATGCCACGATGGCGGCCACGTGGTCCGCGTCAGCACAGGTGACCAGCACAGGTCGGACCCCGGCGTTGCGCAGCGAGGTGGCCGCCAGGACCGTCTGCTCAGCTGACTTGCCGCCGGCGAAGACCACCTCAGGGGCCCCTGTGCGGGCCGCCCGGTCGACGTCGGCCCGGACCTCGGGCGCGCTGACCCCGGAGCGCTCAGCCATCAGCCCACCTCCACGAGTGGGAGGGTGGCGCTCCGTCGTGCGCCAACGCGACCAGCCCGCGCAGCTCCGAGTCCGGCGAGGTCGAGGGTGACGTGTTCGAAGCCGAGGTCCTGCAGAGACGAGACGATCCTGTCGGCATGCTGCAGGATGCGCGGATGATCGGGTGGCTCGAGCTCCAACCGCGCGATCGAGCCGTGATGCCGGACGCGGAAGGCGCGGAACCCGAGGTCGAACAGCCGCTGCTCTGCGCGCTCGACCTGGTCGAGCTTCTCGGCGGTGACCGCGTCGCCATGGGGGATGCGGGAGGCGAGGCAGGCGAAGGCCGGCTTGTCCCACACCGGCAGGTCGAGGTGCCGCGCGAGTGCCCGTACGGCGGCCTTGCCGAGACCCGCCTCGCGCAGCGGCGCCCGGACGCCGTAGCGGTCGGCGGCCGCGCGACCGGGGCGATGATCATCGAGATCGTCAAGGGTCTCCCCATGGGCCAGATGACGCAGCGACCGGCGACGGGCGACGGTGCGCATCGCTTCGAACTGGTGCTCCTTGCAGAACAGGCACCGGTTCCGCGGGTTGGCGGCGTACCGTGGGTCGGCGACCTCGGCGGTGTCGACCACCTCGACGTCGATGTCGATGCGGGCGGCGACCTGCTGGGCCTCGTGGAGTTCGCGTTCGGGCAGTGACGGGGAACGGGCGATCACCGCGACCGCCGCATCGTCCAACACGCCTCGAGCGACTGCGGCGAGCAGGCTCGAATCGACCCCTCCGGAGAGCCCTACCGCTACGCTGCCCAGCTCGCGGAGGGTCGATCGCAGCGTGTCCAGATGGGCCTCGATCGTCGTGGCGTCCAACGCGTGACCGTCGCTCATGATGCCTCCCGGCGTCGGGTCCAGATGCGCTCGTCCTCGTCAGCCGCGTCGGGCTGCAGCAGTGCCCACCGGCGGCGCCAGCCGGCGATGTCGGGACCTCGCAGCGACGGGGTCGCTCCTCGCTCGGCGTTGCGCATCGAGGTCCACCAGTCGGTGCGCTGCTGATCGCGGAGCCGAGCGATCTCGGTCTCCAGACGCCGTGTCAGCCCGGCGACCTGACCTTCTGGAGCCAGTGGCGGCCCGAAGGCGACCTGCACCCGGGGCCTCCCGCGCACGGGCCATCCCCGCCCCTTCGGCATCGCCCTCCAGCTCCCCTGGATCGCGATCGGCACGATCGGTGCCCCGGCCTCGAACGCCAGGTGGGCGGCCCCGTGACGGAAGCGCCCGGCGTACCCGTCGCGGGATCGGGTCCCCTCCGGGAAGATCAGGACGTTGAACCCCTCACCGAGCAGATCCGACGGGAGCGCATCACGGCCACCGAGCGTGCGATCGACCGGGGCAGCGTTGAACACGAGGCCCGTCGCGGCAGCACGCCACCAGGCATCGAAGAAGTAGTCCGAGGCGGCCAAGGTCACCGTCCGTCGACGGACCTCTGCCGGCAGGGAGGTGAGCACGAGCGGCGCATCGAGGTGCGACGCGTGGTTCGCCGCGAGGATGAGAGGTCCGTCACCGAGCTCGCCGACCCGTTCACGTCCGTCGACCTCGATCCGCAACTGCGAGTGGAGGACGGGCCGGAGCGCCCCCACCTGGAGCAGGTTGCGGAGCGCAGCCGCGGCCCGTGAGCGAGCCCACCTCGTTGGGAAGCGCCAGTGGGTGACCGGCGCCGCAGCGTCCGCGACGCTGGCTGGCGGGAGCGGTCGACGGAACCAACGCCAGTCCCGAGCCAGCTCTCGGATCTCGTCGATGAGGTGGGGCATCACCGCACCTCCGCGAGCGCAAGCGGTGGCGAGTGCAGGTAGGTGATCGAGGGGTCTCGGCCCACGGTGTCGGTAGCCATCTCGAGGGCGTCGTCCAAACTCCCGGCCGCGCGGAAGCCCATCCTCCTGGCGGCCTGGCGGTCGGCGCCGACCCAGATGACGTCCCCGCAGTGATCCATCCCGTGCGCGCCCCAGTACCACATGTAGAAGGGGTGCACACCGTGGTAGGCGTGCGATGACCGGTACAGGTGGACGTACCAGGGATCGGTCGCGTAGGCCTCCTCGTACTTGTGCTCGATCAGCGCGGGATCGGTGGTCTCGGCGAGCACATGATCGAAGAAGTCGATGTAGGAGGGGTGGTGGATCGCATGGAACTCACGCTCGAGGGGGTGGAACAGGATCATCGCCCCTCCCTGGCGCACCAGAGGGCGGTTGCGGTACATGTTGAAGAAGTAGCCGAGGCCCATGCACATGGCCAGGATCGGGTTCATGATCGAGTTGACGTTGTACGGACCGACGAAGGGCACCCCGGTGACGAGCACGTCGGACTGGCCATCGACTTCGACCAACTGCTGGCGATGCACGTTGGCGAGCGTGCGCTCGTGCACGGCTTCGGTCTCTCCGGCGTTCACCCCCGTGAGTTCGTAGGGGGCCCGTGACCCCTGGAACAGCTTGCGGCGGGCCTTCTTCGGCATCGCGTCGAGCACCTTGATCGCGCTGAGGGCGCTGGCCTGGTCGCGGACGTTCCACTCCCACTCACGGGTCGTCAGGAACCCGAGTTGCTCCGGGAAGGTGGCGTTGTTGACCGTGGTCTCCACCGTGAAGATGCGCAGGTGGTCGGCCAGGAGCTGACCCATGCGGGTGGCAGAACCGTGCAGCGCCGAGTGCCCTGGGTCCATGTAGCTGGTCGAACGCAGCATCGTGTGGACGTTGTGATGCGGACGCAGGCTCCGGTAGGAGGCCAGACCGACCGGCACCGACTTGTGCCCCCCGTCCATCGTGACCAGGTTGATGTTCACGTAGACCAGCAGGTCGGACTCCGCGGCGCGTCGGCTGATCTCTACGTCCTCGCCGTGTTCGGTCTCGCCGATGAAGGTCATGCCGTCGGGGTCCTCTGCGTCGTGGTTGATCAGCTCGTCCGGCCAGAACGACTGGAAGACCCGGTCACCGACGATGTGTCGGATCTCGTCGGCGGTCATCCTGCGGTGGAGGGCGTTGGCTGCGATCAGCGCGACATCGTCGACACCGGCCTGGGCGGCGAGCGTCAGAACCTGCTCGAGGACACGTTGGCGGATGTCGGGGGCCCGCATCGTCGGGAGGGGCAGGGAGAGATCGTCGAACGCGATCGTCAACCGCATATCGGCGTGGAGCAGCTCGCGCAACGGCGGGCTGCCCAGTGGATGCTCGAGGGCTTCGGCGATGGCTGCCTCGGGGTCGGGGAGGCCGGGGAGCACGTCGGGGGGATACACGACCCGGGTTCCGAGCGGGAAGCGCTCGAGCCGGAAGCGCTCCCCGGCGTGAACGAGCAACGGGGAGGTCCGCTCATCGACCTCCAAGACGACACCGGGGCGTGGCATCGGGGCTCCCTTCGTCGCTTCCGGATCAATCCTTGGCGGTGAGGTCGAACGCCACCTTCGCGGTGGCCAATCGGCCGGCATCGAGCGCGTGATCGATCGCCTGCCGCCAGCGCTGCAGGGCGTAGGTCGTGATCGTGAGGTCGTCCAGGGTCGCGTCGCGCGCCAGCTCGAAGGCCAGGTCGAAGCTGGATCTGCCCCCGTCCACGGGCTCACGACCCGTCGCGTAGGCACCCAGCACCGTGAGCTCGCGGAACCAGGCCGGTGAGAGGTCGACGTTCTGCGGGGGCATGCCAGCGAGGACGACGCGCCCACCGGCCCGGACCGACCGCAGGGCGAGCTCCAGGGAGCCACGCGTCCCGGCACAGTCCAGCGCGACATCGGCACCGCCGAGGAGGAAGTCGGGGCCGAGGTCGGGATGGAGCCGGAACGCGCGCGTCTCGCGGCGGACGGTGTCGACCGCACCCTCCGACGAGGTGACCGAGGATGCGCCGAAGCGACGTGCCAGTTCCGCCTGGTGGGGATGCTTGGCGGTCGCGATGATCCTGCCGGCGTCGGTGAGCGCACGCAGGGCCAGGACCGTCAGCAGACCGATCACCCCGGAGCCGACGACCACAAGCTGTTCATCGCTGGTCACCTCGGCCCGGAGCGCGGCGTGCACCGCGCACGCCAGCGGTTCCACCAGCACGGCGCGGTGGTCGGGAAGCGCGTCGGGAACAGGGTGCACTTGGGTGCGATGCACCGCGAGCTGACGGGACCAACCGCCACCGACGTCCGCGCAGAAGCCGGTCTGCAGCCCCGGAGCGAGGTGGCCGACGGTGACGTGCTGGCAACGGCCCGGTCGCCCTGCGGCGCACTCAGGACAGAGCGGCAGGCCCCGTGGCGCACACCCCAGCACCGGATCGACGACCACGCGGGTACCACCGGGCAGGTCATCGAGGTCGTCGATCAGGTCCCCGACGATCTCGTGGCCCGGAGTGATCGGGAAGCTCACCAGCGGCGAGAAGTACGGGGAGCTGCCTCCCGACAGCATCGACAGATCCGATCCGCAGATCCCGGCGAGGCGGGGGCGCAACATCCCCCAGCCACAGCCTCGTGGCCGCGGCGCCGTGGTCGACACCAACCTCAGGGGCGCGAGCCCGCCCGAGACGACGCCCGGCGCATGCCGGGCCAGGGCCCGTGAGGCGAGGTAACGGGGCCGCGATCGGTGCACCTGCAGCGCGAGCACATCCATCAGCGGCCCCCCGACGTCATCCCGGCGGCGGACGGCTCCCGCTCCTCCGATTCGGGGATGGCGGGATCGGTAGCCGCACGGGCCTGCGGCACAGTGGACGAGTCCCACGTCACGATCGGCCAACGCCGCCGTCGCGCGACGCGGTGCAGCGCCAGGTCGGGGTTGACTGCGACAGGGTGCCCGACACAGCTGAGCAGCGGGACATCGGAGCGGCTGTCGGCGTAGGCGTAGCTGGCCGACAGGTCGGCGCCGACCTCCTGGGCGAGGTTGCGTAGCCAACGGGCGCGGCCCTCCGCGACCAACGGTGGCGTCGTGAGGTGGCCGGTGGCGATCCCTCGTGCATCGACCTCCAACTCGGCGGCAGCGATGGTGTCGAAGAGCGTGTGCAGTGGGCGGCAGAAGCTGCTGAGCGCCCCCGTGAGCAGGACGGTGTGGTGGCCGAGTCGGCGATGCTCACGGATGCGGCGCACCGCAGCGGGGTTCAGGTCCCGTAGCAGCGGGTCACGCATCCCCTCCGACGCCAGTCGGTCGAGGGCCGCGACGTCGGCGCCGGCGAAACGGCGGTAGAACGTTCGCAGGAACCGCTCCCGCCCCGCGGCGTCGATTGCGACGTAGCGCGGCAGCATGCGCAACACATCAGCGGTCTCGCGAGCGAAGGCCATGCGGTCGTCGTGCCAACGTGCCTTCAGGTAGGTGGTGATCACGTTGGCCGTGGCCACCGTGCCGTCCAGGTCGAAGACGGCGAGCACCACCTCGGCGTCCTTCGCCTCCACGAGCTGTGGCGGGTGTGGCCGTGGCCGGCGACGGAGGTTGTCCTCGTCACGGAGGGGTGCGGTCACGGCCGGCCCGTGGATCTCGATCAGGTAGTGCGGCCAGTCGATGTCCTCCGGACTGAAGCCGAGGTCCGCCCGCTCCTTCGGATCGAGCCGGTCGCGGAGCCGCTGGGCTTCGTCGTCGAGGAAGCAGGCTTCGGTGACCGCGTAGACCGCGTACAGGTCCTTGAACCGTCGCAGCGTGCGGAAGCGCCGCGCCTGGCGGTCCAGGTCTCGACCCCAGCGCCGCAGGCGGTCGCCGGTGAGCGGCGAACGGCGAACCAACCCGTTCGCTCGCTCCGTGATGCGCACGGCCAGGTCCAACTGCCACTCGACCCGATCCGGTCCCGGGAAGGACCAGGCCGACACCTGATGCCAGTCGCCGTCAGGGCCTGGGAGGGGGTGGGCCTCGAAGTACTCCCTCAGCAGCAGGTACATGCGCCGGAGCGGCAGGGGGTTGCGTGCGCCGGTCCCGACCGTGACGTGCCGGGGATCACCGCGCTCCGGAGGGAACGCGGCCGCGGTCAGTGAGGCGTTGACGACGTGGTCGACGGGCACCACGTCCACGAGGCTGTCCGGGTGGCCGGGGAACTCCGGGATGTCTCCGCGGCCGAGCCCGATGATGAGCGGATCTGCCACCTTGAAACCCTCTATCCAGCCGGGATAGGGCCGATGCAGGGCCGACTCGATCACCGTCGGCCGCAGCACCGAGAGCCGTTCGTCGGCGACGACCTCCCGTGCGACCTGCTCGCCGAGGGCCTTGGTCAGCGTGTAGACGTCCGAGAAACCGAGGGAGCGAGCACGCTGACGGCCGGCCTCGACCAGCTGCTCATCGACCCACGCCCGACGCGCCCGCTCCGCCTCCACGGCGATGGCCTGGTGGCCCTGGCCTCCCACGGCGTCACGGGCACGTGCCAGGAAGCGATCGAGCTGACGCGGGGTCCGTGACGCCACGTCAGCGCGTTCGGCCAGTCGCTGGGCGGCGAGCTCTTCGGCTCTGCCGTCAACGGCCAGTGCGACGGGCGCCTCGGGCACGGGGCCGGCGCGCAGCGTCGCGACGTAGGCGGTCGAGACGTGCACGATGTGCCCGCAGCCCCGCTCCAGCGCGGCGCGGTAGAGCGCCTCCACGCCGCTGAGGTGCGTGCGGAAGGCATCGTCGATCCTGGCGTCGAAGACCACGGTCCCCGCGAGGTGGAACAGCAGGTCCAGCTCCGGGACCACCGGTTGCTCGTCGCCCAGAGCCGATTCCACCACCTCGACACGGTTCCACGCCCGGTCCAGCCCGAACTCGCGCCGTAGGCGAACGAACGCCGGAGCGGTCTCGAGCAGGCGGCGGATGCGCGTCTCCGCGGGATCACCGTCTCCGCGGGCGAGGACCACGATGGTCGATGCGGGGATGTCCTCGAGGAGGCGGGCCAACAACGCCTGCCCGACGAACCCCGTCGCCCCGGTGATCCCGATGCGCTGGCCCGCCAGGCGTTGCCGGACCGTCACGGTCGACCCGATCGTCCGGCGTTCAGCGACCGAGCAACGTGGCGACGTTCCGTGCCCATCACGAGGCGTTGCTCCTCCCACGTAGCAACCCAGGTGGCGACGGCACATCGCTGCATGCCGCGCCGGAACCTTCCGCTCAGCGTCGCAGGGCCGGCCCGTGAGTTCTGCCCTTCTGGCCACCGACCTTGGTGCACTGGCCTCGATCCGGGCAGGCGTTCAACGGCCCATCAGGGACCGAGACGTCGCAGTCGTCGCTGTCGGCGGGTACGGCCGGCTTCGAACGGGGCCTGCTCACCTCGAGGAGCTCCTGGCGAACTCATGAGTCCCCAGCGTCCGGGGGCCTCACCGGCCCATCAGCCCCCTCGGGGTGGCGTGCCGATCACGATCACGTCGCGGGGGTGGACGACGGCGATATGAGACGCCGCCGACCCGGAGGGGCTGGCGGCGTCCGGCGTTGCGATGGCCGTTGCGATGGCCCGCGGCGCGAGCTACTGGCCGGCCTTCTCCAGGCGGCGCTTGAACCGGTCGACGCGGC
>CAYVJT010000153.1:0-5444 GCA_964451855.1 uncultured Actinomycetota bacterium
ACCGGTGGGCAGGGGACCGCGACGATCGCCTACGACCACCACACCGAGGTGCCTGACGCGGTGGCGCGACGGCTCCGGGACGACCTCGCTCCCAGCTGAGCCACCGAACGCAGACGCTCGCCCTGACGTCCCGGAGCATCGCCCTCGTCGGACCGGATCGGTCCGCGATCACTCGATGATGCCGGCGTCGCGTTGCAGCTCGCGGACGTAGGCGATGATGTCGTCGACCTGACCCTGGTCCAGACCGGGGACGGCGGGCATCGGGCCGAGATCCCAGTGGTGCTGTGGGACGCCATCGATCACCGCTCGACGGAAGGCCTCGTCGGGGTGGTGGCCCGGTTCGTAGATCTCGTGGACGAGCGGCGGGCCCTGGACCGTCCCGGTGCCTTGGACGCCGTGGCAGACCGCACAGTTGTTGTCGAACAGCTGCTCGCCGCGGGCGAGGTCGACGCCTTCCTCCGACGGCGCCGACCCGTCGCAGCCGCCCAAGCCGAGCGCCACCGCGAGGGCAGCGACCGCCACGATCACCCCGATCCCGTGACGCACGCGCTCCCTCCTCGACGATCGCCACCTCGTGCCGGTGCGACGGTAGCGGTCCGGGAACACCCCTCCGCGGAAGCCATCGGCGCCGAACCGGGTTGACGTGGGCAACCCCGAGTTCTCCCTCGACCCCTACCGTGCCCTCACCGAGGAGGACCATGACCATCGACCACGCGTCTGCGCCCCGCAGCGGCCTCGTGCGGGCGCTGGCTTCGCCGTGGCTCCGGCTCGCGATCCTCGGCGTCCTGATCGTCGTGGCCGTGATGATCGCACTGTCGATCGACACCGCCTCGCTCTCCGCGGTGCGTGAGGCCGTCGCCGAGCTCGGCGCCGTCGGGCCGTTCGCGCTGATCGTGATCTACGCCGTGGCGATGGTCGCCCTGCTCCCGGGCACGCCGTTCACGGTCGCCGCCGGGGTGCTGTTCGGCCCGGTGCTCGGCTCGGTGACCGCGCTGGTCGGCGCCACGATCGGGGCGACGCTGGCGTTCCTGGTCGGGCGGGGCATCGGACGTCGCGCCGTCGAGGAGGTGACCGGTCGTCGCATCGCCGCGATCGACCGCTTCCTCGCCGATCGGGGGTTCCTGGCCATCCTGATGGTCCGCCTCATCCCGCTGTTCCCCTTCAACGTCGTCAACCTGGTCAGTGGGGTGACCGGGCTCACACGACGCGACTACGTGCTCGGAACCGCGATCGGGATCGTCCCCGGCACGGTGCTCCTGGCCGCTCTCGGAGGCAGCGTCGACGATCCCACCTCGCCACTGTTCATCTCCGCCGCCGTCGGGTTCGTCGCCCTGACGGTGATCGCCTCGCTGGTGGCGCGCCGATTGCGGCAGCGCGAGCAGCTCGAGGTGGTGGAGGTCGACGATGGGGCGTGAGTGGATCGCCGCGGCCGCGTTCGTGGCGGTCGCGTGCGGTGGCGCCGACGCCGATGACCACGCGGCTGCAGCACCGGACCCGAACGACTGGGACGCGGTCGTCGAGCAGGCGCGTGGCACGACGGTCAACCTGCACATGTGGGGTGGCAGCACGGAGATCAACGCCTTCGTGGACGACCACTACGCGCCGCGGCTCGCCGACGAGCACGACATCACCCTCAACCGGGTGCCGCTCGCCGACACCGCCGACGCGGTCGCCACCGTGCTCAGCGAGCTCGACGCCGGACGCACCACCGGCGGGGCGGTCGACCTGATCTGGATCAACGCCGAGAACTTCGCCACGATGGACGACGCCGATGCGCTGCTGCGCGACTGGGCGCCCGACCTGCCGAACGCCGAGCTGGTCGACTGGGACGACCCGGCGATCGCCTTCGACGCGGGTCGGCCGGTCGACGGCGCCGAGTCGCCCTGGGGCAGTGCCCAGTTCCAGTTCGTCTACGACGCCGCCCGGCACGACCTCGACGAGCTGCCGGCCAGCTACGCCGAGCTCGCCGACTGGATCGTCGCCAACCCGGGCCGCTTCACCTACCCGTCACCGCCGGCCTTCCACGGCACCCGCTTCGTCAAGCAGTGGTTCTACGAGCTCTCGGGTGGACCCGACCGCTGGCTCGACGGCTTCGACGAGGACGGCTACGCCGAGGTGTCCGGTGAGCTGTGGGACCTGCTGGACGAGCTGAAGCCCTACCTGTGGCGTGAGGGCGAGACCTACCCCAACGACATCGCCGACCTCGATCGACTCTTCGCCAACGGCGAGGTGGACCTCACCTTCACCCAGCTCCCGGCCGGGATCGAGGCGCAGATCGACGCCGGCGTGTTCCCCGAGACCGCCCGCCCCTACGTGTTCGACACCGGCGGGATCGGTGACACCCACTACCTCGCCATCCCCGTCAACGCGTCGGCACCGTCGGCCGCGATGGTGGTCGCGAACCTCGTGTTGGAACCTGACCTGCAGGTCGCCAAGCTGGACCCAGCGAACGGCTGGGGAGACGGCATCGTGATCGAGCCCGACCGCATGGGCGCCGACGCGCGTGACGCCCTCAGGGCCGTCGAGGCATCCCTCGGCGACGCGGCGGTGGATCAGGGGGAACTGGCCGACGCCCAGCTGCCCGAGACCGTCGGCGCCTACACCGACGCGATCGACCGCGACTGGGACCGCTACGTCCGCCAGGGGCAGCCGCGAGGATGAGGACGGTGGTGCGGGACGAACGCCTCCGGCCGTGGTTGCTCCTGGCTCCGGCGCTGACGGTCGTCGGCCTGTTGGCCGGTGGCGCCGTCGTCCAGGCGGGGGTCCGGTCGGTCACACCGGTCCGTGGGAGCGACGCGACCGGGTGGACGTTGGCGGCCTACCGCTCGCTGCTGGCCGACCCTGAGCTGCCGCGCTCGCTCGGTCTCACCTTCTACCTCGCCGCCACCTCGACGTTGCTGGCGGTCGTGCTGGGGATCGCGGCGGCGCTGGCGTTGCGGCGCGTGGTGTCGGGCTCGCGGTGGCTGACGACGGTGTTCCAGCTGCCCCTGCCGATCCCGCACGTGGTCGGTGCCATCGCGGTGCTCGCGCTGCTGGGGCAGAGCGGGTTCGTGTCGCGGATCGCCGGCTCGATCGGGCTGATCGACGACGCGGCCAGCTTCCCGGCACTGATCTTCGACCCCTTCGCGATCGGGATCCTGGTCGAGTACACGTGGAAGGAGGTGCCCTTCGTCGGCATCGTCGCACTGGCGATCCTGTCGTCGTCCCGCGTCAGGGAGCACGAGGAGGCTGCCCGATCGCTGGGCGCCGACGCGTGGCAACGCCTGCGCCACGTGAGCCTGCCGCTGGTGCTCCCGGGGGTGCTGGCCGTGGCGGTGATCGTGTTCGCGTTCACCTTCGGGGCCTTCGAGGTGCCGCTGCTGCTCGGTCGCAGCTTCCCGGAGGCGCTGCCGGTGCTGGCCTACCGCCGACACGTCGACGTCGACCTCGCCGCACGCCCGGAGGCGATGGCGCTCAGCCTGATGATGGCGGCGGTCGCGGTCGTGTGCGTGCTGGTGGCGATGCGGATCGCGCGGCGTGCCGTGCGCGAGGAGGGACGATGACGGCCACGACGGCGCCCCTGCCGCCGGCAGCGCCACGGCGACCGGCACGGCACGGCAGCCACCCCGGCGACCCGAGCGGACGACGCTGGCTGACGCGCATCACCGTGGCCACGATCATCACCGCGGTGCTGCTCCCGCTGGTCCCGTTGGTGCTGGCCTCGTTCTCGCGTGGCTACTTCCACCCACAGGTGGTGCCCGAGACGTGGAGCCTCCGGGCGTGGACGTCCGTGCTGGCGGCCGGTGCGGACACCTGGCCGGCGCTGGGGGCCTCGCTGGTCGTGGCTGGGGCGGTCACGCTGGTCGCTGTCGCGCTCGGCCTGCCCGCGGGTCGGGCTCTCGGGCTGTACCGCTTCCGAGGGCGGCGGGTGGTCGAGTTCGTGCTGCTCACGCCGGTGCTGGTCCCGCCGATCGCGATCGCCCTTGGGTTGCACGGCGTCTTCCTCCGGCTCGGGCTCACCGGGTCGGGCGTGGGTGTCGTGCTCGTCCACCTCGTCCCCGTCCTGCCCTACGTGGTCCTGATCCTCGCCGGGGCCTTCGCGAACCTCGACCCGGACTACGAGGACCAGGCCCGGTCGCTCGGAGCGGGACGGCTCGCCGTGCTGCGCACCGTCACCCTGCCGTCGATCGGTCCGGGCCTGGCGACGGCGGCTCTGTTCGGCTTCCTCGTCTCGTGGGGGCAGTACGCGCTGACGCTCGTGATCGGCGGAGGACGGGTCGTCACGCTGCCGATCCTGCTGTTCGCCTCCGCTGCCGGCGGGGACACCGCGATCACCTCGGCGCTGGCGCTGTTCGCCACCCTGCCAGCGGTAGCGATCCTGATCATCAACGCCCGCGCGATCGGTGATCGCGGGGCATCCCTCGGAGGAGTGCGATGACGGCCGTCACGCTCACGTCGCTCACGAGACGCTACGGCGCCGTGACCGCCTTGGACGACGTCGATCTCGAGCTGCCGTCAGGGCGCGTCACCGCGTTGCTCGGACCCTCGGGATGCGGCAAGACCACCACGCTCAAGGTGATCGGCGGGCTGCTGCCACCGTCTTCCGGCACGGTCCGGTTCGACGGTGTCGACCAGGCGGACGTGCGGGCCGAGCGGCGAGGCGCTGTGATGGTCTTCCAGGATCACCTGCTCTTCCCGTACCTGAGCGTCGCCGACAACGTCGCCTTCGGGCTGCGCATGCGTGGCGTGGGTGGCCGACGTCGGCGCGCACGCGCGGAGGAGATGCTCGAACGTGTGGGGCTGCCCGACACCGCCGAGCGGTCACCGCAGGAGCTGTCCGGTGGGCAGCGCCAGCGGGTCGCTCTCGCCCGGGCGCTGGTCGTCGAGCCGCGGGTGCTGCTCCTCGACGAGCCGCTGGCCAGCCTCGACCCCCACCTGCGCGACGGCATGCGTGAGCTGATCCTGGATGTGCAGCGTGACCTCGAGGTCACCACCGTGGTCGTCACCCACGATCAGGAGGAGGCGGCCGTGCTCGCCGACCGGATCGCGGTGATGTTCGACGGCCGCGTGGCCCAGGTCGGCACGGCTCGCGAACTCCACGACCGGCCCGCGGACGAGACCGTCGCCCGCTTCCTCGGCTCACCCAACCTGGTGCCCGGGGTGCGATCCGGCGGCCACGTCGCGACCGCTGCGGGAGACCTCGAGGTGCCCCACGGGGTCGACCACGACGGTCCGGTGCTGCTCACGATCCGGCCCGAGGCGATCGTCGTCGCACCGGCCAGCGGGCCGAACATCCTGGCGGGCCGGGTCCGCGATGCCCGCGACCTCGGCGCCAGGGTCCAGTTCACCGTCGAGGTCGAGGGCGTCACGCTGACGCTGGTGACACGCCCGGATGCCCTGCGTGCGCTGTTGCCCGGTGCGGACGTGCACCTCCGGTTGCCGGCGGAGGCGTTGTGGGCGATGCC
>CAYVJT010000153.1:5544-7712 GCA_964451855.1 uncultured Actinomycetota bacterium
TCCGCCCGACCTCCCTGCCGCTGCGCTCGGCCGTGACCACGAGCGCTGATCGGAGCTAGACGGTGCTGGACCGCCGCGTCCGTACGTGGCTCGGGCCCCTCTGGGATGCGCTCGCCCGCGGCCTGGTGCGTGTGCGGGTCGGACCGACCACGCTCACCCTGCTCGGGCTCGCCCTGGCACTCGCCGCGGCGACAGCGGCGGGACTGGCGGCCTGGAGCTGGGCCCTGGGTCTGTGGCTCGCGTCCCGCGTCCCCGACGGGCTCGACGGTGCGGTCGCCAGGGCGTCCGGTCGGGAGAGCGCCTTCGGTGGCTGGCTGGACCTCTCGTCCGACATGGCCGCGTACGGCGCGTTCGTGGTCGGCTGCGCGATCGGGCAGCCGGACGCCCGCGTCGCCTGTCTCGTGCTGCTGGTGACCTACTACGTCAACGGTGGGTCGCTGCTGGCCTACTCCGCGGCGGCCGAGGAGGCGGGGATCGACCGCCCGGACGAACGCACCTTCCACTTCACGCGTGGGCTGGCCGAGGGGACGGAGACGATCGTCGCCCACGCGCTGATGGTGCTCTTCCCGGCCCACCTCGGCACGATCGCCTGGGTCTTCGCAGGGATGGTCGGCGTCACGATCCTGCAGCGCACCTGGCTGGCGTGGCGGACCCTGCGGCGGACATCGGACAGCGCAGCGGCCTCAGCGGAGGAGCAGCCGGCGCGCGAGGACGACGGCCCGGGTGACCGGTCGCAGCCTCGCGAGCCCGGCACGTAGCTCCTCGAGCGAGGCGTCGGCGAGGTCGGCGTTCCACGTCGGGTAGGCGTGCGTCGTCCGGGTGATGCGGTCGAGCTTCGCGCCACCGGCCATCCACGCCGCCACCTCGCCGATGCCCTCGCCCGCTCGGGGCCCGACGATCGTGGCGCCGACGATGCGGCCCTTCGGGTCACCGACCAGGCGGGCGAACCCCTCGATGCGGCCCGACGTGATGGCACGGTCGAGTCCGGTGTGCCGGGAGGTCCGTACGGTGATCGCGTCGCCGTACCGTGCGCGTGCCTCGTCGGTCGACAGCCCGATCCGCGCCACCTCGGGGTCGGTGAAGGTGACCCAGGGGATCCGTTCGTGGTCGACCGTGGCGCGCAGGCCGAACGACGCGTTCTGGACGACGGTCGCGCCGTGCGTGGCGGCGACGTGGGTGAAGGGCAGCAGCATCGTCGCGTCCCCGCCGGCGAAGATCCGCGGGTTGCTGGTCCGGAGCCGGTCGTCGACCTCGACGGCACCACCGGGGGTCAGCCCCACCCCGGCAGCATCCAGTCCGAGCCCCGCCGTCACCGGTGCCCGGCCGACGGCCACCAGGATCTCGTCGAACCCGACCGTGCCAGCGGCGGGCTCTCCGTCGCTGGGGACACCGCCGTCGGTGGGTTCGACGCGCAGCACCTTGCCGCGCGCGCCCTCCTCGACAGCTACCGCTTTGGTGCCGGCACGGACGTCGATGCCCTCGTCGGTGAGCCTCGCGGCGACCACCGCCGAGGCCTCCGGCTCCTCACGGGGGAGGATGCGGTCGGCCATCTCCACCAGCGTGACCTCTGCACCCAGGCGGGCGAAGGCCTGCCCGAGCTCGGCCCCGATCGGCCCGGCACCGAGCACGACCAGCCGGCGCGGCAGCTCGGTCAGCCCCCACACCGAGTCGGAGGTCAACGGCCTAGCGTCGGCCAGGCCCGGGATCGGCGGGATGACCGGGCTGGCCCCGGTCGCGATCATCGCCCGGCGGAAGCGCACCTGACGGCCGTCGACCTCGATGCGGTCGGGGCCGACGAACCTCGCGGTGCCGTGCACCACCTCGACGCCTTCGCGACGCAGTCGCTCAGGGGAGTCGTGGGGCTCGATCGTCGCGATCGCCTGCTTGACGTGGGCCATCGCCTCGGCGAGGTCGACGCGGACCTCGCCGGCATGGACGCCGAGGTGGTCCGAGCTCCGGGCGATGTGCGCGTGCTCGGCCACGGTGAGCAGTGCCTTGGAGGGGACACACCCCCTCCACAGGCAGTCGCCACCGGTGCGGTCGCGCTCGGCCAGCAGCACGCGGGCGCTCTGGCCGGCGGCGCCCACCGCCGCCACGAGCCCGGCGGTGCCACCGCCGATCACCACGAGGTCGTAGCGCGCCATCGGTGCCTCCTCGGGTTCGGTTCG
>CAYVJT010000153.1:7812-8978 GCA_964451855.1 uncultured Actinomycetota bacterium
CCTATCGGCGTCGCCTCCTCACCCGAGGATGGGCGTCAGGTCGTGGCGTCACCCTGCTCGAGGGTGCGGGCGATACCGCGCTCGACCGCATCGACCAGGTAGGGGCGCAGCTCGCGGGCAGCGACGATCCGGTGCACGGAACCGACCTCCTGCGCGCGCTGCACCGAGTGGATGCGGTCGAACTCGGCCGCCACCTCACCGAGCTTCTCGGAGCGCACCGTCGTGCGCAGCGTCGACAGCTCCGCCTGGAGCTTCGCCACCTCGCCGTCGTCGGCCGCGGCGATCCGCCGCTCGAGGTCCTGCACGCGGGCGTCGGCATCGGTGCGCCGGTTGACCTCACCGGCGAACACCACGGCAGCCGCCGGTGGGCCGCCGATGACGGAGGCGTGCGAGCCCTCGACGGCGGCGACCTCCATCTGGTCGTTGAGCGCCGCGGAGAACACCACGAACGCGCCGCCGTGGTACCGGGACACGACGCAGAACACGATCGGCCCGTCGAAGTTGACGACGGCGCGCCCGATCTCCGCGCCGTACTCGAGCTGCAGTTGCCGCAGCGACTCCGGTGAGCCGTCGAACCCGGAGAGGTTGGCGAGCACGACCACCGGACGGTTGCCGCTGGCGGCGTTGATCGCCCGGGCCACCTTCTTGGAGGCCTTCGGGAACAGGGTGCCGGCGGTCCACTGGTCCGGCCCGTCCGCCGGGATCAGACCTCGCCGCTGGATCGGCTTGGACTCGATGCCGAGCAGCGTCACCGGGTAGCCGCCGAGCTGGGCGTCGAACACGATGGCCACCTGCGCCTCGGCCATGTCGACCCAGCGCTCGAGCGGATCCGCGTCCTGATCGCTGACCGCCCGCAGCAGCGTGCGCATATCGAAGGGCTTCTTGCGGCCCGGGTTGGTCCGCTCGGAGAAGATGTCCCCGACCGTGGTGAAGTCGAGCCCCTCGACGTCGTGGGGTGCCTCCCGGACGTCGCGGTCGACCGGGTCGCTGGTGTCCGCCCGCCGCGGGAAGCGCTCCCCGGGGACGAGGTAGCTGTGGGCGTAGTGGGCGAACAGCACGTCGCGGGCACCCGCGAGGTCCGCGGCCCAGTACTGCGCCTGGCCGTTCGGGCCCATCACCCGGTCGTAGCCGCCGATGCCGAAGTTGTCCTCGGCCGACACCCCGCC
>CAYVJT010000154.1:0-8852 GCA_964451855.1 uncultured Actinomycetota bacterium
GGTGCGACCGCTGTTGCACCATCATGACAGCCACCGCTTCCGTCGCTTGTAGTGCTTGACGTCCCGGAACGAGGCCGCCCCCTCCTCACGCAACCCGAGGTAGAACTCACGGACGTCCTCGTCCTCGCGCAGCACCTGCGCCGGCTTGTCCATCACGACCTTGCCCGTCTCCATGATGTAGCCGTGCGACGCGATGGACAGCGCCATGTTGGCGTTCTGCTCCACCAGCAGCACGGACGTGCCCTGACGGTTGATCTCCACGATCAGGTCCCGGATCTGCTTCACGATCAGCGGCGCCAAGCCCAACGACGGCTCGTCGAGCAGCAGCACCCGCGGCTGCGCCATCATCGCCCGCCCGATCGCCAGCATCTGCTGCTCACCTCCGGACAGGTACCCGGCCACGCCCTTGCGCCGGTCCTTGAGCACCGGGAACGATGCGTACACCCGCTCGAGGCTGTCCTCCACCGTGTTGCGCGGCGCGGTGTGTGCCCCGACCCGCAGGTTCTCCTCGACGGTGAACTCGGTCAGGATCCGCCGCCCCTCCATGACCTGGCCGATGCCCGCCGCCACGGTCTTGGGGGCGTCGAGGTGGTGGATGGGCTTGCCGTCCAGGGTGACCGTGCCCTTGCGGATCTCGCCACGGTGCACGTCCAACAACCCGGTGATCGCCCGCAGCACCGTGGTCTTGCCGGCGCCGTTGGCGCCCAGCAGCGCCACGATCTCGCCCTCGGGCACCGACAGCGACACCCCCTTGAGCACGAGGATCACGTCCTCGTACACCACCTCGAGGTTCTCCACCGCGAGCACGAAGCCTCCCTCTCCATCGCCACGATCTTACGGACCGGCGGCTCCTCCGCCTTCGTCGAACCTCGTGGTAACCACGAAACGTATCTCCCGTTCGCGTTTCGTACCGGGCGGCCCGACCGATGTCAACGTGGCGCCTCCGAGCACGGTATCCGGCACCAGCGTCGACCCTGCGAGCGCGCCTGATGGACTTCGGGGCATCCCCGACCGACGGCCAGTGGCCCTCGTGAACATCACGAACACCACGGCAGCGAGGACGGCGGGAACGACCGTGGCGTTGGCGCCGTGAGAGGCCGTGGGAACCCGCCCTGCACGTCGCTGCGCGTCAGCCGGGGCAACTGCTACCTCCTCGTCCCGAGGCTACCTGCAGGCAGGTCCGTCCGAGCGTGGAGGCCGCTCCCACCGTGGCGCACAGCTGTGTCCGTCCAGGGCGCGTCGAGGGCGCCCACCTCGCGCTCCCGGTCACGGGGCCGTCACGCTCACGGCATGCCCGGTTACGCATCGTTCGAACCGATCGCGGGATAGCCTATGCGTGTGCGTACATGGCGGCTATGGTGGAAAGTGGGCAGGGGCCGTACCGACGGCCGTCGTGTGCCCCTACGCCAACCACCCCCTCTTCGCTTGGGAGGAACCACCCGATGAGCGATGTCCCGCCCCCCGAAGGGCAGAACCCGCAGCAGCCGCAGCAGCCCCAGCAGCCGCCGCAACAGCCGGCAGGGCAGCAACCGCCGCCGCAGCAGCCGGCCGGGCAACAGCCGCCGCCACAGCAGCCCCAGCAGCCGCAACCGGCTGCGGGGCAAGGCGAGACCGCCGGGATGGACCCGAAGGTGGCGAACCTCGTCGCCTACCTGTTCACCTGGCTGAGCGGCCTGATCCTGTTCTTCACGCAGAAGGACCGCGAGGTCCGCTTCCACGCCGCCCAGGCGATCCTGTTCGGCATCGCGTGGATCGCGGTGATGATCGTGTGGACGATCCTGACGATCATCTTCGGCCTCATCGCTGGTCCGCTCGGCACCATCTTCAGCATCCTGGGCTGGGTGGTCGGCCTCGGCTTCGTGGCCGTGTGGATCATCCTGATGGTCAAGGGCTTCGGGATGCAGCACTACAAGCTGCCCGTCCTCGGTGACATGGCGGAGAAGTGGGCCGCGAGCTGAGCTGATACGTCGACCCGACACGGGTCACATGGATCACGGCCCCGCCGACGCAGCGACGTCGGCGGGGCCGCTCACGTCAGGAGACCGCCACACCTCCACAACCCCCTCGCGTTGCCGGGCTCGCGGCACGGTCGTAGCATCCTCGACAGCGAGACCGGCCGACGGCCGGCCCGCCGACGGGAGGTCAGCGTGGCACGCACGTCGTCGCCGGTACCCGACGCTCAGGCCGGGACCGACACCGCGCAGGCGGCACCCGCCGTCCGTGATGACCTCACCGACGACCTCGCCGACGACGAGGTGGCGCCGGGCGACCTTCGCGCGGACGATCTGCCTCCCGACCTGCGCGCCGGTGCGGAGTCGAGCTGGGGCGTGCTCGACGTGCCCACGGGCTGGGAGCCCGTCGCCGCGATCGCCCGGGAGGTCCACGCGAACCTCTCACCGCTCGTGACCCGCACCACGGAGGCGATCGAGGAGGAGATCGAGGCCTACCGCCACGAGCTGGTCCCCCGCGAGGACCTGCGCGGGTCCGTGCGCCGCAACATCGAGGCGCTGCTCGTCGGCCTCGCAGAGCGTCGTCCCCCCACCGCGGAGCAGGTGGCCGTGCGACGCGAGCTCGGGACACGCCGAGCGATGCAGGGCCTGCCGATCGACGCGCTGATCAAGGCCTACCACGTCGGCTACCGCGAGGTGTGGGCAGCCCTCGTCGGGGCGCTGCCGCCCGGCGACGACGAGGCCACGACCAAGCTGCTCATCGGCGCCACGACCGTGTGGCAGTGGGTCCACGAGGTGACCGACGCGCTCGCGGCCGCCCATGCAGCGACCACGAGGTCGCTCGAGGCACGCGAGGTGGGAGCGCGCCAGCGGTTCGCGGAACTGCTGGTCGCGGGCGACCTCGGCGGCAAGGAGGCCCGCCGGTTGGCCCACTCGCTCGGGCTCGCGCCGGGTGGACCGTTCACCGTGCTCGTGGTGCGCGGCGCGACCGACGAGCTGGACGCGGTGGAGCTGCAGCACCGGCTCGACGACGCCACCGGGCAGCACGCCGTGGCGGTCCGCGCGAACCTGGTGATCGTGGTGTGCCAGGACGGCGACGTCGCGGCCGCGGCCGACATCTGCCGCGAGGTGTTCCGTGCCTCGGCCATCGCGGTGGGCGCCACCCGCGACGGTCTCGACGGGGCGCGCGCCAGCTTGGAGGACGCCGAGCAGTCGCTGGCCGTGGCCGACGACGGGCAGGTCGTCACCTTCGAGGACGTGTGGTTGTGGGCCACGCTGCTCAGCTCCGCGGAACGACTGGAGCCGCTGCTCGACGCGGGACGGCAGGTCGCGGAGGAGCACCAGCACCTCGCCGAGGCGATCCGCGCCTTCGCCGCGGCCGGGTTCAGCGTCAGCGAGGCCGCGCGCCAGCTCGGGCTCCACGCCAACACCGTGTCCTACCGACTCGACCGCTGGCAGGAGCTGACGGGCTGGAACCCCCGCACCTTCGCGGGGCTCACCCGCTCGGTCGCCTCCCTCGGCCCCCGACCCTGATGGCTGCGGGACGGACCTCAAGGTGGCGGGCCTGATCGCTGATGCGCACGGCACCCTCTTCAACCTGCTGGGCTGGCTGATCGGAGCCGGTTTCGTCGCCCTGTGGATCATCCTGATGTTCAAGGGCTCCGCCCAGCAGCTCTACAAGCGCCCGCGATCGGCGACATGGCCGAGAAGTGGACCGCGAGCTGATCTGACCGTGAGTTGGGCAGCGGGTGTTGATGATCTACGCACGAACGGAGATCTCCGCTCACCGAAGCATGCCCGATCAGAGAAGCGGCGATGGCCGAAGAGCGACTCCGCCCCAGCGCACTGGGGTCAAGGATCACGCAGCACCACCCTCTTGCTCCGCTGCGAGCCTTGGCACTGTGCGGCAACACTACCGTCTGCGGTATGGTTGCCGCACCTAGATCGGGGAAGATCATGTCGTATCGACGTTCGCTGTGGGACTTCGCACTCGACAACCACGGCTACGTCACGACCCGTGACGCCCGACACCTCGGCATCCCTCCCGGCGAGCTGGCCAAGCTGGCGGCCCGAAGTGGCCTGAGCAACGTCAGCTATGGCGTCTACAGGTTCGATGACGCCCCACACTCCCCCAACGACCAGTTCTATGAGGCCGTTCTGCGTGTTGGTGAGGGAGCACACCTGACCAGAGATGCGGTGCTGGCGCTGCACGACCTCGCGCTGGTCAACCCGCGGCGCATCCGGGTCGGTCTCGCCCGGCGCACGGAAGCACAGCTGCCCGACTGGATCGAGGTCGTGCGGGAAGCCGTACCCGCCGAGGACCTGACGACGTACGAGCGGATCCCGTCAACCACCGTTGCGAGGGCGCTCATCGACTGTCGCGGGATCGTGATGCGCGAACGACTGCTCGAGGCACTGGACGACTCGGTACGGCGGGGGCTGGTTCGTCGACGTGACCGCAGCCGTGTCGAGGACGCCATCAAGGAGACCCCATGAGCCTGGAACGGCGCGACCCGCCCCGCACCCGACGTGCGCTGGAGCAGCTGATCCGCAACCTCGCGCGGGAGGGTCGACCGGGGGATAGCCACCAGCAGGCGGAGAACCGGCTCGAACGCGCCGTGCTCAACACCGTCGTCAGCCAGATGGTGCCCGACGGGGCGGTCAAGGGTGGCACCGCCATGAAGCTCCGCCTCGGTGAGGCCGGCAGCCGGTTCACGCCCGACTTCGACGCAGCCCGCGCACGGGCGCTGGGTCTCGACGAATACCTCGACGTGTTCGATGACCGGCTGGCCGATGGTTGGGGCGGCTTCACCGGCCGGATCGAGGCGATGGACCCGGCCGAGCCCGAGGAGGTGCCCGACGACTACGTGATGCGTCCGTTCAAGATCGTGCTCAGCTACCTCGGCAGTGAGTGGAGAACGCGGGTGCGCTTCGAGCTCGGCCACGACGAGATCGGCTCAACCGCCCACCCGGACATGGTGATGTCGGACGAGATGCGGGGCATCTTCGCCCGGCTCGGCTTGCCCGACCCTCAGCCGGTTCCGGTCCTCCCGGTCTCACACCAGGTCGCCCAGAAGTTGCACGCCTGCACCGCTGTTGGGCGCGACGGCACCAACCAGCGAGCTCACGATCTGGTCGACCTGCAGCTGCTCGATCAGGAGGCCGGTATCGACGTGCCCGAGGCGGCATCTACCGCCCGTCGCCTGTTCGCGGTCCGCAAGAGCCATCCCTGGCCGCCTGAGGTGCTGGTTCACGTCGGCTGGGAGAGCCTGTACTCCGAGGCTGCGGACGGGCTGGGGGTGCTACCGACCGCGGAGGATGCGGTGGCTTGGGCCAATGCTCTGATCGCCAAGATGGACGCAACGCTGACGTGAGCCGGTGGTGGCTTCGATGTCGCGACGCCGGGGAACCGGCCCTGACGAAGGCAACTGCCACCGTGGCGACAACCCGCCCCTACAGGGTCAAAGTCCGTGGCGCCCTACACGGAGTACGAAGAGGAGATCCGGGACCGTCTTCGGCGCGCGCCGCCGGGAAGGATGCAACGGTTCCGATGGCACGTGGACCGTGACGGGGTGCGTGAGCGGGCCCTGGCAGTGATGCGCGACGCCGACATCGAGGGCTCATCGTCTACCGGATCGGAGTTCCGCGGAAGCGCCCGGAGAAGGCGGGACAGCACGCGATGTGGAACCTCATCGAGCGCAGGCGGGACCAGGACGTCCACGACTTGGTGTTCGAGGCCCGCGAGCGGGGGCAGGACAAGATCGACAAGAGGACGCTACACAGCATCTCGCGGGCAAGGGTCAGCTCCGAGCAGTTCGGGTACTCGTTCAGCCGCCCACTCGACGAGCCACTGCTGTGGCGGCCCGACTACCTCGTGGCGGCCTGCGGCGAGGCGCTACGCGCCGGTGGTCACGACCACTACCTGAACTCCCTGCCAGGGAGGCCCGTGGCCCAGCACGAGTTGCCGCCACTGCCTGCGTAGCAAGCGAAGGGTCCAGGTCCTGTTATCCATCGGGGCCCTGGGCCCTCCATCCCACCGCACCGCAGTGGGAGTTCATGACGGCACACACTCACGGGTAGGCCGCGAGGGTTTCCCTGGCCCGGTGCCGGTTTGCCCCGGAGACCGTGACTGCCGATCCCCTGGACGAGTTCCGTGCCATAGGGCGGCCACACCACGGATCGTGCGCAATCAGCAACACCCGCTGCCGCACTCGTCTGACCGTGAGCCCAACCAGCTCGTCCCGTCCCCGGCCCCGCCGACGTCGGCGGGGCTTCGCCGGTTACCGCGAGTTGGCGGCATGGCTGGTCGAGGCTCTGTCCCGATCACTCGGTTACATTGACCTACGTCGTCTTGCATACGAGGTCGAAGATGGGGACGGCCACATCGAAGCAGCCGCTGACCTTCAGGGTTGCGCCGGCCACGAGGAAGCACCTCAAGCGGCGAGCGGTCGAGTCTGGTGAGAGCCAGACCGCACTCGCCGAGCGCTACCTCGAGGAGGGACTCCGCAGGGACGAGCACCCGCTGATCTGGTTCCGTGACGGCGCCGCCGCCTACCTCGATCAACCGGCCGTGAAGATCCGCGCTGCGATGCGCTACTACGCCGCGTACGAGGACGAGGTCGACGCCTGGGCCGAGCGGGTGCGAGCGATCGCCGAGCGTGAGGAGGCCGTGTGGCTGGTCCCGAAGGGGTGACGGACGGTGTCGTCATCGGATCTGGGACCGGGCCGTTCGTCCGGGCCTCAGCCTGACGAGATCGAACGTCTCCGAGACGAGAACCGACGGCTGAGGCAGCTGTTGGGGCTCGGCCCCGACGACCCGCTGCCCCCCTCTGACCGTCCGGTCGCGGTCGAGCTCCCACTGGCCCGATCCGACCTCGAGCTCGACGCGCACGCTCCCCTCGATCGACGCATCGAGGTGTTCCGGTCGCTGTTCCGAGGTCGCGACGACGTCTACGCGGTGCGGTGGAGCAACCAGCGTGGCGAGTCCGGGTACGTGCCGGCGGTCGCGGGGGGATGGCGCAAGGATCGTCCGAAGCAGCAGCGTCGGTACCTGCCCTTGACCGACGCCGCGGTCAGCGCCCACCTCGAGGGCGAGCGGACGATCGGGATCTACCCCCTGCTCGAGGACGACTCGTGCTGGTTGCTGGCCGCCGACCTCGACGGTGCGACGTGGCGGCTGGACGCGTTGGCCTACCTCGAAGCTGCCGCCGACCACGACGTTCCCGCCTACCTCGAGCGGAGCCGGTCCGGGCAGGGAGGCCACGTGTGGATCTTCTTCACCGAACCGGTCGCTGCCACCGACGCTCGCCGCTTGGGCACCGGCCTGCTGCGGGCGGCGATCGAGCGACGAGCCGAGCTGGACCTCGCCAGCTACGACCGGCTGTTCCCCAGCCAGGACCTGCTCCCCCGTGGCAGCTTCGGCAACCTGATCGCGTTGCCGCTGCAGGGCACCGCCGCCGAACAGGGCAACAGCCTGTTCCTCGAGCCTGCTTCGCTCGAGCCGTTCGACGACCAGTGGCAGCTGCTGAGCGAGGTGGTCCGCCTCTCGCCGACGGAGCTGGCGAACGTGCTGCGGCGGCTGGCCCCGCTGCGGACCGGCCCGGATGCCGCCACCCGCTGGCGGCGGGCCGCCCGCAGCCCACAGGTACCGGCGCGGCTCAGCGCCACGGTCGATGCGCAGCTGCACGTCGACCGGTCTGGGCTCCCGAGCTCGCTCGTGGCCGCGATGAAGCACCTCGCGTCGATGCACAACCCGGAGTTCCACAAGCGACAGCAGCTGCGCCTGTCGACGTGGCAGACCCCGCGGATCATCACGGCCTACGACGAGGACCTCACCCACCTCCACCTCCCCCGGGGTGTGCGGCCCGAGCTCGAGGAGCTCGTGCAGCGTGCCGGGGCGACCCTGGAGCTCGAGACCCGGTGGCCCACCGTCGAACGGCTCGGGATCTCCTTCCGGGGAGAGCTGACCGCACCGCAGCAGACCGCCGTCGACGAGGTGCTCGCACACGACCTGGGCATGCTGGTCGCGCCGCCGGGGTCGGGCAAGACCGTGATGGCCTGCGCGATCATCGCGGCCCGCCAGCTCCCCACCTTGGTGTTGGTGTACCGCAAGCCGCTGCTGGAGCAGTGGCGCGAGCAGGTGGCGGCTGCCCTCGGCGTCGATCCCGCGGAGATCGGCGAGCTCGCCGCTGGGCGCGATCGACGCACCGGCCTGGTCGATCTCGCGACCGTGCAGACGCTGGCGCGCCGCGACGACGTGGCCGAGCTGGCCAGCGACTACGGGCTGCTGGTCGTGGACGAGTGTCACCACGTGCCGGCCGTGACCATCCAGCGGGTGGTCAGCCAGATCCCCACCCGCTTCGTGCTGGGCCTGACCGCGACGCCCTACCGCGGCGACGGGCTCGATCCACTGATCTCGATGCAGTGTGGTCCGGTCCGCAACGCGGCGGACCCAGCTCCCTCGCACCTCAAGCTCGAGCTCGAGGTGCACGAGACCGACCTTGCGCTCGACCTGACCGAGGACGCGCCGATCCACGAGGTGCTCGGTGCGGTGGCGGAGGATCCAGGACGTGTCCGGCAGATCGCACAGGACGTGATCGCCGAGGTGGAGGCGGGGCGCCGGTGCCTGGTGCTCAGCGAGCGCAGGACCCACCTGGCCAGCCTGGCCGAGGAGCTGCGCAACCTCGGCGTCGAACCGCTCGTGCTCCACGGCGGGATGCAGCGCGCAGCTGAACAGCAGGTCATGGACCGGCTCGAGTCCGCCGCGGACGGGCCCCTCGTCCTCGCCGCGACCGGCCAGTACGTCGGCGAGGGGTTCGACTGCCCGCCCCTGGACACGCTGTTCCTCGCCTTCCCCATCTCCGACAAGGGCAGGATCGTGCAGCGTGTCGGCCGGATCCAGCG
>CAYVJT010000155.1:0-6421 GCA_964451855.1 uncultured Actinomycetota bacterium
GCGGGCGTGCCGGGTGCGTCGAGCGATCATCGGGTGCCCTCACCGCGCACCCGCGCGAGATGTGCGCCGAGCGCGCGCATCGGGCCGAAGGGGCGACGAGCTGTGCAAGGGGCTTTCCAGCGAGCACGGAGTCGCGTAGCGTGGCGACTGTGCTTGCTGTTCCTCGGGGCGCGGCCGGTCGATATCGGGACTCGAGTTTCCGACCCGACCTGCCGATACCCGGGGCGACGTACCCGGGCGGCCGCCCGGGGTCTTCGGTAACGAGGAGGACGAGGTGGGGTCGAGGCGCAGCGTCGTACTTGCTCTGACGGGGTGTGCCGCCATCGCGGTGATCGCGCTCGGCGTCGGGGGTGCGGTGGCCCAACAGGACGAAGAGCCGCCGACGGCCAGTGCCTCCGAGGAGGAGCTGGTCGAACGCCTCGGGGACCTGGAGGGCGCGCTCCCGGACACGATCGTGCCCACGGACGTCGTCATCGACGACGAGCAGACCTGGGGCAGCCTCGAGGGTGATCCGGCGGGTGTGAACGCGGTGCTGGACACCGTGGAGGGGGACCTGCGCACGCTGTTCATCGATGCCGACGACGCCTCCGGTGAGATCGCCGATGCGGTCGCGCTGGTCGCCCGTGGCTGGCTCGACATCTGGCACGGGACCGAGGAGCTCGCCCTCGCCGAGAGCCACGATCTCGCCTTCCCGCTGGACGCCGACGCCGACGGGGTCGCGACCGACGCCGACGAGCTCCGCGGCCGGATGCAGGCGGGCCTCGGCCTGATCCTGCAGGGCCAGGGACGCCTGCTCGAGGGCTACACCGTCCTGCGCGAAGCCGCGCCAGGACCGGCCGAGGTGCAGGCGCAGTTCGACAGCCGCGCCGTCGCCGCCGAGGACTTCGACACCGACCTGCGGCCACAGATCCACGTGATGATCTCGGAGCGCTCCACCTCGGTCTGGGTCGCGGTCGAGCGGTTCGAGACCGACGTCCCGGGGGTCGAGCCCCGCGCGATGAGCGTCGAGCTGGTCTGCATCGATCGTGAGCTGCTCCGAGAGGCCGGCGGGATCGTCACCGAGGAGCTCCTCCCCGAGCTCGTGGCCAACACACCCGAGCGCGCGGACTGCCCCGACCTCCCCGACCAGCTCGAGGACTGACGCAGAAGGCACGTCGACCGGGACACCTCGACCGTCGCGTGGAGCCTCGACGGCGCAGCTGTGGCGCTGCTCGGATCAGCCCCCGAGCAGCTCGCGGATCCGCCCGATGCCTTCGACGAGGTCGTCGTCGCCGAGCGCGTAGGACAGCCGGGCATAGCCCGGCGCTCCGAAGGCCTCGCCTGGCACGATCGCGACCTTGGCCTCCTCGAGGATCACCTCGGCGAGGTCCAGCGTCGAGGCGACGACGCGTCCGGCGAGTTCGCCGCCGAGCACGCCCTCGAACGACGGGAAGACGTAGAAGGCCCCGTCCGGTTCCACCACCTCGACACCGTCGATCCCGGAGAGGTGCTCAACCGCGAGCCGGCGCCGTCGGTCGAAGGCCTCGCGCATCCTGGCGACCTCGTCCTGCGGTCCGGTGAGCGCCTCGAGCGCGGCGGCCTGAGCCACGTTGCACACGTTGGAGGTCGCCTGGCTCTGCAGCTTGCCCTGCCCGGCGGCGAGCTCCGCGGGCGACACCGACCAGCCCACCCGCCAACCGGTCATCGCGTAGGTCTTGGCGACGCCGTTGACGATGATCGTGCGCTCCGCCGCCTCGGGGGCGACCGCCGGCAGCGACGTGGCGACCGTGTCGCCGTAGACCAGGTGGTCGTAGATCTCGTCGGTGATCACCCAGATGCCGTGCTCCGCGGCCCAGGCACCGATGGCCGCGACCTCGTCACGGGGGTAGACCGCACCGGTGGGGTTGGACGGCGAGACGAACACGAGCGCCTTGGTCCGCGGGGTGCGCGCCGCCTCCAGCTGTTCCACCGAGGCGCGGAAGCCGGTCTCCTTGGTGGTGGCCACAGCCACGGCGCTGCCGCCGGCGAGCTTCACCTGCTCCGGATAGCTCACCCAGTACGGCGCCGGGACGATCACCTCGTCACCGTGGTCGAGCAGGGTCATGAACACGTTGAACAACGCATGCTTGCCGCCGTTGGTGACCACCACCTGCGAGGGATCGGTCGCGCGACCGGACGTCTCCGTGGCCGTCTTGGCGATGGCCTCACGCAGCGCGGGGAGCCCGCCGGCGGGGGAGTAGTGGTGGTTGGCCGGCTCCTGTGCCGCACGGACCGCGGCCTGGACGATGTTGTCCGGCGTGGGGAAGTCCGGCTCACCCGCACCGAAGCCGATCACCGACGCTCCAGCGGCCTTGAGCGCGTTGGCCTTGGCGGTGACCGCCAGGGTCGGTGATTCCTCCATCTCGCTGATGCGTCGGGCGACGGACACAGGTTGCTCGCTGATCGTCGACAGGGGTCCACGCGAGCGTAGCGCGACGACACGTCGCCCCTGGTCGCCCCCTGGAGGTGGCTTGACGAGGTGGCTGGACGTAGCTGGTGGTGGCGCGGGGGACACGTTGGATGTGGCGAGATGGCGCGGTAGCTGCTTCGATCCCGGCCCCCGAAGGCAGGCAGTGCGGTGTCCGAGCTGATGATCCCCGACGACCTCCGGCCCAGCGACGGGCGCTTCGGCTCCGGTCCGAGCAAGGTCCGTCCCGAGGCCCTCGCGCACCTGGCGCGGGTCGGCGATGGCCTGCTGGGCACGTCGCACCGGCAGGACCGCGTCAAGGGCCAGGTCGCCCGACTCCAGGAGGGGCTGCGGACGCTCTTCGCCGCGCCGGAGGACCACGACGTCCTCCTGGCCGTTGGCGGTGCAACGGCGTTCTGGGAGAGCCTCGCGTTCGGTGTGGTCGAGCAGCGGTCGCGGCACTACAGGTTCGGCGAGTTCAGCGGGAAGTTCGCCACGGTCACCGCCAGGGCGCCGTGGCTGGAAGAGCCCGACGTCGTCGACGCCGAGCCGGGGGACCGGCCGTTGCCATCCAAGGCGGCCGGCTGTGACGTACAGGCGCTGACCCACAACGAGACGTCCACCGGCGTCGCCCAGGATGTCGTCCGGGTCGACGACTCGCTGGTGGTGGTCGATGCGACCTCGGGTGCGGGCGGCCTGCCCGTCGACCTGCGGGACGCGGACCTCTACTACTTCAGCCTCCAGAAGGGCTTCGCGGCCGACGGTGGTCTGACCGCCGCCTTCGTGTCACCCGCCGCGGAGGAGCGGATCCGACGGATCGCGGACTCCAACCGCTACATCCCGACGTTCCTCGACCTGGCCACCGCGCTGGACAACAGCAGGAAGCACCAGACCTACAACACGCCCGCCGTCGCGACGGTCATCCTGGCAGCCGAGCAGGTCGACTGGATGCTCGACCGGTTCGGGGACCTCGACGGCGTCGTCGAGCACCAACGGCAGAAGGCGGACGTCGTCTACGGCTGGGCCACCGAGCGGACGTGGGCGGCGCCCTTCGTCACCGACGACGCGGCCCGTTCGCGGATGGTCGCGACGATCGACCTCGACGAGGCGGTCGACGCCGATCGGGTCAACGCGGTCCTGCGCGCGAACGGGATCCTGGACACCGACGGCTACCGCAAGCTCGGACGCAACCAGCTGCGCATCGCGATGTTCCCGGCCGTCGACATCGACGACCTACGGGCCTACACCGCATGCGTGGACTGGATCGCGGAGCAGATCACCGACTGACCCCCTGTGGCTACAGGGCAGGGCCACAGAGCGGGCTACAGCGCGCCGAAGAGGTCAGGGAGCCGGTCGGGATCGACGAAGGCGTCCACCCCCAGGACGGTGACGACCCCCGTCACCGCCGACCAGACGGCGACGCCGGCGCTCAGCCACAGCAGCGTGGCTCGCCGTGGTGCCCCGGCCCCGACCGCCACCGCGGCGGCGAGGTGGATGCCCGTGACCAGGGGTCCGAGCAGGGCGAGACCCGGCAGGCCGTAGCGGTCGAAGAGGCGACGACCACGGCCGCGTGCGCCACCCGACCACCGGTCGTCGTCACGGCCCACCGACGGCGCTCCGTCGGCGTCGCGCTCCGCCGACGCCTCAGGCTGCGGATCCGAGGTCGCGGCTTCGCGCCGCCGTCCGCGCTGCAAGCGCGCCCGGAACGCCTCGCCGGCGAGCACGACCGGGAGGATCGTGAGGACGTTGCCCACCGTCGCGACCAGCACGACCGGGACGGGTGACAGGCCCGCGACGATCCCGGCGGGCACGACGAAGAGGACCTCCAGCCACGGGGTTCCCGCCGCGACGAGGACGACGAGGTAGGCCGTCGCCCGGCTCATGTCAGCAGGTGGGGCCGGACCTCCGTGGCGGCGTCGGCGCCGTACACGCTCGCGAGCCGCTCGACGAAGCCCTCGGCCTCGATCTCGTACTCCTGCGTGCCGACGTGCTCGAGCACGTAGGTCGCGACCATCGATCCGACCTGGGCCGCCTGCTCCAGCGACAGCCGCCAGGCGGTCGCGGCGAGGAACCCCGCCCGGAAGGCGTCACCGACCCCGGTCGGGTCCGCTCGCAGCTCCTCCGGGGCGGCCGCCACCTCGGCCAGCACGCCATCGGCACGGTTCTCGATCAGGCATCCCTTCGCACCCAGCGTCGTGATCCGGGTGTCGACCCGTGCGAGCACCTCGTCGCTCGACCAGCCGGTCTTGGACTCGAGCAGCGAGCGCTCGTAGTCGTTGGTGATGAGGTAGCGCGCACCATCGACGAGCTTGCGGATCTGGGGACCATCCATGCGGGCGAGCTGTTGGCCCGGGTCGGCCATGAACGGCAACCCGACCATGCGGCACTCCGCGGTGTGGCGCAGCATCGCCTCGGGGTCGTTCGGCGAGACCACCACCAGGTCGATGTGGCCGATCCGCTCCATGATCGGCGCCAGCTCGATGAAGCGCGCCTCCTCCATCGCGCCCGTGTAGAACGACGCCATCTGGTTCTGGTCCTGGTCGGTGGTGCACAGGAACCGGGCCGTGTGTCGCAGGTCGGAGACGTGCACGGCGGAGCAGTCGACACCGTGGCGGGTGAGCCAGGCGCGGTAGTCGCGGAGGAAGTCCTCGCCGACCGCGCCGATCAGCAGTGGCTGGAGACCGAGCTGTGCGAGGCCGAAGCTGATGTTGGCTGCGACACCACCGCGGCGGACCTGCAGATCGTCGACGAGGAACGACAGGCTGACCCGTTCCAGCTGATCCGCCACGAGCTGTTCCGCGAAGCGGCCCGGGAAGCTCATGAGGTGGTCGGTGGCGATCGAGCCGGTCACGGCGATACGCACGGGATGCCTCGTCGTCGGGGATGGGGCTCACCTGGACCGTCGTTGAGCCTAACGCGTGCCGGCGGCAGGGGACCTCGTCGGCGCTTCCGGCTGTCCCGTCGCTGCCACGATCAGTCGGCGCGTCCCCGCAGGAAACGCTCGATCTCCGCGCCGAGCTCCTCGGGTGAGGGCACCTCGTCCTCGCTCATGGCGGGCCGACCGCCGCCACCCCCGAGGTCGTCCACGGCTCGTTCGGCCTCGAGTTCGGCATCGTAGAGGTGTTCGAGCTGACGCACGTGCTCGGAGACCTCGTCGGAGGACGAGGCAGCGACGTCGAGCTTGGCACGGTTCTCCTCGACCGAGCTCTCGAAGCTGGTGAGATCGACCGGCGTACCGAGGTGGGCCGAGAAGCGCTCGAGGAGGCTGCGGGAGGCCTCGGGGTACTCGCCGGCCACGTAGTGCGGGACACGGACCCAGAGCCCGAGGGTGGTCATGCCGGCCCGATCGAACCCCGCCTCCCATGCCGCCTGGCAGGACGCAGGCACCACGATCTGCTCGTGTGCGCGACCGAGGCGATCGATCGCCGCATCGTCGTTGCCGGTGCAGACCACCTGGACGGGGCGCGTGTGGGGGATCGGCCCTGGGACGCTGCCGAGCCCGACGTAGCGATCGGCTCCGGCGGCCTGAGCCAGCTCAAGCAGGTCGTCCGCGCAGGTCCGCCACGCGAGGTCGGGCTCCGCACCGTGGACGAGCAGCAGGGGAGGACCGGTGGCTGGTGAGAGCAGATCCACCACCAGCTCCGGCCACACCAGCGAGGTCATCCGTCCCCGGTCGATCTCCAGCTCAGGACGACGGTCGCGGTAGTCGTAGAGCGCGTCCGAGGGGAAGGTGCCGAGACGTTCTCGGGGGAAGGACAACAGCACCTCGGCGGCACCGGTCCCGCCACCGGCGGCATCGGTCCAACCATCGAGCGCGACGACGAGCACCGGGTCCAGACCGATGTCGTCGAGCGAACGCGTGAGGGTGAGCAGTTGCATGCCCTCACCGTACCCGCCGACGGCGAGCGCCCCCGGAAGCCTTGCGTCGCGTCGACGAAGGTGTCGTGGGCCTGCTGCTCGGTCTGTTCTCGGTCTGTTCTCGGTCTGTTCTCGGTC
>CAYVJT010000155.1:6521-8842 GCA_964451855.1 uncultured Actinomycetota bacterium
GTCGTGGGCCTGCTGCTCGGTCTGTTCTCGGTCTGTTCTCGGTCTGTTCTCGGTCCGGGACCGGGCCGGCCCCGGACCGAGGCCGAGCGCTCAGGTGCTCTTCTTGGCCGCCTTCTTGGCGCTCTTCTTCGCGCCCTTCTTCGCCGGCGAGCGCTTGGCCGCCTTCTTGGCGCTCTTCTTCGCGCCCTTCTTGGCGGCCTTCTTCGTCCCCTTCTTGGCGGGGCTCTTCTTGGCCGCCTTCTTGGCGCTCTTCTTCGCGCCCTTCTTCGCCGGCGAGCGCTTGGCCGCCTTCTTGGCGCTCTTCTTCGCGCCCTTCTTGGCGGCCTTCTTGGCGCTCTTCTTCGCGCCCTTCTTCGTCCCCTTCTTGGCGGGGCTCTTCTTGGCCGCCTTCTTCGCGGGGTTGTTCTTGGCGGCCTTCTTCGCCGTCTTCTTCGCCGCCCTCGTGGCGCCGGACTTCTTCGCTGCAGCCATGGTGCCTCCCATCGGATGATCCACCGCATGAAGCGGCGTGTCCTGCACGCAGCCTAGAGAGGTGAACGCTCGAGAACCAGCATCCAACACGTCCAGAGGTCCGTACCCCACGGCTACCGTGCGGTCGACAGCGGTCACCAGCCACGAGCCCAGGGAGCACGTGCACGACATCGACGCCGCGACGGCGACCTGGCTGACGTCCCCGGCCGGGCTCGACGAGGTGGCGACAACGACAGCCAGGCTCGACGCGGGGACCCCCGCGTTGCACGTCGCCCAGTGGCTGCGCGAACGTGGCCACGACCAACGGCGGACCTCGGCGGTGCTCGGTGCCGCTACCGCGAGACGCCGCGCCCGTGATCGTTGGCCCGACGCCGACCAGCTGCTGTTCACCCGCGAGGCGTTGGAGCAGGCCAGTGACCCGCAGGTCGCTCGGTGGCGAGCACGGAGGCTGGCCGTCGAAGGTCGTCCGGTCATGGATGTGTGTGCCGGCATCGGTGGAGATGCTCTGGCGCTCGCGGAGCTCGGCGCTCGGGTCATGGCCGTCGATCATGTCCCCGGTCGGCTCGTCCTGCTCGAACACAACGCCCGCGTGCGCGGCCTCGAGGTCGCCACCCACGTCGCCGACGCGCTCGCTACCTCGGCGCCACCGGGGTGGTGGGTGCACGCGGATCCGGGACGCCGTCGGGGGGAGCGGCGCGTCCGCGCCCTGCGCGAGCACCTCCCTCCGGTGCCCGATCTCGTGGCACGCTTCGGGGCAGCGCCCGGGGTCGGCATCGTGCTGTCACCGGCGGTCGACCTCGACGATCCCGACCTGCCGGATGGCGAGCTCGAGTTCGTCCAGCTCGCGGGCTCCCTCGTCGAGGCGGTCGTGTGGCTCGGCGAGGCGCGACAGGGTGGGGTGCGCACGTCGTGCACGCTCCTGCCGGACGAGCTCCACCTCGAACGTCGAGGTGCGCCGACGCCGCTGCCGGTCGCGGGGATCGGCGAGCACCTGGTCGAGGTTGCACCTGCGGCGGTCCGAGCCCGTCTGCACGACGAGCTCGGCGAACGGATCGGCGCACACCGTGTGTCATCCAACCGTGCGCTGCTCACCCTCGACGATCCACCACCCGCCTCACCGTGGTACGAGACGCGGCGCGTCGAAGCCGTGCTGCCCGCCCACGGCAAGGCCGTCCGCAGGTGGCTGCGCTCGGCGCCGCCCCTCCCGCTCGAGATCGTCATGCACGGTGTCGACGGCTCACCCGAGCGCTGGTGGCGCGACATCGGCCGGCCACCACGGGGTCCGGTCGGCCGCCGCCTCGAGCTCATCCGCACCGGGGACGGAGCGCTCGCGGTCGTCACGATCCTTCCGGGGGCCACCGAGACGGACGCCACCGCCGAGGGAGATGCCACGACCTGACGCGGCCCGGACACCCCGGACACCGCGGGTGCGCGACGTCCGAGCCCGGACCGGTACGCTTGCTCCATGGATGACACCACACTGCCCACCGGCGGCACCGCCCTCGCGGAGGTGCCCAGCACGCGCGCCTGCACACGCTGCGACGACGATCAGCACCTCGTTGGTGGCGCGAGCGGGCTCGGGAAGTACCGCTGCGAGCACTGCGAGCTGGAGATCGGCTTCGACCTCGAGGCCGACCCGGCGGAGTTCCTCCTCTCGCGTGGTCTGCCGAGCCGTTACACCAAGGACCTCTTCGGCAGCCGACTACTGCCGAGCGAGTTCCGTCTGCCCTGAGCGGCACGGCCATCTCCGAGCTGACCTGCGATCGCTGTGGCGCGGTGTTCCAGCCGCCCGCATGGATGCGCGAGAGCTACCCCGGGTGGGAGCCCAGCACCTGCGGTGCTTGCTACCG
>CAYVJT010000156.1:0-8824 GCA_964451855.1 uncultured Actinomycetota bacterium
TGAGCGGCGCCGGAGACCCCGTGATGGGGTTGCAGGGGTCGGAGGCGACCTCGGAGGAGATGACATGAGCGACATGCCGAGCCGCCCTGGGCTGGATCGGGACCGTCGCAACGCCATCATCGGGCTGTCCGTCCTGGTGCTCGCCGCCGTCGGGATCGTCGGTGCTGCGATCGTGTTCACCGACAGCCCCAGCGCCCCGACCGATGGTCTGGCCATCACCGAGGAGCAGCAGGGACCTGCGGAGGCGCCAGGCGGGATGCCCGAGGATGCCCCCGGTGACGGCGAGGCAGCACCGTCGGACGGAGCAGAGGGCGCGATCGAGGAGCCCGGCGAAGCCGAGGAGTCACCTTCCGGATCGCCGGACGGGACGGAGGAGGTCGACTTCGACGGGGTGTGCACCGTCGAGGTGGATCGCGAGGGGTTCGGCGACGATCGTGCGGAACTGCGGCCATGGCGGTTCGAGGAGTGCACAAGTGCGCCCGTCGTGCTGGCCGACGCCGAGGACGAGCGTTGGATCGTGGTCGTCGCCTCGTTGAGCGGTAGTGAGTTCGACGAGGCGGGCGCCCTGGACCGTGCCGAGGGACACGGACTCGACGGCAACGTGCTGTGGTCCAGCCACTACCCCTCGCTCAACCCGGACCTGTGGGTGGTCTTCGACGGGCCCTTCGAGGACCAGGACGCGGCCGCCGACGCGGCCACCGACCGCGGTGGCGGGGCGTACGCGCGGCTCCTCGCCGACGAGGCGGGCGCCCGCTACTGATCACCTGGCGTGCGCGGACCGACGGCCAGTGACGCATCATCGCCCTATCGACGAGCGAGGTGATACGCTTCCCGGCACGGAGCGGCCCTGCCGCCCGGAACACGTCCTCGCCCAACGACCGCGTCCGAACCAGGACCGCTCGGTGTGGCGGACCCTCGGTCTGAACGAGGCTCGCGGCCTGGCCGCATCACCTCCTCCTTCCGGTTGCGTGTTCACCACGCACCGACGATCGTGATGCGCACTGCCTCGCGGTCCTACGTGCCCGCGCTCGCGGCGAACCGCCAGCGCGCACAACCACGGCCGCCCCGAGGTGGCCACCGGAGCATCCTTCGTGTCGACAACCTTCTCCGAGCTCGGCGTTCCCGCTGAGCTCACCACCCAGCTCGCCGAGCTGGGGATCACCGAACCCTTCCCGATCCAGCAGCTCACGCTGATCGACGCGTTCGCCGGCCGCGATCTGTGCGGCAAGGCGCCGACCGGGTCGGGCAAGACCCTGGCCTTCGCGTTGCCCGTCGCCATGCGGGTCGAGCGGGCGCAGCCGGGCCGACCCCGTGCGCTGATCCTCGTCCCGACCCGCGAGCTCGCCTCGCAGGTCCGCGAGGTGATCGACCCGCTCGCGCGGATCACCAGGCGCAAGGTCGCCACCTTCTACGGCGGGACCAGCATCAACCGCGACCTGCAGCGGCTCCGCGGCCGGCTCGACATCGCCGTCGCAACCCCGGGCCGGCTCGAGGACCTGATCGACCGCCGTGCGCTCTCGCTCGAGGACGTCGACCTCGTCGTCATCGACGAAGCGGACCGCATGGCCGACATGGGGTTCCTCCCGGTCGTCAAGCGCCTGCTCGAGCAGACCCGGCGCGACCGCCAGACCCTGCTGTTCAGCGCCACCCTCGACGGTGACGTCGACGTGCTGGTGCGGCACTACCAGAACGACCCTGCCCGTCACGTCTTCGACTCTCCCGAGGAGGCCCGTGGCGACGTCCGACACGTGTTCTGGCCGGCGGAACGCCCAGAGCGACGCGGTCTGACCGCCCAGGTCCTGCGTCGTCTCGGCCCGGCGATCGTGTTCACCCGCACCAAGCACGGCGCCGACCGCCTGGCGAAGCAGTTGAAGCAGGACGGCGTCGAGACCGCAGCGATCCACGGCAACCGCAGCCAGCGGCAACGTGAACAGGCCTTGGCACGCTTCTCCGACGGCCGGGTCCAGACGCTGGTGGCGACCGACGTCGCCGCCCGCGGCATCCACGTCGACAACGTGGCGGCGGTGCTCCACTACGACCAGCCGGCGACCGAGAAGGACTACGTCCACCGTTCCGGACGGACGGGGCGGGCGGGCAACCTCGGCCTCGTGGTGTCCTTCGTCAGCGCGGAGGAGACGCGTGAGGTGCAGCAGATGCAGCGCACGCTCGATCTGCCGCAGGGCCTGCACGACCTCGACCTCGAGATGCTGATGCTCGACGAGCTTCCTGCACCCCG
This sequence comes from uncultured Actinomycetota bacterium, assembly GCA_964451855.1. Classification (GTDB taxonomy): domain Bacteria; phylum Actinomycetota; class Nitriliruptoria; order Nitriliruptorales; family Nitriliruptoraceae; genus CSSed11-175R1. The sequence continues at coordinate 2,237 of CAYVJT010000156.1, forward strand.
CCCGGTGGGGACGAAGGCCGGCGGTACGGAGCAGCGTCGGACCAAGGGCAACCGTGGTGGCGGTCAGCGCACCGGCGGTCCCAGGAACGGCGGCGGTGCGAAGCGGTCCAACGGGCACCGCGGGGGCAACGGTGCCCGGCAACGGAGCCAGTCCGGCGCACCCGCCGGCGCCTCGAGCAACGCCGGTGGCCGGAACCGCGGCAACGGCGGTTCCCAGGCCCGAGCGGAGAGCAACGGTGGCTCGCGCACCCGCGCCAACGGCAACGGTGGCTCACGGACACGCACCAACGGCAACGGTGGCTCACGGACGAGCGCGAACGGCAACGGTGGTTCGCGCACCCGGGCCAACGGTGGGGCGCGACGCTCGTCGCGTCGCTGAGTCACCCCGCGGTCACCCGTCGACGGCGGGATCGGCAGGCGTGTCCGGTGCGGCCGCACGCGCCTCCTGGATCCTGCGGCTCGTCAACCGTGGCGAGACGGTGATGGCGAGGATCGCGTAGACCAACGCTCCCGCGACGAAGGGCGCGCGCAAGCCGAGATCTCGGCTGGCGGTCGCCTCGACGAGGTTCACCAGCGCGCCCCCCAGGATCGTGCCGATCGGCATCGCCCCCCAGCCGAAGAAGCGGTAGACGCTGTTCACCCGACCGAGCAGGCCGTCGGGGATCAGCGTCTGGCGGAGCGAGACGGTCACCACGTTCCACATCACCGCGGTGAAACCGAAGGCGGCGAACGCCGCGCCGACGACGAACACGTTGGACGTGAGCGCGGTGGCGGTGAAGCTGACCACCGGCGTGATGATGGCGAAGAACAGTGACGGACCGGATCCCAGCCGCTTCGTCATGGTCGGAGCCAACAGGCTGCCGAGCAGGCCGCCGAGGCTGCCGGCAGCGAGCAGGAGGCCGAAGCCGAGGCCGTCCAGCAGCAGGATCTCCTGGACGAACAGCACGTAGGTGGCCAGCGCTGCGGCGCTGATGCCGTTCATCGTCGCGAGCGCCAGGGCGAGCAGCCGCAGCAGACGATGCTTCCACAGCCACCGCAGCCCCTCAGCGATCTGCGTGCGCATGCGGGGACGAGGTCGCTCGGCGTCCTGCGGGGTCTGGAAGGAGCCGGGGATCGCCGCGATCAGCGCCGCCGATACCGCGGCCGTCAGCGCGTCGATCGCGAAGGGCAGCGAGAGCGCGATGCCGACCAGTGCCCCGGAGATGGGGCGTGCGACGAAGTCGGCGATCACCATCTGGGCGCCCATGATGTTGCCGTTGGCGCGCTCGAGACGGTCGCGGGGGACCAGGGCGGGCAGGATCGTCTGGGAGGTGTTGTCGAACACCACCTCGCACATCCCAAGGGCGAACCCGACGGCGTAGAGCAGCGGGAGCGTCATCACGTCGGCCATGACCGCGATCGTCGCCGTCCCGACGACCAGGGCTCGCAACGTGTTCGCGATCACCATCAGGCGGCGACGGTCGAACCGGTCGGTCAGCGCTCCCGCCTGGAGGCTGAACACGAGCCAGGGCAGGCGGGTCGCCAGCGCCACCCCCGCGATCGCCAGCGCATCACGGGTCAGCAGGCTCGCCAGCCAGGGGATGGCGAGCGACACCAGCCCATCACCGATGTTGGAGCTCGCGACGGCACCCCACAGCTTCCAGTAGCGGCCGTCGAGGCCGCCGGTGCGGCGCTGCCACCACGACGGTGTTGCGGCGTCCGCTTCCGTCGTGTCGGGGGCGTCCGGATCGGGTCGGTGCACGCCTCACCTCGGGAGGGTCGGTGGTGTGGTCGGATGCTTCCGCGGTGCGGCGCCGGTAGGTCGCCGGGGAGCGAGGTCGAGCTTGACACGACTGATTGAGAGAAGTCAAGTAGTCGTGCGGACGAGGCCGATCTGTGCGATGCTCCGCGCATGGATGACGCCGCAGAGGACGCCTCACCACCGCCGGGCCCCATGACGCGGCGGCCGCCGACGGCGGCCGAGGCGCGCGCTCTCGGGCACCCGACGCGCATGCGGATCGTGTTCGCGTGCCGCGATCGTGCGATGACCAACAAGGAGCTGGCCGAGGTCCTCGACACGACCCCCGGCACGATCCACTACCACCTGCGGCCGCTGGTGGAGGAGGGGTTCATCGATCCCCAGGAGCCGCGTCCGGGTCCGCGTGGTTCCCGCGAGCAGCCCTACCGGGCGACCGGGAAGTCCTGGGAGATCGGCGGGGATCCCACCAACGCCCAGGTGCTGCGCGACGTCGGCGTCCAGGAGCTCATGGCCGCCGCTGAGGACGATGTCGTCGAGCTCGCGCGGCTCGGGCTCACCCTCCGCCCGGACGATCTGCGTGGGCTGACCGAGCGACTCCACGAGCTGTTGGAGGAGGCGAAGGAGCGCAGCCTCGACGCGTCGACGGTGGACGACGAGGTGGAACGGGTCGCCCTGTTCGTCGCCATCCATCGCCAGCCAGGTCTCGGGTGAGCTGACGCGCGTGAACGCATCCCTACGCCATGAGCGAGGGGTGGACGGCCGAGCCGTGGTGGTGGACGATGCCCTCGTCGTGTGACGGGGGTGCGGATGGAGCCCGACTCGGGAACGGTTCGGACGGGTACCGAGCTACGGATCGCCACGATCATGACCGGCGGGATCAGCCTGGCGGTCTGGATGGGAGGCGTGGCCGCTGAGATGTTGCGCCTCGCCGATCCCCAAGGCGCGTACGCGGACCTGCTGCGGCGCCGCGGGTACGAGCGTGTCCGCATCGACGTCATCTCGGGGACGAGCGCAGGAGGCTTGAACGGGACCTTCCTCGCGGCAGCGCGAGCCTGGGGGATCGATGCCGTCCAGTTCACCGACGACCTGCGGGCCACGTGGCTCGATGACGGGGACTTCGAGGCCCTCCTCCGTGACCCCCGCGACCGCGATCCACCATCGCTGTTGCAGGGCGACGGGTTCTTCACCGAGCGGATCGAGGCCCTCCTCGATCGCTGGCGAGGGCGCGTCGCCGATGGTGCCGGATCGCGGGACGTCTCGGTGGATCCGGGTGAGCCGACCACGAAGCTGACGCTGACCACGACGCTCCTGCAGCCCAACGTCGAGGTGTTCGTCACGCCGCAGGGCCCGCTGCGTGAGGCCGATCATCGGGGCACCCTCAGCTTCGACACGTTCGATCTCCTCGACGACCGGGCACCTGCTCGGCTGGCACGTGCAGCCCGCTCCAGCGCGTCGTACCCGGCGGCCTTCGAGCCGAGCCTGATCCGCGTGGGGACGCGGGCTCAGGACGATCTCGGTCGCGCAGCCAACCACGACGCCAGCCGGTACGTGATCGACGGCGGGGTGCTCGTCAACCGGCCCTTCCGATCGGCGCTGGACGCGATCTTCGGGCAACGCGCCCTCGGGCCCGTCGAGCGCGTACTCCTCTACGTCGTCCCTCGTCTGCGCACCGCCGGTCCTGAGGACCACAGCGAGGTAGAGGCACCGCATCTCGCGACCGTGCTCACCCAGACCGCGGGGCTGGCCACCTCGCAGTCGATCGTCGACGACCTCCACGCCCTGGAGGAGCACAACCGGCGGTGGCGGCAGCAGCGCGACGACCGGCTGGGCTGGGTCTCGTCACTGTTGCCGGAACAGCGCAACCACCTCGCGGAGCAGCTCTGGTCGGAGTTCACCGCGCGGCGCGCCCAGGGATCGGCGGCGGCCACGCTCGGTGGTGTCGCTCGCCGGAACCCCGCGCTCGACCTGGAGACCAACTGGCGGTCGATCGTCGCCGGTGTCGAGCTCGGTCGCCGTCGTGCCGACTGGCATCGGTCGTCGTTCGCCGAGACGCTGCCGAGCGCGGCCGATCCGTTCTGGCGGTGGGGAGTCACGGCGGTCGAGTACTGCTTCCAGGTCGTGCTCGACCTGGTCCGCTCGACGGTGCCTGCGGATGTGCTGTCGCCGACCGAGCGGGGGGAGACGGCTGCGGAGCTCGCCTCGCTGCGAGGCCAGCTGCACGACACGTTGGAACGGGTCCGTGCCTTCCAGGAGCTCGACCGGATCTACTGGGACCTCGCCTTCACCGAGGCCCCACCCGTCGAGACGGACGAGGCCGGGTGGGCCAGCTGGGCGGAACAGCGCTACGGCAGGTGGCCCGACGTCGAGGTACCCAACGTCGAGGTGGTCGACACACCGGACGTCAGGGAGGCCGCCCGGGCCTGCGTGGGCGTGATCCTCGGGCGGGACGGTCCGGTGAGCGAACGGTTCACCCAGGTCGCCGCGCAACGCGCCCTGATGTGGACGGCCCTGCAGGTCGCCACCGTCGCCGAGCGGTGGCTGCGGCTGCTCGACCTGGGGCGTATCGTCGAGGTGGACGACACCGATGACCAGGACACGCGCGCCGGGGGCGAGGTGGCTCTCGGTGCGGCGCTGTTCCGACCGGGATCGCTGTCCGCCATCTCGGACGTCCTCCGGCACGAGGCCCGGGGTGGAGGCGACGGCGTCGACGGAGACGGGGAACCAGGCGGTGACGGAGGCGGGGACGATCAGGCCCGCTTCGCGGTGGTGCACGCGTTGCTCACCCTGTGGGTGATCCAGGCCACGACGCAACCTGACGGCATCGAACGCGAGCAGCCGATCCAGCTCATCGCCCTGAGCAGCGACGGTGCCGTCGCTGTCGATCCGCGGGAGCGGTCGTCCCCCACACAGAAGCTGACCGGGACCCAGCTCTCGCACTTCGGCGCCTTCGCCAAGCGGTCGTGGCGAGCCAATGACTTCCTCTGGGGGCGCCTCGATGCCGCGCAGCGGATCATCGGATGGCTGGACGGACTCGAGCCGGCGGCCGCGTCCGACGGGTCCGTGGCTGACGGTGATGACCCCGGAGGGTTCGTGCGCAGGCGACAACTCGACATCCTCGATGAGGAGTTGCCGCACGTCGCCCGCGCGGTGCGTGAGGCGCGGGATGCTGGCGCCGCGCAAGGTCCGATGGCAACGGACTTCCTCGACGCGATGGAAGCTTCGTCCGACGGGCCGTCGAGCGAACTCCTCGGCCGGTGTCGTATCGGTGAGGAACGGCTCGAGGACGAGATCGGCAGCAACGCTTTCGTACGGACCGCGGTGTCCGCGTCCGCTGTCGGTGCGCAGGTGCTCGCCGGAACCAACAGCGGGCTGCCGTGGCTGCGTGGACCTGCGAGGAAGGCTCGGTGGGTCGCGCTCCGGGCCCATGGCGTGGTGCGCCGGACCCACCGTGGCGCCGGTCGGGGGCTGTTCCGGCGCATCGGCAGCGCTGTGTCGTGGCCCTTCCGTGTCCTCGTCCGGAGTGCGCGGCGCTGACCCCACCTCGCACGACCCAGCACCGGAAGGGATCGACGGCGCCTCGCTCATGTTCATCGTGCCGGTGGCGGTCGCGCCGAACCAGCGAGACAGCGCACCGTGAACCGGCGACCGCGTGTGTCGGCTCCATCAGAGGTACGGTGGGTGCGCACGACGGACCACGGGGAGGCAGACACCATGGCTCGCGATCGTGGCTACGGGTTCGTGGTCGCCGCGTTCATGGTCGCTCTTGTGGTCGCGGGCGTCCTGGCGTTCGTGCCGTTGGGGGCGACCGCCACGGAGGTCGCGGTGCCGGCTCAGGATGTTGCCGAGGACGCGTCGGCGCAGACGCCGGTGGAGCCGGGACGGAGCAGCCTGGTTGAGGAGCAGGGCTGGGGCGACGTCCTGCGCATCATCGTGCCGCTGCTGCTGGTCGCGGGTGCGCCGCTCGTGGTGCCTTCGGGAGGTCGCGCGCGCATCGTCCGCGGGACCAGCACGGTGCTGCTGTTCGGCGGGGTGGTCGTCGGGATCCTGTCGATCGGGATCCTCGTCCTTCCCGTGGGAGTACTGATGCTCGTCGCCACCGTGCTGTCCCTGCTCGACCGTGCCGAGCCGCAGGCCACGATGCGGTCAGCGTCGTACCCTCGCGGAGGGTGGCGTCCCGGCTGAGGACACCACGTCGACGGCACGGTTCCCAGCATGGCGGGCCCGAGCCGGAGGCATCGCGGGTCGCCACCGTGGAGGAGGTTCGCGTCCGATGGCACGCTCAACACGCGTCGCGCTCGCGCTCGGGATGGGTGGTGCTCGCGGTTACGCCCACATCGGTGTCATCCAGGTGCTCGAGGAACGGGGCTACGACATCGTGAGCCTCGCCGGCACCTCGATGGGAGCGGTCATCGGCGGCCTGCACGCTGCAGACAAGCTCGATGCGTACGCCGACTGGGTCGGCACGCTGACCCAGCGGGACGTGCTCCGCCTGATGGATCCGACGCTCAAGGCACCGGGGGCGATACGGGCGGAGAAGGTCTTCTCGAAGGTCGCCGAGCTCCTCGACGGAGCGCGCATCGAGGACCTCCCCGTTCCCTTCACGGCGGTGGCTACCGACCTGCTCACCGGTAGGGAGGTGTGGTTCCAGGAGGGGCTCGTCTCGACGGCCATCCGCGCCTCGGTCGCCTTGCCGAGCTTCATCAGTCCGGTCATGCTGAACGGACGCCTCCTCGCCGACGGTGGTCTGTTGAACCCGGTTCCGGTCGCCGCAACGGCGGCCTCGTCGACGGCCGACGTGACCATCGCGGTCCTGCTCTCCGAGGCGCACCGCAACTCCGGTGGGATGTCGC
>CAYVJT010000157.1:0-8694 GCA_964451855.1 uncultured Actinomycetota bacterium
CCCGGCCGCGCCGGTCGCTACCGTCCGACGGCATGGAGACGCCGACGCTGCTGCAGACGGGCCCGGAGACCTTCCGGGTCCTGTTGGGCGATGGGCGCCAGGTGACGGCAACGCTGCCCCACCACACCCGTCGCGGGCTGGGACTCCACGGTGTCCCACCCCTGACCGTCGCCAGGGAGCTCGTGGGGTTCCTCCTGGAACAGGGCGAGGAGCTCGACGGCGAGGTGTCGCTCGGCGCCGTCGCGGGACGCCACGCGGGGTTCGTGGACGAACTGCGCAGCCGGCTGGGATGACCGTCGTCGTGACCCTGGCCCTCACCCTGACCCTGGCGTCGACCGTCGCCGTGGCCCAGGCCCTCACCCTGACCCTGGCGCCGACCGTCGCCGTGGCCCTGGCCGTCACCCCGCCCGCCGCCCGCGGATGCGCCGATCGGGCGCCCGCGGACCTTGACGGCGGCGCCGCCGTAGCCCAAGCTGCACATGGCACAACCGTTGCGTTCTGCACAACGCTCTGTGGTGCCGGGTCGCGACCGTGGGGAGCGGTGGACCCGTCCGCTCGGCGCCACGCAGGGTGGCGGTTCAGCGTCGCGGGAGCCCGCGGGAGGGACCTACGGTGACCGTGCTGCGGTGACCGGTGGAAGGAGATGGACGTGCGCGTACTCGTCGCGGACCGATTGCCCGACCGCCACCTGGCGATCCTGCGCGATCGACATGAGGTCAGCTACGACCCTGAGCTCACGGCCGAGGACCTGTCGATGGCGGCGCGAGGGTTCGAGGCCCTGGTCGTGCGCAGCACCAAGGTCTCCGCGGACTGCCTCGACGCCGTCGCCGACCTGAGGCTGGTTCTGCGTGCCGGGGCGGGTACCGACACGATCGACGCCGAGGCCGCAGGCCGGAACGGCATCGCCGTGTGCAACCTGCCCGGCCGCAACGCGGCCGCGGTGGCCGAGCTGGCGGTCGCGCTGCTGCTGAGCCTCGATCGGCGACTACCGGAGCAGGTGGCCGACCTGCGGGCCGGGCGGTGGCGCAAGGGCCACTACACCAAGCAGGCGCGGGGCATCGCCGGCCGTGACGTCGGCGTCGTTGGCCTGGGACAGATCGGGCTGGCCTTCGCCCAACGGGTCGCCGCCTTCGGCGCGCAGCTCTACGCCATCGGTGGGCACGATCGCGACGACGACCGTCAGCGGCGGGCGGACGCGCTGGACGTGCGCTTCGTCGAGGATCTCCCCACCTTGGCGGCAACCTGCGACGTGCTGTCGTTCCACCTGCCCTCCACCGACCAGACCCGTGGGTTGATCGGCGCGCCCCTGCTGGAGCACGTGCGGGCGGGGTCGATCCTCATCAACACCTCGCGGGGCGATCTGGTGGACGCGCCGGCGCTGCTCGCAGCCCTCGAGGAGCGTGACCTGTGGGTCGGCCTCGACGTCTACCCGGACGAACCCGCCGAGCCCGAGGCCGAGATCGACCTCGAGCTGGCCCGCCATCCGCGGGTCCACGGGACCCACCACGTCGGCGCGTCGACGGAGCAGGCACAGATCGCCGTCGCTGACGGGGTGATCGAGGTGCTGGACGCCTTCGAGCGTGGCGAGCGCCCGCACTGCGTCAACGAGGACCTGCTCTCCCGGACCAACGCATGAGCGCCGCAGGTCACCGAGCCAGCCTCCCAGGGCAGGTCGGAGCTCGTGCCGGGCTGCAGCTGACGCCGGTCGAGCTCCACCTCGTCGACCAGGAGGTCGCCGAGCGGGTGATCCCGCCGCCCGCCGACGCCCTGGACGAAGAGGCGCGCGCGGAGCTCGCGGCATCGGAGCCGCTGTCGCTGCTCAACGTGCTGGGACCGGAGGGCGACGACGGTGCGGCTGCTGGACGTCAGGCGGGGGAGCGGTTGCGTGAGCTGATCGCCGCGGGTCGCTACCACGATCGCGGGCCCGTGTTCGTGCTCCACGAGCTGGCGTCGCCAGGGCACCAGCAGGTCGGGCTCGTCGCCGGCATCCCCATGGAGGACGTGCGTGACGGCCGGGTCCGGGCCCACGAGCAGACCCGTGCTGATCGGGAGCGCCGGTTGACCGACTTCCTCGAGGCGGCCGGCATGGACGTCAGCCCCGTGGTGGTGACCCACGAGCTCGTCCCGGAGCTCGAGGAACTGATCGACGAGGTGGTCCAGCGCGAACCCGACCTCGCCTTCCTGGGGTGGCACGAGGTCCGTCATCGCGTCTGGGTCGTCGATGACGAGGGGGAGCAGGCCCGGTTCCGGGCCGCGGCCGAGCGGATCGACACCCTCACGATCGTCGATGGGCACCACCGGGTCGCGACCGCGCAGGCCCTGGTGGAGCGCGGGTCGCCGGGGGCACCTTCGAGCCTGCTCGCGGAGCTCATCTCGAACCGGGAGCTGCGCATGATCGGCTACGACCGCCGCGTGGAGGTCGCGGAGCCGGCCGAGGTCGATCGCCTGCTCGAGGGCCTGCCCGATCTCGCGGAGGTCCGTGAGCTCCCGGAGGGGCTGCCGCCCCGCCCGACGGGACGCCACGAGGTGCTCGTCGGCTCCTCCCGCGGCTGGCTGAGCGCGGCGTTCCGCGACCCTCCGGAGCGGCTCCCGGACGCCTTGCCGGCTGCGCTGCTGCAGGATCGGGTCCTCGCGCCCCTCCTCGGCATCGAGGAGCCTCGGAGCGACCCACGCCTGGAGTACGTCCCCGGCCTGGACGACCTCGCCGTGCTGGACCGGTCACTGGAGCACGACCGCGCCCTGGCCTTCGTGCCCCGAGCGGTGACCGCGGACGAACTGCTGACCGTGGCGGAGGCGGGCCGCACACTGCCGCCGAAATCGACCTACGTCGACCCGAAACCGGGCCCGGGGGTGGTCCTGCGACTACGCGAGCCATCGCCGCCGAACGACCCTTGACCCGGCCCCGCGCGTCAGGCACAGTGTTGCGTATCACAGCATGTGTTCCGCAAGGCGCAACATGAACGGCAACACCGACCAACGTCGACCAACGTCGATGACCATCGACCAGCATCGACGGTGACCACGAGGTGGTGGCGCGTGGGGCTCGAGCGGATCGCTGACCACGGGAACGGTTGACCCTTGGGGGGTGACGCCTTGGTGCAGTCCTTGGAGCGCGCACGGTTCGAGATCATCCCCATGAAGGGGGTCGACGCGCAGCTCGAACACCTGCCGCGCGGCCAGACGGTGACGGTGACCGCCTCACCGACCAAGGGCACCGAGCCGACGCTCGAGCTCGCGGAGCGCCTCGCCCGGGACGGGCACCGGGTCGTGCCGCACCTCTCCGCGCGGCTCATGACCGGCCGCGACGAGGTCGGCCGCATCCTCGAGCGGCTCGAGCGCCTGGGCATCGACCAAGCGTTCGTCATCGCCGGTGACGCCGAGCTGCCCGCGGGCCCGTACGAGGGCGCCGCCGATCTCCTCGAGGAGATGACCGACATCGGGCACCACCTCACCGGTGTGGGCATCAGCGGCTACCCGGAGAGCCACGCCTTCATCCCCGATGCGACCACGATCGCGGCCATGTCGCGCAAGGCGCCGCACGCGACCGTGATCGTCTCCCAGATCTGCTACGACCCCGACACGATCCGCCGGTGGATCGCTGCGGTCCGCGCGCGTGGCATCGATCTGCCGATCTACCTCGGCATCCCTGGCGTGATCGATCGCGCCAGGCTGTTGCGCGTCTCGTTGCGCGTGGGGCTCGGCGACTCGGTGCGGTTCCTGCGCAAGCAGCACGAGGTCGCCAGCCACATGCTCGCGGGCTACACCCCCGACGAGCTGATCACCGACCTCGGTGACCTGGTGGCCGATGCGACGTCCGGCATCGCCGGCTGGCATCTGTTTACCTTCAACGAGGTAGAACGCACCGAGAGGTGGCGCCAGGAGTTGTTGTCGACGTTAGGAGCCGCACTGTGAGCTTCCCTTCAGACCTCGAGATCGCCCGCACGGCAGACCTGCTGCCGATGGAGACGGTCGGGGCCGAGATCGGGCTCGGTCCGCACCTGCTCGAGCCCTACGGCGAGAACGTCGCCAAGATCAAGCTCAAGGCGATCGAGGAGCTCGACGATCGCCCGCGCGCCAAGTACGTGCTGGTCTCGGCGATCACGCCGACGCCGCTCGGCGAGGGCAAGACGACCACCACGGTCGGACTGGGCCAGGCGTTCAAGCACCTGGGCAAGACCGCGACCGTGGCGATCCGCCAGCCCTCGATGGGTCCGACCTTCGGGATCAAGGGCGGTGCGGCCGGCGGTGGCTACAGCCAGGCCGTGCCGATGGAGACCTTCAACCTGCACCTGACCGGTGACATGCACGCGGTGACCGCGGCGCACAACCTGCTCTCCGCGATGGTCGACAACCACCTGTTCCACGGCAAGGAGCCGTCGCTGGACCCGCACCGCATCTCCTGGCGACGGGTGCTGGACGTCAACGACCGGTCGTTGCGCAACATCGTGTCGGGGCTCGGCACCCGTATGGACGGCACACCGAGGCAGACCGGGTTCGACATCACGGCGGCCTCCGAGGTGATGGCGGTACTCGCCCTGGCGACCTCGCTGCAGGACCTGCGGGCGCGCCTCGGGCGCATCGTCGTCGGCACCGACGGCGACGGCAGCCCGATCACCGCCGAGGACGTCGGCGCGGCCGGATCGATGGCGGTGATGCTGCGCGAGGCGCTCAAGCCCAACCTGATGCAGACCCTCGAGCAGACGCCGGTCCTGGTCCACGCCGGGCCGTTCGGCAACATCGCCCACGGCAACAGCTCCATCGTCGCCGACCGCATCGGCATCCGCGGTGGCGACTACCTGATCACCGAGGCCGGGTTCGGCGCGGACATGGGTGCCGAGCGGTTCTTCAACATCAAGTGCCGGACCTCGGGCCTGGCCCCCGACGCCGCCGTGCTGGTCGCGACGGTGCGGGCGCTCAAGGCGCACTCCGGGCGCCACAGGATCGTCGCCGGCAAGCCCCTGCCGGACGAGCTGCTCGCCGAGAACCCCGACGACGTATTGGCCGGGGCGCCGAACCTGCGCAAGCAGATCGAGAACATCCGTGTCCACGGCGTGTCGCCGGTGGTGGCGATCAACGCCTTCCCGACCGACCACGACTCCGAGCACGCCGTGATCCGCGAGATCGCCGAGGAGATGGGGGCCCGGGTCGCGGTCAGCGAGCACTTCGGCAAGGGCGGTGCCGGAGCCGTCGAGCTCGCGGAGGCCGTCGCGGACGCGGCGGAGGAGCCCTCGAACTTCCAGGTCCTGTACCCCTCCGAGGCCTCGCTGCGCGAGAAGATCGAGGCGGTCGCCACCAAGGTCTACGGCGCGGACGGGGTCGACTACGCCCCTGCCGCCGCCAAGTCGCTCGACGAGTACGAGGCGAACGGCTTCGGCGACCTGCCCGTGTGCATCGCCAAGACCCACCTGTCGATCTCCTCGGACCCGAAGCTCTTGGGCGCACCGACCGGCTGGCGGCTGCCGGTGCGCGAGGTCCGCGCCTCGATCGGTGCCGGCTTCATCTACCCGCTGTCCGGGGACATGCGCACGATGCCCGGGCTGGGCTCGGCGCCGGCCGCGGAACGGATCGATCTCGACGAGAACGGCGAGATCGTCGGGCTGTCCTGACGGGATGGCCGCAGCTCTGGGTAGCGTGCCGGGCCCCGTGCCCTTCCTCGATGATCTCGCCTCGTCGCAGCCAGCCCCCGGTGGTGGGGCGGCCGCGGCGATGACCGCCGCGATGGCCGCGGGGTTGGTGGCGATGGTGGCCCGGTCGTCCAGCCGGCTGCCCGACGCGGACACGGTGGCGCAGGAGGCCGACCGGTTGCGTGCTCGTGCGGTCGACCTCGCCGACGAGGACGGACGCACCTACGCCGAGGTACTGGCCGCCGCACCGCACCGCGAGGCCGAGCCGCAGCGGTTCACCGACGCCGTCGCAGCCGCCAACCTCGCACCTGGCGAGGTGACCGAGCTTGCCGAGCGGATCACCGAGCTGGGGGAACGCCTGGTGGCCGACGGGGCCCGCAAGCTGCGCGGTGACGCGATCGTCGGGGTCGTGCTCGGTGAGGCGGCCGCGATCGCTGCGACCGAGCTGATCGCGCTCAACACCGCTTACGGGCAGCTGTCGGACGACGACCTCGGGCGTGCCCGGGCCCGGCGCGACGCGTGCGGCGTGCGCGTCGAGCGGGTCAGGACCGTGGCATGAGCGCGGACCTCGTTGCACCGGAGGGCGACGGGGAGCCCGACACGGGCCCGACGGTCGCCACGACGACGTCGAGCCGCCGTGAGCTCGAGGTGGCCGACCACCTGGACGCGTTGATGCACCGGCGGCGGGGACGTGCCCCGCGTGGGACCCACCGGATGGCCGCGCTGTGCCGCGAACTCGGTGATCCGCAGCGCGACATCCCCACGGTCCACGTCGCCGGGACCGACGGCAAGTCCAGCATCGTCCGGATCATCGGCTCCCTGCTCACCTCCCTCGGCTACCGGACCGGGGAGACCACCTCGCCGCACCTGCAGGAGGTCACCGAGCGCATCCGCATCGACGGCGCGCAGGTGACCCGGAGCGAGCTGCTGGCCGGCCTGGCGGTGCTCGAGCCCGTGATCGGGCGGGCCGAGGAGGCCGTGGGCGAACCGGTCACCTTCTTCGAGGCGATCACCGCCCTCGCCCTGCGCCGCTTCGCGGAGGAGCCCGTCGACGCGGCCGTGGTCGAGGCGGGGATCGGCGGGGTGGGCGATGCGACCAACGTCGTGGACAGCCGTGTCGCCGTGCTCTCGCTCGTCGGTCGTGACCATGCCGAGCTGGGGGACACCCTCGGCGAGGTCGCAGCCGAGAAGGCCGGCATCGTCACCCCCGGTGGCGTGGTGGTCTCCGCGGCGCAGCGCTCCGAGGCCCTGGAAGCGATCGAGCGGGTGGTGGCCGAGCGTGGAGGTCAGGTGCTGCTCGCCGACCGCGACCTCGGGGTGATGGCCCGCCGACCCGGAGCCGGCGGCCAGTACGTGGACCTGCGGGGGCTCGACGACACGCACCTGCGCGGGTGGTTGCCGCTCGTGGGTGCGCACCAGGCCGCCAACGCGGCGGTCGCCTTCGCCGCGGTGCAACGCTTCCTCGGCACCACCGACCTCGACCAGCACGATCTGCGGACCGGGCTCGCTGCCGTGCGTCTCCCCGGCCGCGTCGAGGTGGTCCGCCCCTCGGTCGGACCGACCATCGTCCTCGATGGTGCGCACGACCGGGAGGCGGCGCGCGCCCTTGCACAGACGGTCGCTGCGACGTTACAGCCGTCGGGTGTGACGATCGTGCTCGGGGTGAGCGGTGGCCGCGACCCAGGGCCGCTGCTCTCCGAGCTCGCCGCGCTGGACGGCATCGCCGGCAGCCCCGTCGAGGTGGTCGTCACCCAGGCGTCGTCACCCACCTCGATGCCCGTGCGGGAGCTGGCGCGCCGCGTCCGCCGCGGCGGCTTCCGCGTGACGGTGGCGTCGGACCCCGAGGTCGCGGTGCAGGCGGCGGCACGGACCACGCCCGTCGCCGGCTGCCTCGTCGTCACCGGATCCCTGCACCTCGTGGGAGAGGTGCGTGGCCTGGTGACGGCGTCGTGGGCCGATGGGGCCGACGATGCGACGGTCGGGGGCCGCGCACGGATGCCCCTGGTCAGCTGAGACCGACACCCGAGCTGGCCCGCTGAACGGTCGGGTCGCGGACCTCAGGGAGCAGCAGGTGCAACAGCTACGGTGACCGGATGCCGGAGGGGAGCCCTACGTGGTGGACGAGGTACCGATCGTGCAGTCGGTCGATCGTGCCGTCGCGGCGATGGAGATCCTGGCCAGGGAAGGCTGGGTCGGGGTCACCGAGATCGCTCGTGAGCTCGAGATCCACAAGTCCACGGCGTTCCGTCTGCTCGCGACCCTCGAGCGCCGGGGGGTGGTCGAGCAGCACAGCGAGACCCAGAAGTACCGGCTCGGGTTCGCGGTCGTGCGGTTCGCGAGCTCGGTCCGTTCCTCGCTCGACGTGGTGCGAGCCGCGCGCCCGATCTGCGATCGGCTCAGCCGCCGGGCCGACGAGACGGTCAACCTCGCCGTGCTCGAGGACGACGACGTGGTCAACATCCACCAGGTCAACCTCTCGTCGAGCCGTGTCACCGTGGACTGGCTGGGCAGCTACACCCCCCTGCACTGCACCTCGAGCGGCAAGGTGCTGCTCGCCCACCTCCCGCCCGCGCAGGTCGACGGGCTGCTCGACGGTCCGTTGGAGCGCTACACCCCGGCGACCATCGTCGAACCCCGTGAGCTCCGGGAGGAGCTCCTGCGGGTCCGCGAGCTCGGGTACGCATCGACACGTGAGGAGCTCGAGGAGGGTCTGAACGCGGTGGCTGCGCCGATCCGCGGGCCCGACGGTGAGGTGGTCGCGTCGGTGTCGGTGTCCGGCCCCTCCTACCGGATGGAGCCCGAACGGTTGCCCGAGGTCGGCGCCATCGCCGTCGAGGCCGCCGCGGAGATCAGCCGACGTCTCGGCTTCCTGGGTGACCCCCACGAGCAGGACCCCGACTGAGGCGCCGAGTGACCGGCACCTGCCGTGGCGCGACCCGTGCGGTGCGAGCCCATGCGGTGTGCAGCGTGCGGTGCGAGCCCATGTGGTGTGCAGCGTGCGGTGCATGAGTGCAACGGAGGCTTCACGCGGTGGGGCGGGATGGGCGTGGGTGTCGTGGTGTGCAGCGTG
>CAYVJT010000158.1:0-8623 GCA_964451855.1 uncultured Actinomycetota bacterium
CACTACTACGGTGGCCAAGCGGTCATCGAGGGCGTGATGATGCGTGGCGCGGACCGCTGGGCCGTCGCGGTCCGCCGGCCCGACGACGACATCTGGCTCGAGGCGCACCCGGTGAGACAGATCGCCGGGCGGCGTCGCTGGCTGAAGCTGCCGATGATCCGGGGCTGTTACGCGCTCGTCGACTCGCTCGCGATCGGGATGAAGGCCCTCGGCATCTCCGCCGAGCGGTCCATGCCCGACGACGAGGAGGAGATGAGCAGCGGCGCGGTCGGGGTCACCATGACCCTGGCGCTGCTGGTGTTCATCGGCATCTTCATCTTCCTGCCGTCCGCAGGGACCAAGGGCCTGGACGCGCTCATCGGCAACGTCATGGGCGACGGGGTGTGGTTCCACATCGTCGAGTCGATCGTGCGGGTCGTGATCTTCCTGGCCTACCTCTGGTCGATCTCGCTGATGGCCGACATCCGACGGGTGTTCCAGTACCACGGCGCGGAGCACATGACGATCCACGCCTGGGAGCACGACGAGGTCCTCGAGCCCGAGAACGTCGAGCGGTACTCGCCCCTGCACGTGCGGTGCGGCACGAACTTCCTGATCCTGGTGATGCTGCTCGCGATCGTGGTCTACACGGCCGGCGGCCTGCTCGTCCCGCCCCCGGAGGGCATCACCTGGTACTGGGCCGTCGTCTACCACGTCGTCCTGCGGATCGTGCTGCTGCCGGTCGTCGCCGGGCTGGCCTACGAGGGGCTGCGCATCGGCGCCCGCTACGACAACGTCGTCGTCCGGGGGATCATGAAGCCAGGCCTCTGGCTGCAGCTGATCACCACCAAGCAGCCCGAGCCCGACCAGATCGAGGTCGCGATCCGCGCCTTCGAGGCGGTCGTTCCCGCCCAGGAGCGCGTCGGTCGCGTCCCCACCACCCTCGACAGTCCGGTGACCCTGGCGCGCCACAGCCTGGACGTCGATCTGGAGTCCGCCGACCTTCGCCTCGACCCCGTTCCCGACACGTCGAGCGACGCCGAGGTGGCTGACGCGACCGTCGAGCCCGCGGAGCCGTCGGAGGCCGAGGCGGGTGGCACGGGGGACCGGTAGCGACCGCGGCCCGCCGTCCCGCCGTCGCGCTCGCCCCCGTCCCCGCTGCTCTCCCGAGGCCACACCGTGTTCGACAAGCTCGATCAGCTCGAAGCCCGCTTCCTCGACCTGGAGGCGCAGCTCGCCGACCCCGAGGTCGCAGGGGACGGGCAGCGCTACATGCAGGTCGCCAAGCAGCACGCGGAGATCGCCGAGGTGGTCGGCGCCTACCGCGCCTGGCGCGAGGTGGACGGCAACCTCGAAGCCGCCAAGGAGATGGTCGAGGAGGCGACCGGCGAGGACCGCGAGCTCTTCGAGGCCGAGGTCGCCGAGCTGACCGAGGAGCGCGCTCGGTTGGAGGAGGAGCTCAAGCTGCTCCTCGCACCGTCGGACCCGAACGACGCCAAGGACGTCATCATCGAGATCCGGGCAGCGGCCGGAGGCGACGAGGCCGGCCTGTTCGCCGGCGAGCTGCGGGACATGTACCTGCGCTACGCCCAGCAGCAGGGCTGGAAGGCGACCACGCTGTCGACCTCGGACCAGGGGATCGGCGGCGTGAAGGAGGCGATCCTGGAGATCGTCGGCCGCAACGCCTACGCCCACCTCAAGCACGAGTCCGGCGTCCACCGGGTCCAGCGGGTGCCGGCCACCGAGTCGCAGGGCAGGATCCACACCTCCACCGCGTCGGTCGCGGTGCTGCCAGCCGTCGAGGAGGTCGAGTACGAGGTCGACCCCAACGACCTGCGTGTCGACGTCTTCCGGTCCTCCGGGCCGGGCGGCCAGTCGGTCAACACCACGGACTCGGCGGTGCGGATCACCCACGAGCCGACCGGCGTGGTCGTCTCCTGCCAGGACGAGAAGTCCCAGCACCAGAACCGTGACAAGGCGATGCGGATCCTGCGCGCGCGGTTGCTCCAGGCCGAACAGCAACGCCAGACCCAGCAGCGTGCCGATGCTCGCAAGGGTCAGATCGGCACCGGCGACCGCTCCGAGAAGGTCCGCACCTACAACTTCCCGCAGAGCCGGGTCACCGACCACCGCATCGGGTTCACCTCCCACGCGCTGGCGGACATCCTGGAGGGGCAGCTCGACGAACTGGTGGCGGCGCTGCGCCAAGCCGAGCGGGAGCTGCGCGTCGAGGGTCTGCAGGACGGCGACCAGGGCCGGGACGACCGGAACAGCCGGGACGGCCGGGCGAGCCGGGACGGCAGGGTGAGCTGATGGACCTCGAGGTGGTGGCGGAGACCCCGGCACGCGACGTCGCCAGGGGCATCGCCGAGCAGCTCGCAGCAGCTGGCGTCCCGAGCCCGGACGCGGACGCCCGTTGGCTCGTCGAGGGGATCTGCGGGGTCGATCCGCACCGCACGCCCGAGCGGCCGCTCCCCGCTGATCGGGTCGGCGCGCTGCGGGACGCGACCGTGCGCCGTGCCGTGCGCGAGCCGCTCCAGCTGATCGTCGGCTCGACCAGCTTCCGTGGCATCGAGCTGACGTGCCGGCCGGGGATCTTCGTGCCTCGGCCCGAGACCGAGGTGGTCGCCGGGCTCGCCATCGCCGCGGCACGGGCCCGCGGACCCGGCCCCGTCCAGGTGGTGGACGCGTGCACCGGGAGCGGCGCGATCGCGTGCTGCCTCGTCGTCGAGGTCCCGGAGGCCCGGGTCGTCGCGACCGACCGCGACCCCGCCGCCGTCGACCTGGCGCGTGACAACCTCGTCCGGGTCCGCGACGGCCGCGCCGGCGTGGCCGGGTTCGCGCCGGGCAGCGACGCCGAGGTGGTCCGTTGCGAGCTGTTGGACGGTGTCGACCCCGGGCTGCGGGGGCACCTGGACGTGCTGGTCGCCAACCCGCCCTACCTGCCGGGGGTGGACCGCGCGACCTGGGAGCCCGAGGTCGCAGACCACGACCCGGTCGCAGCCCTCGTCGGCGGCAGCGACGGCCACGAGGTGGTCGATGCCCTGCTGCACCTCGCCGTCGACTGGCTGGCCCCCGGAGGATCCGTCATCGTGGAGATCGACGAGCGACGAGGCCCGGAGGCCGCCGACGTGGCCCGTGATGCCGGGCTCGCCGACATCGAGGTGGCCGCCGACCTCGCCGGTGCGGCGCGCTGCGTGGTGGCCCGCCGGCCGGGGTAGCGTCGCCGGACACCCGCGCAGCAGCGGCGAGGTAGCAGTGGCGAGGCAGCAGCGGCGAGGAGGTCGCGGTGGACCAGATCCTGGATGCGAAGGGCGAGGACCGCGACGCCACGGTGACGCGCGCGGGCGCAGCGCTGCGTGACGGTGAGCTCGTGGTGCTGCCCACCGACACCCTGTACGGCGTGGCCGCGGACGCGTTCAACCCGCACGGGACACGGCGCATCTTCGAGGCCAAGCAGCAGCCGCGGTCCGTCCCGTTGCCGGTCCTGCTGCGGTCACCCAAGCAGCTCCCGGGGCTGTGCCCGTCGCTGCCCGACGCCGCCGAGCCCCTGATGGCGGCCTACTGGCCCGGCCCGCTGACCATCGTGGTGCCCGCGCAGTCAGGGCTGCGTTGGGACCTCGGCGAGAACGAGGCCACCGTCGCCGTGCGCATGCCCCTCGACGAGGTCGCGCTCGCGGTGATCCGCGAGGTCGGTCCGCTGGCGGTCACCGGCGCGAACCGAGCCGGCCAACCGCCGCCGACCACCGTCGAGGAGGCCCGTGAGCAGCTGGGGGCGGCGGTGCGCCACTACGTCGACGACGGGCCGCGGCTTGGACGGACCGCCTCGACGATCGTGGACCTGACCCGCAGCGAGCCGCAGGTGCTGCGCGAGGGCGTGATCCCCGAGGCCGACGTGCTCGCCGTGGCGCACGGCGACCTCGACCCGCTGGACGCATCAGCGCGGCTCGACGGGTCGCTCGCGGCTGGTGACGATGGCGCCACGGGATCCCTGGAGGGCGGGGTCGAGCCAGGCGAGGGCGGTGATCCCGAGCCCCGTGGGGAAGGTGATCCTGGGCCGCGTGTCGACGGTGGCTGAGCGGCTCGGCGCGCGCGGCGCGCCCCTGCGGGGGTAGCCTTGATCAGCCAGTCCTATCGGTCATCCCTCCCTCGACGAGCGAGCCTGATGTGAGCACCTTCTGGGGTCCGGACTTCGACGAGCTGC
Source organism: uncultured Actinomycetota bacterium (assembly GCA_964451855.1). Lineage (GTDB taxonomy): Bacteria > Actinomycetota > Nitriliruptoria > Nitriliruptorales > Nitriliruptoraceae > CSSed11-175R1. Next base: position 4,184 of record CAYVJT010000158.1, read on the forward strand.
GAGCGGTGGACCCACAGGTCGCGCAGGGGCTCCTCGACGAGCTCGAGCGACTGCGCGGGAAGCTGCAGCTGATCGCCAGCGAGAACCTCGCGTCACCGGCGGTGCTCGCTGCCAACGGGTCGGTGCTCCAGAACAAGTACGCCGAGGGCTACCCGGGACGGCGCTACTACGGTGGGTGCGAGGAGGTCGTCGACCCGCTCGAGCAGCTGGCGATCGACCGAGCGAAGCAGCTGTTCGGCGCCGATCACGCCAACGTGCAACCGCACTCCGGTGCGAGCGCGAACATCGCCGCGTACTTCGCCACGGTGGCGCCGGGGGAGAAGGTGCTGGCGATGTCGTTGCCGCACGGCGGTCACCTCACCCACGGGATGGCGATCAACTTCAGCGGCAAGTGGTTCGACATCGTCTCCTACGGCGTCCGCGAGGACACCGAGACCATCGACATGGACGAGGTGCGCGAGCTCGCGCTGGAGCACCGCCCGAAGCTGATCATCGCGGGATGGTCGGCCTATCCGCGTCAGCTGGACTTCGAGGCGTTCCGGTCGATCGCGGACGAGGTGGGTGCCGTGCTGTTCTGCGACGCGGCGCACTTCATCGGGCTCGTCGCCGGCGGGGTCCACCCCTCCCCGGTGCCGTACTGCGACATCGTGACCTTCACCACCCACAAGACGCTGCGCGGCCCCCGTGGTGCGATCATCCTGACCAACGAGCGCTGGGCGAAGCCCATCGACAAGGCGGTCTTCCCCGGTACCCAGGGCGGCCCGCTCGAGCACGTGATCGCTGCGAAGGCCGTGGCGCTCAAGGAAGCGATGGAGCCCGGGTTCAAGGCGTACGCGCAGCGCATCCTCGATGACGCCCGTGCCCTGGCAGACGGCCTCACCGAGCGTGGCTACCGCATCACCTCCGGGGGCACCGACACCCACCTGTTCCTGGCCGACGTCACGCCGAAGGGGTTGACCGGAGCCGAGGCCGAACAGCGCTGCGACGACGCGGGCATCGTGCTCAACAAGAACGCGATCCCCTTCGACCAGAACCCGCCGGCCGTGGCCTCCGGGATCCGGGCCGGGACCGCCTCGGTCGCCACGCAGGGCATGGGACCGGAGGAACTCGACGTGGTCGCGGGGCTGATCGATCGCGCGTTGACCGGCAACGACGACGACCGCGCCAAGGTCCGTGGTGAGGTCAGCGACCTCGTGACCAGGTTCCCGGCCTACCCGCGCGAGGTCTGACCGACCCCGCGCGGCCGACGAGGAGGGGCACGGCGTGTGGCAGTACGTCGCGGTCGCGGTGACGGCGGGCGTCGTCACGGCGGCGGTGACCCCGCTCGTCGCGCGCCTGGCCCGCCGGTTGGGCGCGATGGACCACCCGGGTGGGCCGCGGAAGATCCATCGGTACGCCACACCCACCCTCGGTGGGGTGGGGATGCTGTTCGGCTTCCTGGCAGCGGTCGTGCTCGCGTCGCTGCTGACCGACTTCGAGCAGCTGTTCACCACCACCTCCGAGCCGGTCGCCCTGGTGGTCGGCTGCCTGGTGATCGTCGCCATCGGGATCGCCGACGACCTCGTCGGCCTGCCACCGACGATCAAGCTCGCGGGCCAGATCGTCGCAGCGCTCGTGGTCGCGGTCTTCGGGATCCAGCTCACCTTCTTCTGGATCCCCGGGATCCCGGGTGTGGACATCCTGGTGCTGTCGCCGGATCTCGGCCTGCCACTGACGGTCATCGCGCTGGTCGCCATGATCAACGCGGTCAACCTGATCGACGGCCTCGACGGTCTCGCGGCCGGGGTGGCGGCGATCGCCGGTGGCGCTTTCTTCCTGTTCGCCCTGCGCAGCGGGATGGCGAGCGAGGAGATCCCCTCGTCGGCCCCGCTGGTCGCCGCGATCGTCGTCGGCATGGCGGTCGGGTTCCTGGTCCACAACTGGCACCCCGCCCGGATCTTCATGGGTGACACCGGGGCCATGCTGCTCGGCCTGTTGTTGGGAGCCGGTGGCGTGTCCTACGTGGGGCGCACCCCGGCGCCGTCCGACGTCGACTTCTACGGCGCGATGCCGCTGTTGATCCCCGGGTTGGTGCTGGCCGTGCCCTTCCTGGACACGGCCTTCGCGGTGTTCCGGCGCATCCTGCGCCGTCGGCCCGTCGCCCTCGCCGACCGCGGGCACCTGCATCATCGCCTGCTCCGCATGGGGCACTCGCACCGGCGCGCGGTGCTGGTGCTCTACTACTGGTCGGCGGTGGTTGCGTTCGGTTCGGTCGCACCGGTCTTCCTCAGCCCCGTGCGCTTCGCGCCGTACGCGGCGGGGGCCTTCCTGCTCGGGGTGATCATCACCGTCGCAGGAGCCCGGCGCACACCCCCGTCCGCGACGCCAGCCACGACGCGGCCGGATGAGGAGCGCACGGGCACCGCCTGACACGGCGTCACGTGCCGTCGCACGGCGGTTGCACGGGCATCGGCGCGCCTTTGGCGGTCTCGCAGCCACCTTGCTAGCGTGCGCTCGCCCGCGACCCACCCCCCTGCGGCTTCGCTTGCGCGCGTGTGGCACGCCACCTGATCCCCATCGGCCTCACCACAGATCGGACCATGGCGACCATCTCCACTCCCGACGACAGCAACGTGCGGCCGGCCCATGTCGGGTCCGCGCTCCGTTCGTCGATGCGTGGTCTCGACCAGGCCTCGATCATGGGGGTGGAGCTCGTCGCGGCGGTCCTGACCTGGGCCGCCATCGGCTGGTTCGTCGACGAGCGTCTCGGGACGGGGCCGTGGGGGCTCGTGGTCGGCGCGCTGATCGGTAACGCGGCCGGCCTCTACCTCGTCTTCCTCCGGGGCAACCGCATGGAGGGCTACGAGGACCTGCCGGGCCGCGACCCCGGAGGCGGCGCCCATGGTCGCTGAGATGGCTCTCGACGCCGCCGAGGTCGGTGGACACCGACCCACCCCGGGAAGCGACGAGCGCAAGCTCGTCCGGGGTGCGTTGCTGGTGCTCTCGGCGCTCGCGCTGCCGACGATCGGGGTGGGGTACGCGAGCGTCGGCTGGGAAGGTGCGGTCAGCGCCCTGCTGGGCCTGAGCTTCGTGCTGCTGCTCTTCGGCGGTTCCGCGGTGTTGCTCGTCCGAGCGGCACGACGGCGTGACGACGGCATCGCCGTGCTGGTCGTTGGCGCGCTCGTCCGCCTACCCCTGTACCTCGTCTCGCTCGCGCTGCTGAGCCAGCTGTCGTGGATCCACGGCCGCTCGCTCGCGCTTGCCACCCTCGTCGGCGTCGCCGTCACCCTCGCCTACGAGCTACGGCTGATCGCGCGCTCGCCACGGATGTTCTGGATCGACCCCGAAGCTGCGGCTTCGACGGTCGTCGACGCGACACGGAGCTGATCGCTGTGACCAATATCCTCGCTGCCGCCGAATGGGGCGGAGAGTTCGAAGGGGTCCTCGACGACATCAACGCGTTGTTCGACTTCCCCGCGGTCTTCTCGTTCTCCCTGTTCGGTGTCGAGTTCGGGATCAACCGCACGATCCTGATCGCCTGGATCATGATGGCGGTCGTCGCAGCGGTCTTCCTGATCGGGTTGCGGAGCCCGAAGGTGGTCCCCGGCAAGCTCCAGGCGGCCCTCGAGGGCATCGTCGACATCAACCGCACGATCGCGATGGAGATCATCGGCCCGAAGGGGTTGAAGTACGTCCCGCTGCTGACGACCTTCTTCGTGGCCATCTTCGCCCTGAACTTCGCGAAGATCACCCCGTTCATGGTGATGCCGCCGACCGGCCGGCCCGCGTGGCCACTGTTCTTCGCGGTGATCGCTTGGGTGGTCTACGTCGGTGTCGGGATCAAGGAGCAGGGCGTCGGGCACTACTTCAAGGGGGTGGCCTTCCCCTCGGGCGTGCCCTGGCCGCTGTACGTCATCCTGACCCCGATCGAGATCCTGTCGACGCTGGTCCTGCGCCCTTTCACCCTCGCGGTGCGGCTCTTCGCCAACATGGCGGCCGGGCACATCCTCATCGTGATCACGTTGGTGACCCCGTGGATCTTCCTGCCGTCGATGCCCGTCGGCTGGCTGGTCGGGGTGTTCGGACTGCTGGCGGGACCGATCGTCTTCGGCTTCGAGTTGTTCATCATCGGCCTGCAGGCCTACATCTTCGTGATGCTCACCGCCGTCTACATCGACTCGTCGATGGAGGCGCACTGATGCCCGTCGTCATCCCCTGATCTGACCGTTCAACCAAGCGGCGCGCGGCGCGCCGCGCCAGGAGGAAACACCATGGAAGGCTCGCTCAACGTCATCGGGTACGGCCTCGCGACGCTCGGCCCGGCGATCGGCCTCGGCATGCTGATCGGCAAGGCCCTGGAGTCGATGGCCCGTCAGCCCGAGGCCGCGGGCATGGTCCGCACCACCATGTTCATCGGTATCGCCGTCGTCGAGGCGCTCGCGCTGCTCGGCTTCGTCCTGG
>CAYVJT010000159.1:0-8583 GCA_964451855.1 uncultured Actinomycetota bacterium
GCTGGGCGGCCGCAACGGCGCGCCGTACAGCGCCGTACCCGGTGCACCGGCAGAGGTTGCCGGCCAGTGCCTCACGGACCTCGTCCTGCGAGGCGTCGGGATGCTCAGCGAGCAGGTGCGCCGTCGCGACCACCAGGCCCGGCGTGCAGTACCCACACTGCACCGCGCCCTCGTCGAGGAACGACCGCTGGACCGGATGCAGGGCGACGTCGTCGCCGAGCCCCTCGACGGTGATCACCTTCGCGCCATCGGCATCAGCCGCCATCATCAGACAGGAACACACGAGCTGCCCGTCGAGGATCACCGAGCACGCACCGCACTCACCCTGCAGGCACGCATCCTTGGCGCCGTACAGGCCGAGCCGCTCGCGCAGCACCCACAGCAGGCTCTCCCACCCGGCCACCTCGGCGGTGCGGGTCTCACCGTTGACCTCCAACGTCACGATCATCGTGGTAGGCACCTCTCCAGGGTCCGGCGAGCAAGCACGCCCGCGGCGTGGCGCCGGTACCGCTCGGTCGCGCGGTGGTCGCTGATCGGCGACACCTCCTCGCTCACCAGCCGCTGGAACTCGTCCAAGGTCGCCGTCGACGGGCGAGGCTCCGACGACGCCAGCTGCTCGGCGGCGCGGGCGCGCATGACGGTCGGTGCCACCGCCCCCAGCGCGACCCGGGTCGCGCCCTCCTCGTCGCGCACGACGCAGCAGTTGACGGTGGCGATCACCATCGACTGGCGGACCCCGACCTTGGCGAAGGCCTGTCGTGCGGGGATGTGGTCGGGGAGCTGGACACCGAGGATCAGCTCGCCCGGACGCAGCGCCGTCTCCTTCGGTCCGAGGAGGAAGTCGTCCCACGGCAGCCGTCGCTCACCGTCCCGTGAGGCCAGCACCACCTCGGCGTCCAGCACGGCCAGGAACGGCAGCGTGTCGCCGGCCGGACTCGCGGTGCCGAGGTTGCCGCCGAGCGTCCCGGTGGCGCGGATCTGCGGCGAGCCGACGGTCCGCGCCAGCTCGGCCAGGGCCGGCAGGGGGCCGGCCTCCATGCGCGTGTAGGTCACGCCGGCGCCGATGAAGCCGTCCTCCCACGTGCCGAGCTCGTCGATGCGCCGGAGGGCGACCACCACCTCGGGTCGGCGATGGGCGAGGTTGACGTCGACCATCAGGTCGGTACCGCCCGCCAGCAGCGTGGCCTGCGGGTAGCTGTCGAGACCGGCGAGCGCGCCGGAGAGGTCGCGTGGACGAGTGATCTGCATGACGGCACCGTTCCCACCGTTCAGTCGACCGTAGACGTCACGGTGTCCCGGGGGACGATGCAGGAGACCCTCATCGTTGGGGCCGTTCGGCTCTCGTCGGCGGGTGCGCCGGCCTGCACGCTCGCAACTGGGACGTGTCGACCCGGCGATCCGCCGGGGTTCGATCACGTGACCTACCGGAGCATCGCGGTCGGCCACTGGCTCGCGCGTCCCTTCGCCGACGTCGAGTGGAGACGGGTATGAGGAGCTTCGCGGGCCGCGACATCCTGTCGCTCAAGGGGTTCGAACGGGCCGAGTTCGACCACGTGTTCGAGGTCGCCGACGGACTGGAGCCGATCGCCAGAGCCAGGCGCAACGTCGACCTGTTGGCGGACAAGACCCTGGTGACGGCCTTCTACCAGCCGTCGACGCGGACCCGTCTCGCCCACGAGGCGGCGATGCACCGGCTGGGTGGGCATGTCCTGGGCTTCAGCGACGCGAAGATGACGCGTGCCGGCGACTACTACCAGGAGTCCATCAAGGACACGGTCAAGATGCTGGAGTACTACGGCGACGTGATGGTCATGCGCCACTTCCAGCAGGGCGCACCCCACGAGGCCGCCCGCTGGGCCAGCATCCCGGTCATCAACGCCGGGGATGGCTGGGGTGAGCACCCAACCCAGGTGCTGACCGACCTCTACACGATCCAGAAGGAGCTCGGACGGATCGACGGGTTGACGTTCCTGTGCATCGGGGACATGCGGATGCGCACGATGCACTCGATGGCCTACGCGCTGACCCAGTTCGACGCGGAGATGATCGCGATCGCCCCACCCGAGATGTCGCTCACCGAGGACTTCAAGGCCGAGGTGGCGGAACAGAACCTCACGATCCGCGAGGTCGAACACGTCAAGGACGCGATCGCCGAGGCGGACGTGATCTACGTGGAGCCGGTGATCCAGGCCGACTACACCGTCAGCCGCCAGGAACGTGGCGACGAGGTCGCCGCGACCCCGGAGAACTACCAGGTGTCACGCGAGGTGCTGGGCCTCGCCAAGCCAGGGTCGATCATCCTGCACTCGCTGCCGCGCATGGACGAGGTGCCTCCGGACGTCGACGCCACACGTCACGCCCGCTACTGGCAGGAGGCGTACTACGGCGTCGTGATGCGCATGACGCTGTTGGCGCTGGTCCTCGGTGCGAAGGAGTAGACGATGCAGACCCACCTGCGCGGCCGCGACATGATCACGACCCAGGAGTGGACCAAGGACGAGATCGACACGGTCATCGATGTCGCCCTGGACCTCAAGCGGCGACGGGCGCTCGGCGAGCCCCACGCGCTGCTGCGCGACAAGGTCCTCGCGATGCTGTTCTTCTTCTCCTCCACCCGGACACGGGCGAGCTTCGAGGCCGGCATGGCGCAGCTCGGCGGCCACGCCCAGTTCATCGAGTCCAAGTCGACCCAGATCGCCCATGGCGACACCGCCACCGAGATGGGCGAGATCCTCGGCCGGTACAACGACGGGTTGGCGATCCGCCAGGTCGACTGGGAGGTCGGCAACCGCTACATCCGCGACGTCGCCGCCGCCTCCCGTGTGCCGGTCCACAACATGCAGTGCGACCAGTTCCACCCGTTCCAGGTGTTGGCCGACCTGCTCACGATCATCGAGCACAAGGGCGATCCCCGCGGCCTGACGATCGACGTGAGCTGGGCGTACGCCAAGAGCTACCAGAAGCCGCTGTCGGTGCCCCAGAGCCTGATCCTGCTGATGACGCGCTACGGGATGAACGTGCGTCTGACCCATCCTCCGGAGTTCAAGCTCCGCCCGGAGATGCTCGACCAGGCGCAGGCCAACGCGCGTGCCGCAGGTGGCAGTTTCGAGATGCTCGACGACTTCGACGCCGGGTTCCGTGACGCGGACATCGTCTACCCCAAGAGCTGGGGTTGCATGCTCACCACCCCGGACCAGGAGGAGTCGGCGAAGATCGGCGAGCGCTACTCGTCGTGGATCGCCGACGAGGAGCGGCTCGCGCTGGCCCGCGACGACGCCATGTACCTGCACTGCCTGCCCGCCGACCGTGGCATCGAGGTCACCGACGGGGTCATCGACGGACCGAACAGCGCGGTCTTCGACGAGGCCGAGAACCGCATGCACGTCCAGAAGGCCGTGCTCGCCCTGACGATGTAGGGGGTCCTCCCGTGAGCGGACGTGACCGCGCGGTCGTCGCGATCGGTGGCAACAGCCTGATCACCGACCCCAAGAAACCCTCGGTCGAGCATCAGTTCGCCGCGGCTCGTGAGACCGACCACCACATCGGCGCGCTGGTCGCCGATGGGCTCGACGTCACCGTGGTCCACGGCAACGGACCGCAGGTCGGTTACATCCTGCTGCGCTCCGAGCTGGCACGGCACAAGGTCCACGAGGTCCCGTTGGACGTGTGCGTCGCGGACACGCAGGGGGCGATCGGCTACATCCTCCAGCAGAGCCTGGTCGAGGACCTGCGGGAGCGCGGGCTCGAGCGCGGTGTGCTCTCCGTCGTCACCCAGGTCGAGGTGGATCCCGACGATCCGGCCTTCGCCGCGCCGACCAAGCCGATCGGCTCGTTCATGAGCGAGGAGGATGCCGCCGAGCGCCGCGAGGAGGACGGCTGGGACGTCGTCGAGGACGCCAACCGTGGCTGGCGCAGGGTGGTCGCCTCACCTCGCCCCCGCCGGATCGTCGAGATCGAGGGGATCCGCCACCTCGTCGACGGTGGTTTCGTCGTGATCGCTGCAGGTGGGGGAGGGATCCCGGTGGTCTCCGACGAGGCCAGCCACCTCCGCGGGGTCGCCGCCGTGATCGACAAGGACCACGCCGGGGCGCTGCTCGCCCGAGAGATCGACGCGGACCGGATGATCATCAGCACCGCGGTCGAACAGGTCGCGCTGAACTTCGGCACCTCCAAGGAGGAGTGGGTCGACCACCTCACCCTGACGGAGGCCAAGACCTACCTGGCCGAAGGCCACCACTTCGCCGCCGGGAGCATGGCGCCCAAGATCGAGGCGATCATCGACTTCCTGGAGGCCGGTGGTCAGGAGGCGATCATCACCACGCCGCAGAAGCTCGAGGCCGCGGTCGCCGGCAAGGCCGGCACCCGCATCACCCGCTGACCGCAGGAAGGGGCAGACGATGCCGCTGACCCAGATCGAGCGGTACCACCGGCCACCGGACGTGGATGCCGCCTGGCGACTGCTCAAGGACGGTGACGGCGCGGCGCACCTGCTCGGTGGCGGCACCGACCTGGTGGTCCGGTGCCCCCCGCGGGTGACCTCGCTCGTCGACCTCGGGCACATCGGGCTGCGCTACGTGGAGCCGACCGACGACGGTGGCCTCCGACTGGGGGCGATGAGCACGTTCACCGACCTGCTCGAGCACCCCGCGGTGGCGACGTACGGCACCGGCGTCGTCGGTGAGATGCTGACGCAGGTGGGCTCCGTGCTGCATCGCAACAGCGCCACGATCGGTGGCCACGTCGTGCGCAGCCGGCTGTCCGACGTCCTCCCCGTCCTGCTCGCGTTGGACGCGAGCGTCGTCACCTACGCCGGACAGCGGACGGAGCGGACCATCGCCGAGTACCTCGACGCCGACCTCGGGCCACACGTCGTCGTCGAGGTTCGCCTCCCCGCACCCGTCGACGGCCTGGCCGCCGCGTTCACCCGGTTCAGCCGGACCGCGTTCGACCATGCGCTGGTCAACGCCTGCTGCCGGGTCGATGTGGACGACGAGGTGGTGGTCGACGCCCGGGTCGTCGTCGGGGAGTCCACCGCGGTGGGACGCCGCGTCCGGGCCGCCGAGGAGGCGCTCATCGGCGCGACGCTCACGCCAGACGTGGTCGCCGGGGTCGCCGAGGTGGCACGGGGCTCGGTCGAACTGCACGGCGACTGGATCGCGAGCGCCGAGTACCGCCACCACCTCGCAGGTGTGGCCGTCGCGCGGTGCCTGACCGCGGTCATCGAACGCTCGCAAGGAGGTGCCGCGTGAGGATCTCGTTCACGCTCAACGGGCAACCGACCGTGACGGAGGTGGCCGCCGGCACCACGCTGATGGAGATGTTGCGGGGTCTCGGGGCGACGTCGGTCAAGGATGGATGCTCCCGAGGCGACTGCGGCTCATGTGCCGTCCTGCTCGACGGTCGGGCGGTGACCGCGTGCCTGCACTTCGCCGGACAGGTGGAAGGGCGGCGGGTGACCACGGTCGAAGGCCTCGCTGACGAGGATGGGCTGCACCCCCTCCAGCAGGCGCTGCTCGATGCGGGAGGCGTGCAGTGCGGTTTCTGCACCCCGGGGGTGCTCATGGCCGCCACGGACCTGCTCGAGCGCGTCCCGGACCCGACCGACGAAGAGGTCCGTGTGGGGTTGGCCGGCAACCTCTGCCGGTGCACCGGCTACGTGAAGATCGTCGACGGCGTCCGCGACGCGGCAGTGATGCTCGCCGGGGGCAACCCGAACGGTGACGGCCAGGAGGGCTCCGATGGGTGACAAGTTCTCGGTCGTCGGGCACAGCGAACGGCGGGTCGACGGCACCGCGCTGGTGACGGGCAAGCCGGTGTTCGTGGCCGACCTCCCCAGCCGCCGCGACACGTTGTACCTCGCGCTGAAGACCAGCCCGCATCCGCATGCACGCATCCGGTCCATCGACACCACCAAGGCACAGGCGCTCGACGGGGTCGCCCTGGTCCTCACCCACGAGAACACGCCGGACACCAAGTACACGACCGCCGGGCAGGGCTACCCGGAACCATCTCCCTACGACACCCGGATGTTCAGCCCGAAGGTGCGGTTCGTCGGCGATCGCGTGGCGGTCGTGGCTGCGGACACGGTCGAGACGGCTCGGGCTGCGCTCGAGTTGATCGAGGTCGAGTACGAGGTGCTCGACCCGGTGCTGTCGATCGATGCCGCGCTGGCGGCGGGCGCTCCGGTGATCCACGAGGAGGAGACGCCGGGTGCGTGGCAGGCCGACGAGAACATCGCGGCGTACGTGGAGGCAGTTGCGGGGGACGTCGAGTCGGGGCTCGCCGCCGCGCCCGTCACCGTCGACGTCACCGTCGAGACCCACTACGGCCAGCATGCTCCGATCGAGCCCCACGTCGTCTCGAGCTACCTCGACGAGCACGACCGTCTGGTGCTGGTCAGCTCCACGCAGGTGCCCTTCCACGCGCGGCGGATCATCGCGTACCTGCTGGATGTCCCGGTCCACCGCATCCGGGTGATCAAGCCGCGGATCGGTGGCGGCTTCGGGGTCAAGCAGGAGGTCCTGATCGAGGACCTGGTGGCGCTGACCACGCTGCGGACGGGGCGCCCGGCGACGATGATCTACACCCGCGAGCAGGAGTTCTACGCCTCGCGGACCCGCCACCCGATGCGGATCCGCGTGCGCCTGGGGGCGCACGAGGACGGCACGCTCCAGGCGATCGACATGGACGTGATCTCCAACACGGGTGCCTACGGGACCCACAGCCTCACGGTGCTCTCGAACGTCGGCTCGAAGTCCCTGCCGATCTACAACCAGGCACCTGACGTCCGGTTCGTCGGGCGGGCGCTCTACACCAACCTGCCGGTGGCCGGCGCGTACCGCGGGTACGGCGGCACGCAGGGCCAGTACGCGATGGAGGTGGCGATCGAGCGGCTGGCCGAGGAGCTCGGCATGGATCCGCTCACGGTGCGCTCCATCAACCACATCCGCACCGGTGGCACCTCCCCGATCTTCCGTGAGCTCGGCGAGGGCCGCGAGGGGGTCGAGCAGACGATCGGCTCCTGTGAGCTCCCGGCGTGCATCGAGGTCGGCGCGGAGCGCATCGGCTGGGCGAGCAAGCGCGGGCAGCGGCGGCGCGAGGGCTCCTGGGTCCGCGGCGTCGGGATGTCGATCCACATGCAGGGCTCGGGCATCCCCCTGATCGACATGGCCGCAGCCAGCATCAAGCTCAACGACGACGGTTCGATCAACCTCGCCGTCGGCGCGACCGACCTCGGCACCGGCTCGGACACGATCCTCGGCCAGATCGCCGCGGAGGTGCTCGGCATCCCGCTCACGAAGGTGATCGTGACCTCGTCGGACACCGACCTGACACCGTTCGACACGGGTGCCTACGCCTCCTCGACGACCTACGTCTCCGGCCTGGCCGTGCGCCGTGCCGCCGAGGACGTACGTGAGCAACTGGTGGCGGCGGCCGCCGAGATGCTCGACGCCGACCCCGCCGACCTCGAGGTAGGGGTCGAACGCATCACCGGCCCCGACGAGCGTTCCGTGAGCCTGGAGAAGATCGCGCTGCGGGCGCTGTACGGCGCCAACCAGCACCAGATCGCAGCGACCGCGTCAGCGGTGCCCGAATCGTCCCCGCCCCCGTTCATCGCCAGCTTCGCCGAAGTGGCCGTCGACACCGACACCGGCCGCATCCGCATCCTCGACTACGTGGTGGCGGCGGACTGTGGCACGGCGGTGAACCCCAAGCTCGCGGAGGGCCAGGTCGAGGGTGCGGTCGCCAACGGCATCGGCTACGCCCTGGCCGAGGACCTCGCGATCGACGACCACGGCCGGGCCCGGGCGATCGACTTCGGGCGCTACAAGATCCCGGCGCCGCTCGACCTGCCCCGGATCCAGACGATCCTGGTCGACTCCTACGAACCGTCGGGACCGATGGGGGCCAAGTCGATCTCGGAGATCGGGATCAACGCTCCACTTCCGACGATCGCCAACGCCGTGCACGACGCCACCGGGATCTGGCTCACCGAGAGCCCGTTCACCGCTGAGCGCGTGTGGAAGGCGCTACGGGAGGAAGGAGGCCAACCGTCCACCTAGGCGTTGACAACAACCGGTCCATGCGCCAGTCCTGATGGAGGCGTGACATGAGTGAAGAAACCCAGGCTACCGATGCGCCTGAGGAACCCGTCCCCACCTCAGCTGTGGACCGGTTCTTCCACCTCACCGAGAACAAGACCGACATCCGGACCGAGGTGATCGCGGGGGTCACGACCTTCCTCGCGATGGCCTACATCATCTTCGTCAACCCCATGATCCTCGGCGAGACCGGGATGGACATGGGGGCCATCTTCGTGGCCACCTGCGTCGCCGCCGCCCTGGGTACCGCGATCATGGGCCTGTGGGCCCGCTACCCGATCGCCCAGGCCCCCGGGATGGGGCTCAACGCCTTCTTCGCGTTCACCGTCGTGCTCGGACTCGGGGTCCCCTGGGAGGTCGCGCTCGCAGGCACGCTCGTGTCGGGCTTCCTGTTCTTCCTGCTGGCCGTCAGCGGCATCCGTGAGATGATCGTCAACGCCATCCCCCTGCACATGAAGCTGGCGGTCGGGGCGGGGATCGG
>CAYVJT010000160.1:0-1357 GCA_964451855.1 uncultured Actinomycetota bacterium
ACCTTGCCGCCCTTCAGGCTGGTGAGGTGGATCAGCTCGCCGACGGAGAACTCGTGCTCGAGCAGCTCCGAGATCAGGCGCGTGGACGACACCGGCTCGATGCCGAGCGCGTCGAAGATCTCGACGTTCTTGGGGGTGTTGACGCGGCTGATCGCCCGGGTGACCCCGAACTCGATCTTCGCCAGCTGGCAGGCGACGAGGTTGTCGTCGTCCTCGTGGGTGGTGGCAACGAACACGTCGGCGCGGTCGGTGTGGGCCTGTTCGAGGTAGCGCACGTCCCCGGCATCGCCCTCGATCACCAGGATGTCGGATTCGGACACCAGCGCCTCGCATCGGCCCGCGACGCGCTCGAGCACCGTCACCTCGTGGCCCTTGTCGTGCATGTCCATGGCGATGTAGCGACCGATGCGCCCGCCACCCATGATCACGACGTACATCGCTACGCCCTCCTGGCCCGGTCGCGGTCGAAGGGCTCGCGAACCAGCGCGGTCAGGCGGCGGTACGCACTCGGCTTCATGGCGGCCGTCACCACGTCGTCGCGCTCGAGGCGGTCGGTGCCGTCAGGGATGAAGACGCGAGCGCCACGCCGCACCGCGGCGACGCGGAGCAGGCCGTCCTGCTCGAACTCCTCGATCGTCAGGCCGTGGCCGCCGGTGTCCACCTCGACGTCGACGAGGGCGACGTCGCTGTCCACGAACTCGACGTGCAGGGGGAAGCTCTCGTCACGGAACTCGTTGAGGAACAGCTTCGCGATCGTGTTCGTCGAGGACACGTAGCGCACGCCGAGCTTGCGGTAGACCACCTCACGCTCGGGGTTGAGCAGCCGCGCGATCGTGCGCGGGACATCGTAGAGGTGGGTGGCGATCTCGACGGTCATCAGGTTCGCGTTGTCCGACCGGGTGACCGCGATCAGTCCGTCGGCACGCTGGATGCCTGCCTGCTCGAGCACGTCGCGGTCGGTGCAGTCGCCGGCGAGCGCTTCGCCGTTGAAGCCCGAACCGAGCTGGTCGAACGCGAGCGGGTTCGTGTCGAGCACGACGACGTCGGTGTCGGCGTCGCGTGACAGCTGTTCCGCCAGCTCGGCACCGAGGCGCCCGCAGCCACCGATGATGATGTGCACGTCGCTCACCCTCCGCGCGCGGGGTCCGACGGCGTCGCCTGCTCGGGAGCCGCAGGTCCTTCGACGCCGCAGCCCCGACCTACCGGGCCTACCGGGTCACCCGGGGTCGGCGGCGCACCGCGCGCATCGGCCCGGTCCTCGTCGAACCGGGCCGTCAGCGACCAGTCTGCCACAGTCTCGGGCGGACCACAGCCACCCGGGACGGTGCGGGCTGGCACCGGTCGTCGCCGGCCGTCC
>CAYVJT010000160.1:1457-5895 GCA_964451855.1 uncultured Actinomycetota bacterium
CCCCGCGGGTTCTGCGCCGGGGTCGACCGCGCCGTCCTGATCGTCGAGAAGGCGCTCGAGGCCTACGGGGCCCCCGTCTACGTCCGCCACGAGATCGTCCACAACAAGCACGTCGTCGAGTCGTTGCGGCGCAAGGGGGCGGTCTTCGTCGAGGACGAGACCGCCGTGCCCGAGGGTGCGGTGATCGTGTTCTCCGCCCACGGGTCGCCGCCCGAGGCCTTCGACAACTCCAAGCGCCTCGGTCACACCCTGATCGACGCGACCTGCCCGCTGGTCACCAAGGTCCACCAGGAGGCCCGCCGCTACGCCCGGGACGAGATGGAGATCGTGATGATCGGCCACGCCGGACACCAGGAGGTGGTCGGCACGACGGGGCAGGCCCCGGAACGCATCCGCCTCGTCGAGACCCCCGAGGACGTCGACGAGCTCGACCTCGATGACCCCTCCCGCGTGACCTACATCACCCAGACGACCCTGTCGATGGACGAGACCGCCAGCGTGGTCGACCGGCTCAACGCCCGGTTCCCCGGGCTCAAGCAGCCCAAGAGCGACGACATCTGCTACGCCACGCAGAACCGGCAGGACGCCGTCAAGCAGCTCGCCGAGAGGTGCGACCTGGTGCTGGTGGTGGGGTCGCAGACGTCGTCGAACAGCAAGCGGCTCGTCGAGGTGTCCCACGATCGGTCGGTCCCGGCCTACCTGATCGACGACGCGTCGGAGATCGACGAGACCTGGTTCGACGGGGTCGGCACCGTCGGGCTGACGTCGGGCGCCTCCGCGCCGGAGGTGCTCGTCGAGGAGGTCATCGACCACTTCCGGGAGCGCGGTACCGAGCGTGTGGACACGGTGATGGTCGTGGACGAGGACGTCGAGTTCAGCGTGCCGGCGATCCTCGCACGCAAGCTCGCGGAGGTCGGCACGGCCTGAGCGGCCGCTGCGAGCTGGTCAGGCGTCGCTGTCCGACGTGGCGTCGCCGTCGTCGGCGTGGGCGGCGTAGACCTCCCAGAGCGGGTCGGCCAGCAGCTCGATCTGCCACGGGCGCAGGCCCGCGAGCTCGCACAGCTGCCGTCCGTCGGACGGCTCCCCGGCGATCGCCGTCCACAGGGGGCGTGACGGGCACAGCACCCCCGCGTCCACCCCGACGTCCGCGGCCACCTCGGCGCGGCGCTTGCGCAGCGCGTCGTGCAGAGCGCGATCGGACTCGGTCCAGCGCCGAGCCTCGACGGATCGCGACTCCGGGTCGGCGTCCTGGCCACGCTGGATCGCTTCGAGCAGCGTCTCGGCATGCTGGCGAAGCTGGGGACGGCGTCGCTGGCTGCGGCGGACGAGCTGGGGCGCGGTCCTCGGTGGGTCCGTCGCCAGGTCGCGCAGGACGTCGTCGTGGAGCAGGCGGTTCGGTGCGATGTCGTGCTCGCGGGCGATCGCCTCCCGGGCCTGCCAGAGCGACCGGAGGATCGCGCGCTCCTCCTCGGACAGTCGCCCGCTGCCCTTGACCCGGGTCCAGTCGCGCTGGTCCTCACCGGTCTGCTCGATCATCGCCTCGAGCTCCTGCTGGTACCAGTCGGTCCTGCCCGTGTCGTCGAGTCGGGTAGCGAGTTCCTCCCAGAGGCGGGGCAGGTGCACGACGTCGCCGGCGGCGTACGCCGCCATCTCCAGATCCAACGGCCGGGCCTCCCAGTCGGCACGCTGGAACGCGTTCTTGTCGCCGTCCAGGTGGACGTCGAGCAGCTCCTCGAGCAGGGTGCCGAGCCCGGTCGGCAGCCCGAGCACGGTAGCGGCGATCGCGGTGTCGGCGACCCGGTCGGGGGAGATGGCCCGTCCCGCGAGCGGCTCCAGGTCGTTCTGCAGCGCGTGCAGCACCATCAGCCGTTCGGGTCCGAAGAACCGGTCGACCTCCGGGAAGGCCTCGATCGCGACGGCGTCGAGCAGGACGCAGTGGTCGTCGACGCCGAGCTGGATCAGCGCCGCCCGCCGGAAGTAGTGGTGCGCGTCGGCGCGCTCAACGTCGACCCCGACCACCTCGGCGTCCACGGCGGTGAGCGCGGAGGCCACCTCGTCGGGCTCGTCGACGAACCTCACCGTGAGGTCGTCCGCCGGGCCGGCAGCAGCGGGGGTGGATGCGTTGGTCACGTTGGGCTCGTCGTCAGGCTGCGCCGGTACCCGGTTCGGGTTGGCGCGACCGGGGAGGCTACCCCTCCGACCTCCCCCGAGCCGGGAGGCTGGGGGTAGGGTCCGCGTCCGGCCAGCGGACCAGGACGCGGGACCAGGACGTGGAACCGGGAGCGAGGAGCACGAGGTAGCCGATGAGCGTCGATGACCGCGACGGGTTCACGCTGCTGTGCGTGCACCCGCATCCCGACGACGAGACCATCTCGTGCGGCGGCGTGCTGGCGCGGGCCGCGGCGACCGGCAACCGGGCCGTGGTCGTGACCTGCACCGGCGGCGAGGAGGGCGAGAACCTCGCCGGGATCGACCTGGGCGATCGGGACCTGTCCGAGCTGCGACGTGAGGAGTTGGCCGATGCGCTGGCGGAGCTGGGCGTCGACCACCACCACTGGCTGGGGTACCGCGACAGTGGCATGGCCGACACCGCGGCCAACGATCATCCCGACAGCTTCCACCGCGCCCCCGTGGACGAAGCGGCGTCCCGCTTGGCGACGATCATCCGCGCGGAGCGGCCAGCGGTGGTCGTCTCGGACGACCAGAACGGCACCTACGGACATCCCGACCACATCAAGGGCTACCTGGTGACCGTGCGGGCCGTCGGGCTCGCGGCCGATCCCGATGCGGCGCTCCCCGGCGAGCCGTGGCAGGTCGCGAAGCGCTACGTGCACACGCTGGGGCGTGAACGGCTCCTGGCGAGCCACCGCGCGCTGCTCTCGGCCGGGTTGCCCTCCCCCTTCGGTGAAGAGGACATCGACGGGCCGGAGGCGCTGCCCTTCGGGGTCGATGACGAACTGGTGTCCACCGAGGTCGAGGTGGGACGGTGGCTCGACCGCAAGCGCGCTGCGCTGGCGGCGCACCGCAGCCAGATCGGGCCCGACTCCTTCTTCCTCAACACCCCGGAGGACGTCGCCGGGACCTTCTTCGGGGTCGAGCAGTTCGTCCTCGAGGCCGGGCAGCCGGGATCCGAGCTGCCTGAGGACGACCTGTTCGCCGGCCTCGCGCCGGTCGGGAGCGCGGGGGGAGGTCGGTAGGGTGCGCGTCGCCCGCCCGTCGTCCTCGGCGGGCGGGATGGTGCGACGAAGGAGCGAGTGTGACACGGCCCGCGACGCCGACACCGGACCGCTTCCGGTCCGTCCTGGGCCGGTTCGTCACCGGTATCTCGATCATGACCGCGGTCGCCGCCGACGGGCAACCGCACGGCATGACCGCGAACGCGGTCACCTCGGTGTCCCTGGAGCCGCCCCTGGTGCTGGTCTGCGTCGATCGCTCGGCGATCATGGCGGAGGTCATGGAGGACGCCGAAGGGTTCGCCCTGACCTTCCTGACGGCGGAGCAGGAGCCGTGGTCGACCTGGTTCGCGACGCCGGACCGCCCCACCGGGGCGGCGCAGTTCGACGGGGTACCGACCCGCGCCCACACGACGGGGAGCCCGGTCCTGGACGACGGGCTCGGGTGGGTGGACTGCCGGACGTGGGCGGTCTACGACGGCGGTGACCACGTCATCGTCGTCGGCGAGGTGGTCGCGCTCGGGGAGACCGAGGATCCGGACGTGGCGCCGCTGCTGTACGACCGGGGCCGCTACGCGGGGCTCGCCGACTGACACCCGTGGCTGGGCTCAGTGCGGCGTGCCGAACAGCCGATCGCCGAAGTCGCCGAGCCCGGGGACGATGTAGCCGTTGTCGTCGAGGCGGTCGTCGAGGGCAGCGGTGACGATGCGCACCCCAGGGTTCTCCGAGGTGATGCGGTCGATGCCCTGCTGGGACGCGACGATCGACAGGACGGTGACCTGCTCCGCCCCCTCGGCGTCGAGCGCGGTCACGGCGTCAGACGCCGATCCGCCGGTGGCGAGCATCGGCTCGAGCACGAGCACCCACGTCCCATCCAGCGGGGGCACCTTGAAGTAGTAGCGGCGGGCCTGGAGGGTCTCGGCGTCGCGCTCCAGACCGATCATCCCGACGAGGGCGGTCGGCACGATGTCGTGGACCCCTGGGAGCAGGCCGAGCCCGGCCCGGAGCACCGGGACCGCGACGATCGTGCGCCCCGGCCCGATCGCCGAGGCGGGACCGAGCGGGCTCGTGACGGTGTGGGTCTTGGCGGGGATCCCCTGCACGGCGTGGAGCGCGAGGATCGACCCCAGCCGCTGCGCGTGGTGGCGGAAGTGCTCCGGCGTCGTGGTCGCGTCGCGGAGGGACGCCAGTTGGACGCCGGCGATCGGGTCGTCGTCGAGGACGGTCACATCGGACACGGTGGCGCCTTGGTCGGTGTCGGTCGG
>CAYVJT010000160.1:5995-8541 GCA_964451855.1 uncultured Actinomycetota bacterium
TCGGAGCGGAGCTCGTCGTCGTCCTGCCGCCGCGCACCACCCTCGCGCCCGAGGTCGCCGCGGCGATCACGGCCGACCTCGCCCGGCTCGAGGACGTCTACGACCCGGACCTCCGGCGGGTCCGCACGCGGTTCCCCGACGAGAGCGTCTTCGTCCGCGACGTCGCGGCGCTCGATGCGCGGGATGGGGTCGACCTGCTGTGCATCCTCGGCTCGGTCGGGCGTCAGCTCGGACCCGACCTGCGCGAACTGCACCCTGCGACCCGGTTCTGCGCGACGACGCCGAACGACCTCCCGGAGGAGACGGAGGACGGGATCGACGTGGTGGCGTTGCGGATGGGTGAGCTCGGCCACCTCCTCGGCAGTTCTGTGGTGCGGCTCGCCGGCGAGGACGGCGTGGTGTTGGCCCTCGGGAGAACGGAGCTGCAGCGCGGCCGGTTCACCGAGGGGCTGCACGCGGCGCTGGGCGCCACCCCCGTCCTCGAGCTCGACGATGAGCTAGCCGCCGACCATGCGATCGCTGCCGCGGTCGCCGAAGGTGGCGCGGTCGTGGTGATCGGCACGGGTCCTGATGCCGCCGTGCAGACCGAGGCGGCCATCCAGGCGGGCGCGCACGTCATCACCCACGCGAGCCTGGTCGACGCCGACGACGGGGTGGCGTTGACCTGGAACCTGCGGTGGGACCTCGCCCTGACCCCCGCCGTCGACCGTCTGTTCGGCCGGCATGCCTTCAGCGAACTCGAGGTCGGCCTCGCCGACGGGGTGTTCGAGCTGGCGCTCGGCCCGGCAGCTCCCGACGGGTTGGAGGCGCAGCTCGCAGGTGTCGAGGAGGAGATCCTCGAAGGTGAACGCGATCCGTTCGAGGTCATCGAACCCGACGAGCCCGAGGAACCCGACGAGCCCGACGAGCCCGACGAGCCCGAGGAGCCCGACGAGGAGCCAGGCGAGCAGCCAGACGAGGAGCCAGACGAGGCGTCCGAGGACGAGGAGCAGGGATGATGCTCTTGAACCCCTGTCCGCGCCTTGCGCTCTACGATGCGTCAGCCACCCTGCCGCTGTGAGGACGTCGTGCGCCGTGCCAAGATCGTCGCCACCCTCGGGCCTGCGCTCGATGATCCCGATCGACTGCGGGCGGCGATCGCTGCGGGCATCGACGTCGTCCGCCTGAACTTCTCGCACGGGACGAAGGACGAGCACGCCCAGCGGCTCAGCCTCGTGCACCAGATCGCGGACGACCTCGGCAAGAACGTCGGCAGCCTGGGGGACCTGCAGGGCCCGAAGATCCGCCTCGGGCTCCTGCCGGACGGTGGGGTCGCGCTGCGTGACGGCGGCGAGGTGGTCCTCGTCTCCGGTGTCGAGGAGGTCGACCACGACGAACACGGAGGGGTCCCGGTCCTGCCGGTCGTCTACGAGCACCTCGCGAAGGACGTCGAGCCCGGCGCCCTGATCCTGATGGACGACGGGTTGCTGCGGCTCGTCGTCTCGGCCATCGACGGTGATCGCGTGCACGCACGGGTCGTGGTCGGCGGGACCGCCCAGTCGCGGAAGGGCGTCAACCTCCCGGGGGTCGAGGTGTCGGCGACGAGCCTCACCGACAAGGACCGCGAGGACGTCCGCACGATGGTGGAGATCGGTGTGGACTGGATCGCGCTCTCCTTCGTGCGCAGGCCCGAGGACGTCGTCGAGGTCCGCGACCTGGTCCGCGCCCACGGCGGCGTCCAACCGATCATCAGCAAGCTGGAGCGACCGGAGGCGGTCGACAACCTCGAAGGCATCGTGGCCGTCACCGACGCCGTGATGGTCGCTCGAGGCGACCTCGGCGTGGAGATCGGGCCCGAGCGCGTCCCTGCGATCCAGAAGCAGATGATCGATCTCTGCAACCGCGCCAGCCGGCCCGTGATCACGGCCACGGAGATGCTGGACTCGATGATCCGCAGCCCACGACCGACCCGTGCCGAGGCGTCGGACGTGGCCAACGCGATCTTCGATGGGACCGACGCGGTGATGCTGTCGGGTGAGACGGCGGCCGGACGCTTCCCGGTCGAGGCCGTGCGCACGATGGCGCGCATCATCGAGGTGGCGGAGGCCGCTGCCGACCGGGTGCGTCCCGTGGCGCCCATCACCGAGAAGGTGCTCGGTCGGGTCGTCGCCAAGGCCTCCGTGCAGATCGCCGACGACGTCGATGCTGTCGCGCTCCTGGTCTTCAGCCTGTCGGGCAAGTCGGTGCAGTTGGTGTCGAAGGTCCGTCCGAAGCAGCCGGTGATCGGACTGACGACCGACGAGCGCTCCAAGCGCCGCTTCGCCCTGATGTGGGGGACCGACGGGCAGATGGTGCCGCTGAAGGACCACTCGCAGGACCTCATCCTCGCGGCTGAGGAGATCTGCCTCGAGCACGGCTACGGCGGTCGCGGCGACACGATCGTGATCGTGTCCGGCATCCCCGGTGGCGTCGGCGGGACGAACCGCGTCCTCGTCCACCGCCTGGGTGACGCCACCGAGCCAGCACCCGACACCGCGGGTTGACCGGCGTCGGGGTCGGGTGGGCTG
>CAYVJT010000161.1:0-8540 GCA_964451855.1 uncultured Actinomycetota bacterium
GGGGCTCAGCGAGGCGAAGGTGTCAGTCGGGGGCCTCGACCGTGGTGACGGGGATGTCGGTCATGCGGGCGACCCGGTCGGGGAGGCCCATCCTCAGCCAGCGGGACAGCCGGCTCGGCAACGTCGAGACGATGATCTCCTCGAACCCCGACTCGGTCTCCAGGGCGACCTGGGCGGCCTCGACGGGATCATCGGAACCGACCTCGCCCCGCGCTTCACCGCCGGCGGCCTGGATCCTGTCGATCATGAGATCGAGCCGATGCTGCGAGCGGGCCCGCGCCTCGTCGAGGGCCTCCTCGCGTCGACGCAGGTCCTCCTCCAACACCTCATCCATGGCGGTGCGCGTCTCCCCGGACATCCAGGCGTACTCCTCCAGTCCGAACCCGCCCCGCCACGTGGCTTCCTCGTGCTCCAAGGGGGTCATGGGCACGACGACGTAGAACCGCCGCACGCCGCGCTGGATGCAGTCCTCGATGGCACGATCGAGCGGTTCACCTCCGAGGGTCTGGTTCGCGACGACCAGGCACTGGCCGGTCATGGTGGAGCCTCCCTTCTCCACCCCACACGCTACGCGAGGCGGGACGAGCGGGCCACCCGGGTCTGTCGTGGTGTCGCACGGGGCTGGCACGCTTGGCACCCGTGAGGACATCAGGCTGGAGCAGGCTCTACAGGGATCGGTTCGGAGGAGTGCCGTGGACAGCAGGAACGTCAAGGCATGGGGTGTTCTGGCGGCGCTGATCCTGGCCTTCCCGGTCGTCGCCTGGCTGGCCCCGGGGCCGTCCTCGAGCGGGATGGAGCGTGCGTCCGAACGCATCGGGTGGAGCGATCCAGTCGAAGCCGATCCGATCGCGCACGAGGTCTACGCGCGCGTCAACGACGAACGGTCAGCCAGGGGGCTGCCGCCACTGGAGTGGCATGACGGTCTCGCGGACATCGCTCGTCGCTGGTCGGAGGAGATGATCAGGGACACCTACGAGCACTCGCTTCCGGAGTTCCGTGCGCATCCGGACTTCTTCGCCACCGGAGAGAACATCGCCATGGGCTACCTCGACGCGGGTGGGTTGCACGTCGGTTGGATGGAGTCCGACGGTCATCGTGAGAACATCCTCGATCCCAACCACACGGCCATCGGGATCGGCATCGTCTGCCGTAACGACGGAGCCATGTGGGCGACGCAGGTCTTCGGTGTCGCGCACGGGACCACGCCATCGCCGGGTCGCGGTCCAACGAGCGTCGACCCCATCGAGCGACGTGATGCCGGGCCAGAGTGTCCCGCGCCGTTCGGACGCGACCTGATCTTCGATCGACGGCAGCCCGACCTGTGACGCCGCTCCTCCTCGAAGGTGGTCATCACATCGTCGAGGTCGACGGTGCACCTCCGGAGGCCGTCCCGTGCCGTGGCGCGGTCAGCCGCTGCCGTAGGGGCGGGTGATGATCTCCAGCAGGTGCCCGGCCGGGTCAGGGAAGTAGACGCCACGGCCACCGTCGTTGTGGTTGATCTCGCCAGGGCGGGTCCGGGACGGATCGGCCCAGTAGGGCAGGTCGCGGGCCCTGATCCGGGCGAGGATCTCGTCGAACTCGGCTTCGCTGACGAGGAACGCGTAGTGCTGCGAGGTGATCTGGCCGTCGGTGTCGGCGAAGTCGAGGCTCACGCCGTTGGCCACCTCGACGACCATGAACGGGCCGAACGGTTCCGGAGCCGCCAGCCCGAGGAGCTCCGTGAGGAAGGTCGCCGACTGCCGGCGATCATGCGCCGCAACGATCGTGTGGTTGAGTTCGACGCTCACTCGGTCACCTCCAGGGTGCGCGGATCGTCGGCTCAGCGTGCCAGGGGACCCCGGTCGGCGCCGCACCCGTCAAAGGTCCGGATCGTCCTCATCCTCGTCATCATCGCTCCACCGCTCGTCCTCGGCTTGCCACGCCTCCTTCCGATCCTCGACCCGTTCGCTCCAGTTGCGTGCTGCCTCGGGTGAGTCGTAGGGACCGAGGCGGTTCGCCGCGCGGCACACGGGCCCCTCCTCGACCGTCTGGTGCGTGAAGCACCAGTAGTAGTTGCCCATGGAGCGGCCTTCCCGTGATGCTCAGAGCAGGTCGTGTCGGAACGCGAAGCTCACCGCGGCGGCACGCGACGAGACGTCGAGCTTGGTGAAGATGTTCTGGAGGTGCCGACGCACCGTGTGGGGGCTGACGACGAGCTCGGCAGCGATCTCCTGGTTGGTCCTCCCCGCTGCGACCAGCGCCAGGACCTCGACCTCCCGAGCGGTCAGCCCGCGGGGAGCGTCGGTCGCCGGCGTCGCGGAACGCAGACGTTCCGTGCGCTCCAGGTCGGGAGCGGCGCCGAGGTGCTCGAAGGTCGTGCAGGCCGCCGTCAGCTCCAACGCCGCGGTGTCGCTGTCGCCGAGCTCCCGGCACGCCAAGCCGACGAGGACGCGGACCCGCGCGACCTCGTAGGGGGCATCGAGCGCCTGGAAACCCGCACGCGCTCCGCGCAGTGTGTCCAGGGCGCCCCATGGATCACCCGCCGCGAGACGGACCGCGCCGGTCGCGTGGTCCGAGATCGCCGCCAACAGCGGAGCGTCGGTCGCAGTGCTCACGTGGGTCAACTCGGCGGCGGCCTCCCGTGCCGTGGCGAGGTCGTCGTCGGCGAGCGCCACCTCGACGCAGGCGGCCAACGCGCGGCAGCGGCTCGCGGGATCGGCTGCCTCCTCGACGAGCAGGTGGGTGGCAGCGCGCGCGGCGTCGAGGTTGCCCTGGGCCAGGCGCAGCAGGGCCAGGCCCGGCTGCGGGTCCCGCCCCCACTCGTTGGCTCGTTCGTAGGCGGCTGCCGCTTCGACGAACTCCCCACGCAGACGGTGCAGCTCGCCCTGTTGGTAGAAGGCCATCCCGGCAGCGGGTTGGCCCGGCGGCCGAGACAGCCACTCGCAAGCGCGCTGCGACTCGTCGACGGCGTCGGGCCATCGCCCCTGCAGTTGCAGCAGTTCGGAACGGTGCACCAGGCACTGGCCCCGGAAGGGCACGAGATCCGGCTGCGCGTCGCACCAGCGGCTCAGCGCCGCGGTCCACTGCTGTGCCCGTCGCACGTCGAACGCGTCCTGACAGGCTTCGATCACCGCGCAGTAGACGATGCCGGCGACCTGCGGTGACACCTCCCCACCGGTCACCGCGACCATGATCTCATCGAGCAGGGTCAAGCCATCGGCGATCTCGCCCATGTTGATCAGCGCTTGCCCCTGGCCGAGACGGGCCATCGCGAGCAGGTCCCGTTCGGCGAAACGTTCGGCGAGTCGGACCGCATCACCGAACAGGGCGTGGGCGCCGGCGGTGTCCCCCTGTTCGAGGGCGATGAGCCCGTCGGGGACCAGCAGGTAGCCCTCCTCGACCAGCTCCTGCCCGGTGCCGTCGAGCAGGCGTCGCGCGCGGGCGAGCCAGCCGCCGCCCCGTGCCTCCTCACCGCGGAACACCAGCCCGAGACCGAGCCAGAACGCACATCGGACCGCGCGCGCAACCTCGCCTCGCTCGAGGAGGGCCCGGTGCGCTCGCTCCCACGCGTCGGCGCTGGGCTCCTCCTCGCCGACCAGGTGCGCCGCGACCGCCAAGCGTTGCAGGCCGTCGGGGTCGAGCGCCGCTCGTCGATCGGCCGCGGACAGCTGAGCGTAGGCGTCACCCCAGGCCTGGTGCTCGAAGGCGTCGATGCCCGGAGGGCCCGCATCGGTCGCAGTCATGGCATCCCACCGGCGCGGGACACACCGGGTGTCGCGCGCGATGCAACAGATAGCAGCATGGCGGCCACCCCGCCAGGGGCTCGCCCAGCTCGTCGGTCTGGCGGGACGCGGTCGGGATCAGCTGGTGGACGGGTCTGGCTTCGTGCCCACAGCGATGTGGACCTGTGCGGTGAGCTCAGCGCCGGGGCTGCCACCGGATCGCTCTCGGAGCATCCCGTCCAGCACCTGCCGGACGCCAGCCCGCTGTTCCTCGGTCAGATCGGCGACCAACCCGGCCCCGATCGGGTTGCTGTTGGTGACCCAGTCCCACATGTGGTCGGCGGACGTGAAGCTCAACCGCTCGGTCCCC
Organism: uncultured Actinomycetota bacterium; assembly: GCA_964451855.1. Lineage (GTDB taxonomy): Bacteria > Actinomycetota > Nitriliruptoria > Nitriliruptorales > Nitriliruptoraceae > CSSed11-175R1. Next base: position 4,072 of record CAYVJT010000161.1, read on the forward strand.
GGTTCGATCGACACCTCCGCGAGGCCGGCCGCCGCCAGCTCGTCGTGGAGCCGGTGTGGATCCGCGACCTGGAACGGTAGCGGGGGCGGATCCATCGGCAGGCCGGTGAAGCCGGGGACGGCAGCCTGGATCGCACCGACGAAGTAGGTCAGGAACTCGACGGTCGACGGGTGGTCGAAGGCGACCATCAGCACCCGGCCGCCGGGTCTGGTGACGCGGACCATCTCCCGCAGCGCACGGGGCAGGTCCGGGAACAGCATGACGCCGAACTGCGAGCCGGCGACGTCGAACCGGTCGTCCTCCAACGTGAGCGTGTGGCCGTCCATGACGTGTCCCGCCACGTTGGTCAGCCCCTCCTCGCGTGCACGGGCGTGGAGCCGCTCGATCATCACCGGTGACAGGTCCACCGCCGTGACCTCAGCGCCGAGCCGGGCTGCCGGCAGGCTCAACGCCCCGCTACCGGAGGCCACGTCCAGGAACGTCGTTCCACGAACGACGCCGGCGTGCGCCAGTGCCTGCTGTGGAAGCGCCCAGTCACCGGTCGGCGTGACGTACCGGTCGTAGCCGACCGCGATGCGGTCCCACGCCTGTCGTGTCCGTTCGAGCTCGTCGGGTACCACCGTCTCCTGTGTCATCGCAGCCTCCTCATCTCCGTGGCGCTACTCGCGGTCGAGCGCGCCGTACAACACCTTCAGGAACGCCTCCGGCTGGTCGCGCGGAGGGTCGTCCGCGCAGTCCTCGATGACGTGGAGGGGCCAGCCGTAGCGGGCGCTGGCGGCTTCGGCGATGGCCGGCCGGTTCGCGCGGTCGTGACGTCCCCAGATCAGGATCGTCGGGGTGGAGATCCGGGCGAGCTCCGCGTCCGGGATGCGGGGCAGACCCACCTCGCGCATCAGCCGACCGACGTGCTTCGCGTTCGGCGAGGTGGCCGAGTCGAGGTTGTAGGCGACGAACGGCTCCCAGCGGTCACCGAACCGTTCGCGGAGCTCATCGAGGTCCAGCGAGCACTGCCGCATGAACCGGTCGTAGCTGTGCTCGGTCGGCCGTGCCCGGAAGGCCACCATGGTCACGAGGAACCGAGGCGCGGGCCGGAAGCGGCCGAGACCCAACGAGTCGACCAGGACCAGCTGCTCGATAGGTCGGTCGGTGCGGCTGGCGAAGCGCGCCGCGATCGCGCCACCGAGGGTGTGGCCGAGGAGCACGGGGGCGTCGGCGCAGGTCCGGTCGAGCAGCGCACCCAACCAGGCCATCACCCGCTCGGTGTCCAGGTTCGCGTCACCGACCTCCGACGCGCCGTGCCCTGGCAGGTCGGGAGCGATGACCCGATGGGTGGTCACCAGCTGGGGGAGTACCCGCAGCCACTTGGCAGCGAACTCCCCGGGACCGTGCAGCAGGACCAGCGGCGGGCCTGAGCCGCCCTCGAGGACGGGGGTCGAGATGTCGGCGAGGTCGAGGCGCCGCTCGGTGACGGGTAGTCCCGACAGGAGTCGTGCCCGGGCCGGGTCACCGGACCGTTGTTCCTCGGTGCCGATGTCGGTGTGCCTGCCCATGTTGCGTCTCCCGCTCGCTGACCGTCGAGGCCGTCGAGGAGGACGCTACGGACCGCCACCTGTCGTGGCATCGGACGCCGCTACCAAACCGGGTTACGGCTGCTGTGGTCCGTGCGTACCACGTGGAGGATGAGGCCCTCGCGACCCTCTACGCGGCGATCAGGGGATGTGAGGTCCAGCAGGACGGCGGCCGTGGGGTCGAGCCGCGCAGCCACCGGGTCCTGCTGGACGTCCCCAAGGCGCTCCCCGCGCGCATCGTGCATCGGCGGTCACGTCTCGCGCGCGAGCTGCGGGAGAACGCCGTCGTTCTGTGAGGGCGGCACCTACCGTCGCGATCGGTGCGCTTGATGCGTTGCTCGGGACGCGGGAGACGGCCCGGGCACGGCGACGCGACGGCCAGCGCTGGATCGCATGTCCCAGCATCGGCGCCCCGTAGGAGTGGATGTCCGGAACAGGGAGCCGCATCATGCGCACATCCGACATCGTCGACACGAACCGCAGCGCCCTTCGTCGAGCCTGCGCAGCGGGCCTCGTGGTCATCCTCGCCTTCGCGCTGGCACCGCCGGTCGGCGCCGACGCGTCGCCTGGCCGCGGCGGCCCGCCTGCCGAGGTTCCCGCTGATCCGCCGGGCCTGGCGGACTCGCTGATGATCGAGGTGCTCTCGAGCGCTCCCGATCAGGTGACCGGTGGGGACACTCGCGTCGCCGTGCACGTTCCGGTGCACGTGCCGCCGCACCAGGTCCGTATCTCCGTCGACGGCCGCGACGTCACCGACGCGTTCGAGATCGATGATCGGCGGCTCGAGGGCGTCGTGACGGACCTGGAACTGGGCGAGAACGAGCTCGTGGCGCGAGCCAACGGCCGCGGGAGAGCCAGGCCGGAGAGCCGCATCACCCTGATCAACCATCCTGCGTCCGGACCGATCTTCTCGGGGCCGCAGCAGCAGCCGTTCGTGTGCACCACCGCTCAGTACGGGCTCGGGCAGCCGCTGATCGACAACCAGGACGAGATCGGTATCCCGGTCGCCGCCGAGGACGAAGACGGCGACTACCCACAGGACGGTCGTGGCTACCCGACCGAGGAGGCCGAGATCATCGGCTGGTCGAAGGACTGTGCCGCCGAGACCGACGTGCGGTGGCTGGCACGGACCACCGACGGGCAGTGGGAGCCATGGGCGCCGGGTGAGCAGCTGCCGACGAGCATCGCGATGGCAGATGTCATGGACGGCCCGTCGGACGTGCCGTTCCTGGTCCGCCAGGAGCGTGGCACGAGCAACCGGTTCATCTACTCGATCGCGACGCTGGTCGACCCCGAGGAGCCGGACACACCGTTGTGGAACGACCGGCTGGTCTTCAACCTGCAGGGTGGTGTCGCCATCGGGCGCACGCAGGGCGACGTCAGTAGCAGCGCCCAGCTTCGCACCGATGTGCTCGAGCAGGGCTATGCGGTGGTGAACTCCACGGGCCTGCGCACCAACACGCACTACAACCTGCAGCTCGGCGGTGAGACGGCCCTGATGCTCAAGGAGCGGTTCATCGTCGCGAACGGCGTGCCGCGGTACACGATCGGCGTCGGTGGCTCCGGTGGGGCGATCCAGCAGTACGTCTACGCGCAGAACCATCCGGGTCTGCTCGATGCGTTGGTTCCCCAGTACAGCTACCCGGACATGGTCACGCAGGCCATCCACGTCGGTGACTGCGAGCTGCTCGAGTACTACATGGACGTCGTTGACCCCCTCAACCCGAAGTGGCGCCAGCCCGAGTTCCGCCAAGCGCTACAGGGCCTGAACGTCGTGCACGAGCCGCAGAACTGGTCGGATGGCGAGATCGAAGTCTTCAACGGGCTCGCCATGGCCTACCAGGCCTTCGACGTCCCGCTGATCGAGGACACCGGGACCCCGCCACTGATGTCCGGCCAGGGGGAGTGCCGCAAGGGCTGGTTCGGGCTGCTCCCACTGGCGCTCAACCCGACCTTCACCAACGTCTCCGACCTGGACAAGCTGGCGCAGCCGATCGACGACGTCGAGTGGACCCACTGGGGTGACCTCGTCAACATCTACGGCACCGACGAGACCGGCTTCGCGCGTGTGCCGTGGGACAACGTCGGTGTCGCGTACGGCCTCGAGGCCTTCGTCGACGAGCGGATCGACCACGACGAGTTCGTGGATCTGAACGCGATGATCGGCGGCTGGGTCGGCACCGCGGACATGGTCGAGGAGGGCTTCCCCTTCACCACCTTGACCCCGACGCCGGACACCTTCGACCCGTGGTCGAACCGCAACGCGACGTCCGTGGAGGGCGACGTGCGTCCTCGGACCGAGGGCGACCTGTTGGCGATCGAGAAGGCACACGCCTCAGGGATGGTCTTCCGGGGCGACATCGACATCCCGATCATCGACTGGCGCCACTACCTCGAGCACGAGCTGGACATGCACAACACGCACCAGTCCTTCGCGGCGCGGCAGCGGATCCTCGATGCGAAGGGCGAGGCCGACAACCACGTGATCTGGTTCACCGATGCGCGCCCGGAGGTGCGCTTCGACCAGACGATGCAGGCCTTCGCTGTGCTCGACGAGTGGTTGCTCAACCTCGAGGCGGACCCGTCGCTGTCGGTCGCCGAGGCCAAGCCGACCGAGGCTGTCGACAGCTGCTTCCGCACCGACGGCAGTCTGTGGCACGCCGGGGACGATGTCTGGGCCGGGATCCTCGACGACGGCGTGCCAGGGCACTGCACGGATGAGTTCCCGATCTTCTCGACCTCGCGGATCGAAGCCGGTGCTCCGATCACCGGCGACGTGTTCAAGTGCCAGACGAAGCCTCTCGAGGACGCTCTGGCCGACGGGACCTTCGGTGAGCGTGCTGAGGGGTTCACCGAGGCCCAGATCGAACGCCTCGAACGGACCTTCCCCGAGGGGGTGTG
>CAYVJT010000162.1:0-8527 GCA_964451855.1 uncultured Actinomycetota bacterium
ACTGACCAACGCCGACGAGGTTGGGTACCCCACCAAACCAGAAGAACACGCCCGTGTTGCTGCGGTGCTTGTAGCGCGGTGATCAGCTGGGCAGCGGTGCGGTGTCGAGCCACCTGGTGGCTCCGGCGACGTAGCGATCAACGACGTCGGGTGGTTCACCGGCGACGATGGCAGCGGCGACCTGTTCGATCCCGAAGGTTGCCCACCAGGTACATGCACGTTGATAGGTCGCCGCGTCGACAGCGGCGCGCACGGTGTCCCATCCATGCCAGGCAAGACATGCAGCGTCGACGGCCGGGTCCCAGGCTGAGGCGAGGTCCCAATCCAAGACCCCGACGAGTACCTCGCCCTCCCATCGCATGTTGTCCCCGGCGAGATCTCCATGGACAAGTCCGGGCGGGGGTGTCTTGAGACCGGCGGCGGCGTCGATACGTCGCCGCGCCTCGTCACGAAGACGTGGCGGCAGGCGTGGGACGACCTCATCGACCATCAGCGCATACCACTGTGTGCCGCCGGCGTACACGTGAGGCGGGGCGAGCACGTCGGACAGCGCTGACAGGTCCACGCGAGCCAGTGCCTCGAGCGTGGCGGCGAGCTGGGTCGGCCGATGGCTGCCTTTCGGTGCAGGTTCGCCGCCGACCCACGACACGGCAAGCGCCGCGACACTGTCGTGTTCGATCACCGGGCTCAGAGGTACGGGCACGTGGAACGGCAGACCGCAGCGATCGAGACGCCGACACAGCTCAGCGACACGTCGGAGCTCGTCCTGTCGATCGGCATGCCGCGCGATGCGGACCGCGCCCTGTCCTGGGAACAGCGCAACGTCGTGGAACTGGCCACTGCGGACGACTGCCCGAGCGGGGTCGGTTCCCGGCAGCAACTCGACGATGACCTCGCCGAGGTCGTCATCGTCGAGGCGCGAACCGGGTCGTGGATCCATCGACGCTTCCAGCCAAAGAATCGGCCTCGACGGTACCCACCGAACGGTGAGCCTTCGGAACAGCGAAGAGAGGCGTCGGATCCGTCAGGTTGTGCTGCGTCGTCTCCGGGTAGGCGGTGCTCGACCGTGACCGCGGTCAGTTCCGGGGCAAGTCGGTCAGGTGGGCGTCGGCAAGGATGTTGTTGTCGATCACCCATGTGGCTCGCTCGTGCGGTCGGCAGGTAGCCAGGTACAGCTTCTGACCCTCGACGTAGCGCCGGTTGGACGGCGCCGTGAAATCCGGATCTCCGTAGCCACGGCCAGCCCCGCGTAGGATCGACACCTCGAAGTCGACCTCCAAGAAGACCGAGACATCCCACAGATCGCGAAGCTCGGACCGGTGCAGGAAGATGCCGTCGAAGACGAGCACCTCCACCTCGCCCACGGACTCCACGACAACCTCCACGGGCTCCTCGACGTGGACGTCGTAGATGCGCCGCACGACCCGACGCTCGCCTGATCGCGCCAGCGGCTCGAGCAGCAGACGACGCACCGCGCCGTAGTCGTACGAGTCGAGGAAGAACCCCTCTGGCGAACCGCGGCCACGCTGGTAGCGGATCGCTGGCGGGTGATGGAACCCATCCACCGAAGCGCGCAGCACGGCGATCCCCCGACGCTCGAGACCCTCCGCGAGTTCGTTGGCGAACACGGTCTTGCCCGCACCATCAACACCGTCAACCGCGACCAGGAGCACCTGGCCAGGTCGGCGTGCCTCACTGATCGCCGCGGCCAGGTGACCCAGGGTCCGGCTGCGGCGGTCGGGGCACGACTCGACTGGATCCATCGTTGTCCGCTGTCCCTCCGGCTTGGCCTGAACCGTAGAAGGCGACTACGCACAACGCCCGTTGCAGCGACACCACGGCGACCGCCGTCACCGTGACTTCGTGCGGCGGCCGTCTCGTGGCGCTCCAAGCATTGCGGTCGCGGTCGCGGGGGTGCGACCTCGCAGCGGTGCGGCGGCACACTCGATCGTTCGAGGAGGTGCTCGACGAGGTCACGGCGTCGCCGTGGCGTCAGCGGTTGCAAGTGGGCGCCGCGTCTGGTCCATGAGACGCCTGAGGTTGGTCAGGGCTGGCTCCATGTTGGTGGTCAGCCGCGTCAGGGCCGCCTGCATTCGAGGATCGTCGAGGTGGTCGACGGTGCCGCGTCCGACGTTGAGTCGGGAGCGCTCCAACCACGTCTGCAGGTCGGCTTCCTCTCCCCACGCGACCTCCGCCGCGTACATGATGTAGGTGGTCGATAGCCAGTCGGTGGCCACGTTCGGCAACATGTTCGGGGGGCAGAGCCGGTTCTTGTCGGAGTCGTCGTTCCTCGCTGCCTCGAGAGATCCGACGAGGGCGGCGTTGAAGGGCACCTGTCCGGCCCGCACCGTCTGGGGGGTGATCCGGTTGGCCTCGAAGATGGGGCGGCTCGGCGCTTGCCGCAGACCTGCTGCCGTGCAGTCGACGTGCACCTGGCCTTTGTCGGTCGGGATCGAGCCCTGCTCGAGCTCGATGCGGTCGACACCGACGGTGCGTACCCGCCCGAGGCGGATCACGTTCTGGATCCTGCGCAGCTCGGTGCGCTCGCCCTCGCTGAGGATCGCACCCCGGTAGGTGGTGGGCTCCACCTCGGGATCGAGCCGCGCGAGCTGGCCGCAGTCCTCGAGCCGCTGGAACAGGTCGGTGACGCTCTCGGCGTCGGCGGCGCACTGCAGGTCGAGCGACACCCCTTCGATGCAGTTGGTCACAAGTTGTAGCGGTTGGAGGAAGCTGCGGTCGAGGAGCCAGGCGTCGCGCGGGCGGATCCACCGGATCGCCTCGGGAGGGACGCCGTTGGCGAGCAGCCACGTGCACGTGTCCATGGCGGTCTTTCCAGCACCGAGGACCGTGTAGCCCGTCGCCGGCTCGTCGAGCTGGACCAGCCCGCCAGGCGGCACGACCGTCGCGTCGGCGGCGACGTCGAAGGATCGCCGGTGGGATGCAGGCACCGAGGTCTCGAGGTAGGTGGCGTCGACGAGCTTGCGCCGGACCCGCACCGTGGTCGACTCACCTGTCAGCCGGGACACGACCCGGTGCTCGCGGTCGCCGTCCCACCGATAGTCGCTGAGTCCGAGGAAGCGGACCCGTCCCGATGGCAGCAGCTGTTCCTCGAGCACTCGTTGGTAGTAGTCGCAGATCTCGGCCGCGGACGCGCGCTCGTACAACCCCCGATCGGGACCTGTGGTGGTGATGGCGTCGTTCCCGAGTCTGCGTGAGTTGACGCCGTAGAAGGCGGAGGGCTGGTGGAGGCGCACGAAGGGATAGGCGTCATTCCAGTGACCGCCGGGTCGGTGCCGGCGGTCGATCAGTACCACCTCGGCGTCGGATGCGGCGACCACCTCGTCGGCGAACGCCATACCGGTCGCTCCTGCACCGACGATGAGGTAGTCCGTTTCGATGGCGGTCACGTCGCAACCTCCGTGCCCGTCGCTTGGGCGCTGGCGGTCTCGGGACCGATCACGTGCGCGACCTCCACGACGAGGTCGGCGGGGAACCCGCCGCGGCGCGCATGCTCACGCACCGTCTCGATGTCGTCCGTCTCGTGGACGCAGTAGGTCTTGTCTCCAGCGACGTAGCTGTGGTGCCAGGTGTCGGCGACCCCGAGTTCGTCCACCACCGCGCAGGACGTCTTTGCGATGCCCTGCAGGTCGTCGGCGGTGAGGCCCGCTGCGTCCGGGATCTTGCGCTCGATCATGAATGTCGCCATGACGCGTCACCTCCGGCTTCTCCGGTCATGTCTTGCGCCGAGGACAGGTGTCCAGCACGGACTCGACGCTACGTGCCGTATCCCTGCTCGCCATCGCGGGAACCCCGAACCCCGCCTTACAGAAACCCCGTAGCTCGGGTCAAGAGCGGCCGGCAGGTCGTTGCCATCACAAGCTCGGTACAGGAGGCGGCAGGGGTAGGCGTCGACGGCTGTGGGGCATAGGGTTCAGGGCGATGCCGACAGGCAGGGGCGGATGGGCTCGGACCAGGCGACGGTGCGGTTCTGTCGGCTCGCCGACGGGGCGCGGGTGGCGTACGCCAGCGTCGGCGACGGACCGGCGCTGGTGATGCCGCCGGGGTGGCTGTGCCACCTCGAGGAGAACTGGGCCCACCCGGCGGCAGCGAGCGCACGCGCAAAGTTCGCGGCTGCACACCGGTTCGTGTGGTACGACCGGCTCGGGTGTGGACTGTCGGACCGCGACGGCTTCGAACCGTCGCTGGACAACGACGTCGAACAGCTCGTGGCCGTCCTCGACCACGCGGGCATCGGCCGGGCGCACCTGATCGGCTACTCCCTCGGCGCACCGCCCGTGGCCGTCCTCGCCGCCCGACATCCCGAACGGGTGGAGCGGCTGGTGTTCTACTCGGCGTTCGCCCGAGGGACGGCCATCAGCACCTTGAAGGAACACCAGGCGCTCGAGCAGGTCGTCCGCCTCGACTGGGGTGTGGGATCGCGGACATTCGCGAGCTTCCTGGTGCCGAACGCCAGCTCGCAGGACCTGGCGTGGTTCGCCCGGTTCCAGAGGCTTTCGACCTCGGCGGAGACCGCGCTGCGGCTGCTCGAACACCTGTGGTCACTGGACGTCCGCGACGTCCTGCCGAGCATCCGCGTCCCGACGCTGGTGCTGCACGACCGACACAACCCATCGGTCCCGCTCTCGGCTGGTCAGGAGATCGCGGCACTGGTCCCCGGCGCGGAGATGCGCGTGCTCGACGGCAACGAGCACGATCCGTTCATCCGTGACTCCGGCTCGGTGATCGAGGTGATCCTCGCGTTCGTCGAGGGACGAGACCCCGTCACGGAACCCGTCGCGCAACCCGCGGCCGCTGCGCTGACCCCGCGTGAGCGACAAGTGCTGCGGCACATCGCCCAAGGGGAGGCGAACAAGCAGATCGCCACGTCGCTCGGCGTCTCGATCGCAACCGTGGAGCGTCACGTCACCAACATCTACCGCAAGTTGGACGCCAACGGACGAGCCGATGCGACCCGGGCCGCGGTCGCCATGGGGCTGGTGTCGTCTACAGGGGCCGGGTGATCTACGGGGTTCCCGTGACGGGGTCTTCGGGGTTGCCGCGATGTGCTGGACCTGCGGCGTGCATAGCGTCGTTCCCAGCGAAGGGCAACCTCACGGAGGCCGACCACGATGCGGGCGAACGCTGCGGATCTTCCCGTACGGCTCGAGGCGAACGGCGTGCGGATCCTGGGGCAGGACTGGGGCGGCATGGACGTGGGCCGTGTGCACGTGCCTGCGGGCGGTGACACCACACCGCTGCTCGAGGGGTTGCCAGACGACCTGTGTCAGTGCCCGCACTGGGGGCTGCTGCTCGACGGCACGGCGCACGTGCGTTACGCCGACGGATCCGAGGAGGCCGTCCACGCCGGGCAGGCGTTCTACTGGCCTCCGGGACACACGGTGTGGACCGACGAGGGGTTCGAGTCGCTGCAGATCAGCCCGCAAGCGGAGATGGAGCGCACCCTCGCACACGTCCGCTTGAAGCTCGGGAACGCGGCGGTCAGCGACGCCTGACCACCACGGCCCGCTACGGCCATCGGAAGGTGCCGAGCGGAGGGAGGGCGATGGACACGTCAGCACGCTGACCCAAGGCCCCAGGATCGCCGCAGACTTCCTACGGTCTCGAACCTGATCAGTCCAGCCCTCGGCCACCGACCCACAGCCACTCATCCACCATCCCCGAGGCGCTTCACTCGCCGACGGTCCGACCGCCACGCTTCCTCGGCAGCGTCTCATCTCACGATGCCACCCCGTAGGAGTTGGTGGGGTCTCGACCTGCCGTAGTGCCTCATGCCTTGCGGCTTCGATCGTCTCCTCAGCGTGTACCGGTAGCCGCCAACCAACCGCCGATACACCGAAGGGCTGAGCGATCGTTATGCGCGCCGCGAGCCACCGGCGTCCGGGGACATGGCCCCCACAACGGAGATTCGCGAGCGCCAAGGGCATCAGTATGCAACGCCCGGATCCGCCAGGTTGATGCGGCAGTTGTCCCCCCGGTGCAGGACGGTTCTTGTCAGCCGTGACGTGAAGCCGGGGCGGCTCTCCTGGCTCGCGTCGCGCCGCTTGCCTTGTGTCAGGATGCTGGCCACCAGCCGTGCAGCCGTGGGCCGGGCGGGCGATCGGGGCGCGGCAGGGCGGTCCGTGTCGGGCGGGTCGGCCAGCGCGAGTCGCTCCGTCGTTCCGATGCCGGCCACACCTGGGTGCTCGGTCTCGATCCGCAGCGTCACCCCGGCACGCTGCGTCAGCAGCTCGGTGTGGAGTCGGCCGACGCGAGGTGGGCCAAGCCGCGCACCGGCACGTGGGGTGCGGCGGTCGGCGTCGCGTCTGTGAGCGCCGACACGGCACGCCGGCTGCCGCCGGACGAACGGCCTCGGCCCCGATGGCCGAAGCGCCCTACCCCGCCCGCGCAGGTCGAGGGACGCTGGGATCCGCCGGTGACAGGCACCGGAGGCGCCGTCCCTCGATCCGTTGACAGGATGGGCGGTCCGCGCTGGTGACGGCGGCCGTCGGGCGGTCGCCGGCGGCACAGGCCAGCCGGGCAGGAGGTCATGGTGGGTGCGGCGATCCGTACCGAGGGGCTGACCAAGTACTACGGGTCTGCCCGCGGCATCGTCGAGGTGGACCTCGAGGTCGACGTCGGGGAGGTGTTCGGGTTCCTTGGGCCCAACGGGGCGGGCAAGACGACCACAATCCGGCTGCTGGTCGACCACATCCGGCCGACCTCGGGCCGAGCGCGGGTGCTGGGGATCGACCCCCAGAGGGAGCCGGTCGAGGTGCTGCGACGCATCGGGCTGCTGCCCACCGACATGGAGCTGTATCCGCGGCTGACGGGCCAGGCCCTGCTCGACTACCTCGGCAAGCTGCGTGGCGGGGTCCATCCCGGTGGGCGTGACGGGCTGGTGGAACGGTTCGGTGCCGAGCTCGACCGGCCGGTCCGTGAGCTGTCGCGGGGCAACCGGCAGAAGCTCGCGCTGGTGGCGGCGTTCATGCACGACCCGGAGCTGGTGATCCTCGACGAGCCGACCACGGGGCTGGACCCGCTCGTGCAGCGCGAGTTCCAGACGCTGGTGCGTGAGCTGCGCGACCGGGGCCGCACGGTGTTCCTGTCCAGCCACACCCTGTCGGAGGTCGAGCGGGTCGCCGACCGGGTCGGCATCATCCGTGACGGGCGGCTGGTGGTCACCGAACGAATCGGAGACCTCAAGGCCAAGGCCGTGCGCCACCTCGAGTTCGAGTTCTCCGAGCCGGTCGCCTGCGAACCGTTCGCTGCGCTGGCCGGGGTGCGCACGGCCGAGACCGACGCTCACGGCACGCTGCTGCGGCTGGCGATTGCGGGGCCGGTCGGCCCGGCCATCATGCTCGCCGCGCGACACGCGCCGGTCAACGTCGTCAGCGCCGAACCCGACCTCGAGGAGCTGTTTCTGACCTACTACCGCCCCACCACACAAGCAGGCTGACCGTGTCGCGCTCCAGCGTGTTCGCCCGCACCCTCGCCGACCGGCTGCGCGCCACCGGCCTGTTCGCCGCCGGCGTGGTCGCGGTCGCCGCGGTGTACGTGAGCATGTACCCGCCGATGGCCGACGAGATCGCCGTGTACGCCGAGTCGGTGCCCGAGGTGCTCGCGGTGCTCATGGGCGAGATCGCCGACCCGGCCGGCTACCTGCACGCCACCATCTTCGCCCTGCTCGGGGTGGTGCTGCTGGTCGCGGCCGCCGCGACCTTCGGTGCCGCCGCGATCGCCGGCGAGGAGGAGGCCGCCACCCTGCCGCTGCTGTTCACCGTGCCGATCTCGCGTCTGACGGTCGCCGTGCACAAGCTCGCCGGCCTGGCCGTGGCGGTCACCGTGCTCGCACTCGTGCTGTTCGCCGCCGTCACCGCGCTGGTGGTCGGCCTGGGCATCGACGTGCCGGCCGCCAACATCGCCGCCGGAACACTCCACCTGCACGCGTTCGCGCTGTTCGCGCTCGGTCTGGCGTTCGGCATCGGGGCGGCGACCGGCCGGCGGGCACCCAGCCTCGCGGTCACCCTCGGGGTGGTGGTCGCCGGCTACGTGCTGCACGGGGTGGCGCACCTGCTCGACGGGTTCGAGGCGCTCAGGTGGGTCTCGCCGTTCTACTGGTCGGCGGGCACCGAGCCGGTCGTCAACGGCCCCGCGTGGGGCTGGCTCGCCCTGCTGTACACGGCCGCGGCCGTGGCGGCCGCCGCCGGCATCTGGCGGTTCACCAGACGGGACCTCGCCTGACACCAGCCCACGCACCCACCCGAGGGCACACGCCTGCTGGCTGGCCATCGGGACGGTGCGGCGCTCGTGGGCCGGCCGTCACGGCACGCACCGTTCGGTGAGGATGGTGGCGAGCCTCGCGGGCTCACCGACCATCGCGTCAGGGCAGATGTCGATCTCGAGGGCACCTCGTCACGCCCCAGGATCCCCGGCTCGATCCGGGCGCTCAGCGCCGACACCGACCAGTGCAACACGCCCGTACTACGGTGCCGGAATCGGTCGCCGGGGGTCACATGATGCGCAAGGC
>CAYVJT010000163.1:0-8493 GCA_964451855.1 uncultured Actinomycetota bacterium
AGAAGGTGTCGGGGTCGTTGGTGAACCACTGCGAGACGTAGAGGAACTCGCCGAAGCGCTCGGACTGCAGGATCGGCTCGGCGCCGGCCTGGTCCATCGCACGGGCGACGTTGACCGGACCGAAGCCACCACCGATGTCGGCAGCGCCGGTCTGCAGACCGACGATGACCGCCTGGTAGTCGTCTGGCACGGTGGCGGTGACCTCGATGCCCAGACGCTCGGAGAGCATGTCACCGAGGATCTGCGCGTCGTCGATCAGGTCTTCAGGGTTCTCTGCCGGTTGCAGGGTCATCACCAGCGAATCCGGCCAGTCTGCACGGTCGTCGGCCTCCTCCGCAGGCTCCTCGTCGGGGGCCTCGACGGCCTCCGCAGGCTCCTCGGCGGGGGTCTCGTCCACTGGCTCCTCGCCGTTCCCACAGGCCGCGATGAGCGCGGCTACCGCGGCGAGCGCGGCCCACTTGCGCATCTTCATATCTCGTCGTCTCCTGGTGCTCTCTCGAGATCCGCACGGACGAGGTCCCCGTCTCGTGCGGAGGGTCAGCCGACGGGAACCTCGCTCACCCGTCGAACCATGTGGTGGAACTCCGACCAGCCGTGCACATCGACGGCCCCGTCGACGGGGTCGTTCCATGGCCGCACGTACCGGCAGATGATCGCGTGCTCGGCCCGGGTGCGGGCCAGTTCGGCGAGCTGCCCTGGAGCGTCGTCGAGGTAGACGTCGCAGGACACCTGGTGCTTGCTCTCGGTGAAGTGGATCTCCCGGGTGGGGATCCGATGTTCGGCGAGCCACTCGAGCGTGCCGGGTATCGCCCAGTCGGGCTTGGCCGACACGATCACGAGGTCGTGCCCGTCGCGCTCCAGCTCGAGGAGCACCTCCAGCGCGCCGGGGTAGGGATCGAGGTCACGGAAGACACCGCCCCGGCCCTGATCCCGCGCCCAGTTCCAGAACGCGTCCATGTCGGGGAAGTGCGTGAGCGACAACGGGCTGTTCCACGTGCGCACCATGTCGACGGTGAGCTGCGCACCGAACGAGCGGTTGTACGCCGCGATCCAGCCGCGGTTGAAGTCCGCGACCACCCCATCCAGGTCGATGCCGAGTCGAAGTCCCATAGCGCCAGCCTACGCGCATGGTCGTAGGTTGCGCAGCCGTTCACCCGTCCACCTTCCGAACGGCACGTGGCGCCGAGCTTCCCGAAGGGCTGTGGGCGCCTCAGGAACGGCCAGAACGGCCAACTCGCCCGCCTACGACCGGGGATGACCCGCAGCTGGGACCCGAGGCGATGAGCGCAGAGCGGACTCCTCGCACCCTCATCGAACCAGCAGCGAACCGATGCGGTGCGTCGCGATACGGATCCCCACCCAGCCGAGCACGAAGAGCACGACGGCGTGGACCACCAGCCACCAGGACAACGCGCCCAGCATCAGGCCGCGGGTCAGCTCGACCCCGTGGTACAGCGGCGAGATCACGACCAGGTTCTGCACGGCCGCCGGGTAGACGTCCAGCGGGAAGAAGGTGGCCGAGAACAGGAACAGCGGCATCAGCAGCAGCTGGACGAGATCGAAGTCCTGCCAGCTCTTCATGAAGGTGGTCGCCGTCATCGAGATACCCGCGAAGGTGAACCCGATCAACGTCGCGGCGGGGATGGCCAACAGCGACCACCACGAGGTGGCCAGCCCCGCGACCGCGGCGATCCCGAGGAACGCCGCCGAGTAGATCGAGCCCCGCAGCAGCGCCCACGTGAGCTCGCCGACCGCGATGTCGCGAGGCGTCAGCGGTGTCGCGAGCATCGCGTCGTACAGCTTCTGGAAGTGCAGCTTGCTGAACAGGTTGAAGGTCGACTCGTACACGGCCCCGTTCATCGCCGAGGCGGCCAAGAGCGCCGGAGCGACGAACGCCCCGTAGCTGACCAGTCCTCCGTCGGGCCCCTCGACCTCGCCGACCAGCGCTCCGAGCCCGACCCCGAGCGCGAACAGGTACAGGATCGGCTCGATCAGCGCGCTCAGGAACACGATCGGTACGCGCCGGTACACCATCACGCTGCGTTCGACCAGGCGGACCGCGCGGCCGAGCAGCCACGGCGGTGTCACCCGCACCGCCAGCTGCGCCCGCTCCGTGGTCCGCGTGTCGGCCATCATGAGCGCAGCACCCGAGCGAAGGCCACGAACCCCAGCACGACCCCGATCGTCAGCACGGCGATCAGCACGCCGAGGTGCAGCGGCCACGGCAGGGCGGGTGCCTGCTCCAACGCCAGGGCGCGTGTCAGCTCGACCCCGTGCCACACCGGGTTGACCCTGGCCACCGGCTCGACCACGGCGGGCAGTTCGCTGAGCGGGAAGAACGCGCCGGAGAACAGGAACAGCGGCACGACCACGAACCGGAACAGCCCGGACATCGCGAGGTCGCTGCGTCGGGTGGCCATGAAGGCGCTCACCACGGCGCAGGTGGCGATGCCGGTCAACGCGGCCGGCGCGAGCGAACGCAGACCGGGCACGAAGGCCATGGCCCCGAACGACACGGCGATCACCACGAACACCGCGCCGATCACGGTGAGCCGGATCGCCGCCCAGATCAGGTTGCCGATGAGCAGGTCGGAGGGCCGGACCGGGGTGGCGACCACCGCGTGGTAGGTGCGGATCCACCGCAGGCCGGCCATGACGGGGAACGCCCCGTCGCCCGCCCCCGCCTGCATCGTCGAGACGGCGAGCAGCCCCGGGGCGAGCCACGCGAGGTAGCTGATGTCGCCGGCTGGGTCGACACCTCGGCCACCGTCGACCAGGGTGCCGAGGCCGAGCCCCATCGCGGCGAGGAACAGCACCGGCGTGGCCACCGACGAGATGGTCGTGCCACGCCAGGTGTGCCGGTAGGAGCGGATGTGCCCCTCCAGCACACGCACCGCGATCGGTGTCGCCATGTCCTGTCTCCCCCCGTGCCGTTCGTGACGGGCCAGGTCGTCTCGGTCAGTCGATCCGTTCAGTCGATCAACGTGCGGCCGGTGAGCCGCAGGAACACGTCCTCCAGGGTGCTGCGCCGGATCAGCACCGTCTCCGGTTCGAGGCCGCGCTGGTGGACCTCACGCACCACCGCCTCGGCGTCGTTGGAGGAGACCAGCACGCGGTCGGGCAGCTCCTCGAGGTGCTCGCCGAGGCCGTCGAGCTGCGGCGTGGCCTCGGCCTGCTGCCCCGGCGCGAACCGCAGTTCGATGACCTCGCGGGAGGTGTGCGTGGCGATCAGGGCGCTCGGCGCACCCTCCGCGACGATCCGACCCTGGTCCATCACCACCAGCCGGTCGCACAGCTGCTCGGCCTCGTCCATGTAGTGGGTCGTCAGGATCAGGGTCACACCGCGCTGCTTGAGGCCGTACAGCCGCTCCCAGAGGGCGTGGCGCGCCTGCGGATCGAGTCCGGTGGTCGGCTCGTCGAGCAACACCATGTCCGGATCGTTGATCAGCGCCCGCGCGATCACCAACCTGCGCTTCATCCCACCGGAGAGGGGATCGACCTTGCTGTGACGGCGCTCCTTCAGTTGGACGAAGTCGAGCAGTTCGTCGATCCGTTCCCGGACCACGGCGCGGGGCAGGTCGAAGTACCGCCCGTAGATCGCGAGGTTGTCGCCCACCGTCAGCTGTTCGTCGAGGGCGTTCTCCTGCCCGACCACCCCCAGCCGGGCACGGATGGTCGGCCCGTCGGCGACCGGGTCCTTGCCGAGGACGCGCAGCTCACCATCGGTCGGAGGCGAGACCGCCCCGATCATGCGCATCACGGAGGTCTTGCCCGCCCCGTTCGGCCCGAGGAAACCGAAGGCCTCACCGGGTCGCACCTCGACGTCGATGCCGTCGACCGCGGTGAAGTCGCCGAAGCGCTTGACGAGCTTCCGCGCCTCGACGAGAGGCGCGGTCGGACCAGCAGGATCGGATGTCGTCATCATGGGACGCAGGACCCTACCGGCGGGGCGCGACACGACCACGGGCGAGTCGTATGAACGCACACCGTGACGACGACACGACTCAGGCGCCGTGCGCCGTCCAGCGGGGCCGGCGGGTCTCGGACACCGGTGGGGTGACCGCCAGCGCGAGGGTCCACGCCACCACCAGCGGCAGCGGCTCCGGGAGGTCGCCGGTCCGCACGTGCACGTCGTGGACCGAACGCGCCCACCGGCGCTGGACCACCTCGACCAGCACCCGTCCGGCCTCGTCGAGCACGTCCCAGCGCCGCCGCCACGGGCTGCCGGCGGGCGCCACCTCGAGGTCGAGGCGCGCGGGGCCTCCGGGGTCGAGTCGGACGGCGAACCGCTCACGCACCAGGGTTCGCCGTCCGAGGACCGCGACCTCGCGACCGTCCGGTCCGGTGATCCACCACTCGCCCCCGCCCGGCGGCCGCTCGATCCGGAACCGCGACCGGTCGGGCAACGTGATCGAGCCCGTGTCCCGACCCGGCCCCACGTCCAGGACGGCGATCCGCCGCGCACGGGCCATCACGATGCTGGTCCTGGGCGGGCCAGGGGCGCTGTGGACCTCCACCGCTGCCTCGCTACCTCGATGTCGCTGGCTGCCCCGAGGCTCCGGCTGGCTCGTGGGGGCCCTACCCGTCCTGTTGAGGCTCGGGGCGTCCGGCGTGGCCCTCCCACTCGGGGGAGCGCTTCGGCACGAGGACGCTGCGGACGAACTCGCAGACGACCGTGCCGTCCTGCGTGTAGCCGATGGTACGCACCTTCACGATCCCGCGGTCGGGCTTCGACCTGGACTCCCGGACCTCGAGTACCTCGGTCTGCGAGTAGATCGTGTCGCCGTGGAAGGTCGGGTTCGCGTGCTTGAGCGACTCCACCTCGAGGTTGGCGATGGCCCGGCCGGACACGTCCGGGACCGACTGTCCGAGCACGATGGAGTAGACGAGGTTGCCGACGACCATGGCCTTGCCGTGCGGGGTGGCGTGCGCGGCGTAGTTGTCGTCCGAGTGCAGCGGATGCTGGTTCATCGTGATCGAGCAGAAGAGGATGTCCTCGGCCTGCGTGATCGTCTTGCCCGGCCAGTGCTTGTAGACGTCGCCGACCTCGAAGTCGTCGAGGAAGCGTCCGAACTCCGCCACGTCGTGTCCTCCCGGGTCGGTGGCTGGTGTACGTGCTGCGTGCCGACGCTAGCGCGGGTCCGAGCTTGGCCATGCCCCGGCGGGCCACCGAGCTTGGCCATGCCCCGGCGGGCCACCTAGCGTCGCCAGCCCGGTCCCGCGGTCGGCGCGGGCTCGACGGGAGGACGTCGCATGCGTAGCCCGAAGGACTTCTTCGCCCCGTTGGCGATCGGTGCACCTCCGCCGTTGCGGGAGATCCCGGTCCGCCCCTCGCGGATGATCCACTTCTTCGACCCGTCGAACCCGAAGATGGTGGCCAAGGTCCCCGACATGGCCGCCCAGGTGGACGTCCTCCTCGGCAACCTCGAGGACGCGATCCCGGTCGACAACAAGGACGCTGCCCGGTCCGGTCTGGTCGAGGTGGGACGCACGGCCGACCTCGGCGGTGCGCAGCTGTGGACCCGGGTCAACGCGCTGGACTCACCGTGGGTGCTGGACGACCTGACGACCCTGGTGACCGAGATCGGACACCGGTTGGACGTCATCATGGTCCCGAAGGTCGAGGGCCCCGAGGACATCCACTACGTGGACCGGCTGCTCGCACAGCTCGAGGCCCGCGCCGGACTGGACCGCCCGATCCTCGTCCACGCCCTGCTGGAGACCGCCCGCGGGGTCGCCAACGTCGAGCAGATCTGCCTCGCCTCGCCCCGCATGCAGGGGCTGTCCCTGGGGCCGGCTGACCTGGCCGCCGACCGGCGCATGAAGACCACCCGCGTCGGCGGGGGCCACCCCGGCTACCTCGTCCGCGAGGACCCGCCCGAGGGCACAGCGGGCGACGACGACGTGGCCCCGGAGCGCCGCACCTACCAGCAGGACCTGTGGCACTACACGCTGGCGCGGATGGTCGACGCCTGCGTGATGGCCGGGGTCCTGCCCTACTACGGGCCCTTCGGGGACATCACGGACACGGTCGCCTGCGAGGATCAGTTCCGCAACGCCTACCTGCTCGGCTGTGTCGGCGCCTGGTCGCTGCACCCCGTGCAGATCGACATCGCCAAGCGCGTGTTCTCGCCCGAACCCTCCGAGGTCGCCTGGGCCAAGCGCGTCGTCTCCGAGATGGGCGACGGCTCCGGTGCGGTGATGATCGACGGCAAGATGCAGGACGACGCCACCTACAAGCAGTGCCAGGTGGTCCTCGATCTCGCCCGCAGCCTGGCGGAGCGCGACCCCGAACTCGCGGAGGCGTACGAGCTGTGACCACCACCCCGACCCCCGACGCGCTACGCCCCCGGCGCAGCGTGCTGTACATGCCCGGCGCCAACGAACGGGCCCTGGAGAAGGCGGCCACGCTGCCCGCCGATGCCCTGATCCTCGACCTGGAGGACGCGGTCGCACCCGACGCGAAGGCCGACGCCAGGGCACGGGTGCGCGACGCGGTCGGCGAGGACCGCTACGGCCGGCGCGAGGTCGCGATCCGCGTCAACGGACTGGACACCGGGTGGTTCCGCGACGATGTCGCGGCGGTCGCTGCCGCCGGCCCGGACGCCGTACTGGTCCCGAAGGTCGACTCGGCCGACGACGTCGCAACGATCGAACGTGCGCTCGCGGACGCGGGGGTGCCGGACGAGACCAGCATCTGGGCGATGCTCGAGACCCCGGCCGCGGTGCTCCATGCCGAGGCGATCTGCACGGCCTCCGACCGGTTGACGGTGCTGGTGATGGGCACCAACGACCTCGCCAAGGAGCTGCAGGTCCCGCACCTGCCGGGACGAGCACCGCTGGCCACGTCGCTGTCGTGGTGCGTGCTGGCAGCACGTCACGGCGGGAAGGTGATCATCGACGGGGTGCACAACGACCTCGAGGACACCGAGGGCTTCGCCGACGAGTGCCGACAGGGTCGCGAGCTCGGCTTCGACGGCAAGACGCTGATCCACCCGAAGCAACTCGAGGTGTGCAACGCCACCTTCGCGCCGAGTGAAGCGGAGGTCGCCGAGGCCCACGAGGTGATCGCGGCCTACGTCGCGGCGCAGGAGGAGGGACGCGGCGTCGTCACGGTCCGCGGGAGGATGATCGAGGCCCTGCACGTCGAGCAGGCCCGCCAGACCGTCGCACAGGCCGAGGCGATCGCCGCCCTGCAGGACTGACCGCAGCACCCTGCGACCCGCGCGGTGCACATCCTCGTCGGTGGCTGCAAGGATCGTCACCACGAGGTCCCGCTGACCCGGGGTCCTGCGCATCTTCGAAGCCAGCCGCAACGATCGACATCACGGACCTCAACGGACCTGTCCGACCGGGGACGCGAGGACCGGCCGGGGACGCGAGGGCCGCCTACGGCCATCGACACGCCGCAAGCGGCCGGCCGGCGGGTCACGGTCCTGGGTAGGTTGTGGCCGAGCGGTCCACCGCGGCTGTCGAGGCGGGGCCGACGGAGGGCGCCGTGGGTGCGAGGACGATCCGTACCGCCGAGGCAGGTGACCTTGACGCGCTGGTCGACCTCAACCTCGTCGTCCAGGAGCTGCACGTCGCGGCCGAGCCCGACCGGTTCAGCGAACCGGACCGCGCCACCGTCGCGCGCTGGTTCGAGGACGTGCTCGCCGCCGACGCGTGGACCGTGCTGGTCGCGGAGGTCGACGGCGAGGTGGTCGGCTACCTGCTGTTCGAACAGGTGGATCGGACCGCAGGGACCTTCACACGGGCGCTCCGGACGCTGTACGTCCACCAGCTGGGTGTCGCACCGGCGGCCCGCCGCCAGGGGGTCGGTCGAGCGTTGCTCCAGCGCGTGGACGAGGCGGCCCGGAGCCTCGGAGTGACCCAGGTCGCGCTCGACACCTGGGCGTTCAACACCGACGCGATGGCCTTCTTCGAACGCTGCGGGTTCGAGGTCTTCAACGTGCGTCTGCGCCGGTCCCTGGACCCGACGCCCTGAGACCGGCTGCCGATGGGGCTGGCGTGCGCGGACGGATCACTGGCCGCGCTTCCAGCGGAAGTAGACGAAGACCCGGCCGTGGTTCTTGGGGTCCTTGTCGATGCGGTGGTAGCGCTCGCGGACGTCCTTGCGGTCGAGGAAGCGCAGGACCCGCTTGCGCAGCGCCCCGCTGCCCTTCCCCGTGATGATCTCGAGCTCCTTGGCCTTGCGCTCCTCGGCCTCGTCCATCGCGCCACGCAGAGCAGCGTCGAGCTGCCCGCCCTTGTTGAAGATCGGGTGCAGGTCCAGGGTGATCTTCCGCGTCGACATCTCGGCCCGATCCGTCGGTCGTCGGTACGTCCCAGCACGGCGCGTCGGTGCCTGCCAGCACGGCGCGTCGGTGCACCACGACGATCGTAGGGAGCCGCCACGTCGCGGTCAGGTCTGGGCCATCCGGTGTCTGCGGCCTCCTGTCTCCGGCCTACGACCCGGACCCGGGTTCCGGCGGGGGTGCCCCGCCACCGAGG
>CAYVJT010000164.1:0-6997 GCA_964451855.1 uncultured Actinomycetota bacterium
CGCTTGCCCTTCTTGCGCTTCTTGCCCTTGCCCTGTCCGCGAACGTAGTCGGTGGTGATGGGCGCACGAGCCTCCGGGCTGCCCGCCACCGGGGCGGGGACCTCCTCGGCTGCGGGCTGCACGATCCCCTCGGCGTCCTCCTTGGCCACCTTGGCGGCGCGGCGAACCTCCTCGGGGTCCTGCATCTTCCACCAGGCGAGGAAGGGCCCAGCGACGAACAGCGAGGAGTAGATGCCCACCGCCATCCCGACGAACAGGGCGAGCGCGAGGTCCTGCAGGGTGGTCGCGCCGAGGACCTGTGCCCCGATGAGCAGCAGCGCGCCCACGGGCAACAGCGACGTGACCGAGGTGTTGAGCGAGCGGAACAGCACCTCGTTCAGGGACGAGTTGACGAGTTCCGCGTAGGTGCGACGGCCCGGGTCCCCCAGGGTCGCGGAGTTGTCCTTGATGCGGTCGAACACCACCACCGTGTCGTACAGGGAGTACCCGAGGATGGTCAGCAGCGCGATCACCGTGGCCGGCGACACGCGGAACCCCACGAGGGCGTAGATCCCGATCGTCACGATGATGTCGTGCACGAGCGCGACCATGGCCGCGCCCGCCATCTTGTACTCGAGCCGGAACGAGATGTAGATCACGATGACGATCAGGAACACGATCAACGCCGTCAGGGCCTGCCTCGTGATCCGTTCACCCCAGGTCGGACCGACGAAGCTGGTCGACGCGCTACCCGCCTCGGCGACCGCGATCAACGCGTCCTGCACCGCCCGCGACTCGGGGCTGCCCGGTTCCATCGCCTCGGTGCGCACGACAGCGCCGATCGCCACGTCGTCGCGGGTCTGCACCTGCGCGATCACGTCCTCCGCCCCTGCGCCCTCAGCCGCCTCCCGGAGCTCCGCGGACCGCAGGTCGTCCCGGACGTCCTCGAGGGTGTAGGACACCCCGCCGACGAAGTCGATCGACGGGTCGAGCCCCTTGACGCCGAGGACGAGGAGGCACAGGGCGATCACGGCCACGCTGACCAGCGCCCAGGTCTTGGAGCGTTCGACGATGCGTAGGCGCGGCGTCCTCATGCGGTCGCTCCCGCCGTCGGCGCAGGCTCTCGATCCGGTCGTGGGGCGGCCCGGACGGTCCGCCGTGTGACGAACCGCGTGTTGCTGAGCAGGAACACGGTCGGGCGCGTGAACAGGTGGAGGATCACCAGGTCCAGGATCGTCGCGATGCCGAGCATCAGCGCGAACCCGCGGACCGGGCCGACGGCGAGGAAGTAGAGGATCGCGGCCGCTGTCAGCGTCACGGTGTTGCCGGCCAGGTTCGTCCGGAACGCCGAGGTGTACGCCTTGCGCACCGCCGTGCGCAGGGTCTTGCCGAGGTTGACCTCGTCACGGATCCGTTCCCGGAAGATGATCGACGAGTCAGCCGCGATACCGATCGAGACGATGATCCCGGCCACCCCGGCCAGGGTCAGCGCGAAGCCGATCTCGCCGAGCAGGCTGATGATGCCCATGATCAGCGTCCCGAACACCAGGAGCTCGAGGATCGCCACCACACCGAGCGTCCGGTAGAAGCCGATCATCCACGCGGCCACGAGCGCGAGACCGATCAGGCCGGCGATCAGCCCCGACCGCAGCGACTCCGTCCCGAGCGTCGGCGAGACCACGTCGAAGGTGGAGGGTTCCAGGCTGATGGGCAGCGCACCGGTGCGCAGGATCAAGGCCAGATCCCGGGCCTGCTGCTCCTGCTCGTCGGGGGTGCCTGCACCGGGGGTGATCGAGGCCCGGCCGTCCCGGATGCCGCTCCCGCACTGCACGCCGGGCGCCATGTTCGGTGCCGACTCGACGAGGTTGTCGAGCACGATGGCGAACCGGCCAGCACCGGGCATCCCGCGGTCGCGCTCGCAGGCGAGCTCGGCCGTCAGCTGTCCGAAGAGCGTCGCACCTTCGCTGTCGAGCTCCAGCCCGGTCTCCATCCGCTGCTGCCCGAACGTCGCGAAGGCGTCGTCGATGTGCTCTCCGGTGACCTGCGCCTCGCCGACCACGTACTTGAGCGGGTCGCCTTCGAGCGGCTCTCCCGTCTGCGGGTCGGCCTCCGGCACCGAGCACAGGATGCCGACCCGATCGTCCGGCAGTGCCGGCTGCTCATCCACGGGCGCATCGCAATCGGGGTTGACCTCGAACAGCTCGATCGCGTCCCCCTCGTCGATCGAGCCCATGTAGGTGATCTCCGACGCCTCGAACAACGCCCGGGTGTCGTCGAAGACCTCGTCGGCGGGGTCGGCGTCGTAGCGGGGGTCACCGGGGGCGATCGTGTCGACCACCGGCCGGAACTCGAGCTGCGCCGTGGTCCCGATCAGCTCCTGGAGGCGTTCGGCGTCGCCGACGCCGGGCAGTTGGACGAGGATGTCGGTCCCGGAGCGCGAGATGTCCGGCTCGGCGATGCCGAGCGAGTCCACGCGGTTGCGGATGACCTCGATGGCCTCGTCAACGACCTCCTCGAAGTCCTCCGGCTCCTCCTCCCCCGGGGGCAGCACCGCGGTGTAGATGGCGCTGATGCCGCCTTGCAGGTCGAGCCCGAGCTGCGGCCGCGCGCCGAGCCCGATGTAGACAAGGGACGAGACCACGACAGCGAGGATCGCCGTCAAGGACACGATGAGGGGGGTCTTGTTCACGGTGCTCGTTCCGCTGGTCAGCTCAGCCGAGGGGGACGCCGTTGGCGGTGATCAGGAACCGGCAGCCGAGGGTCTGCGCGGCGCGGCGGCACATGATCATGCGCTCGAGGAAGATCTCGAAGTACTCGATCACCGTTGAACGCTCGGTGTCGAGTTCGAGTTCGAGGGTGATGGTGGCTGCCTCGGCGTCCACGCGCAAGAAGGAGTGCGTGACCGCGTCGTTGACCCGGTCGTGGATGTCGGTCGCGGTGTCCGCGCCCTTGCGCACCCGGCTGCGGTGCACGTCCGCCTTGTCGGCGAGGATCACGGCGGCCCCGACCGGACCGATCGAGGAGCCGTACTGCTCCTCGTGGTTGCCGACGGCGGAGAGCACCAGGCCGATCCGGTAGGGATCGACCTCCAGGCGGCGGAGCGCGTCGTAGGCGATCCAGGCCCCGGAGATCCCGTGGTTGGCACGGGTGACGACGTTGCCGACGTCGTGGAGGTAGCCACCGATGGCTGCCAGCTCGCACAGTTCGTCGTCCGCGCCGAGGTGGTGGAGCACGTTGTGGGCGATGCGACCCACGAGGTTGGCGTGGCGGAACCCGTGCTCGGTGAACCCCTGGGCGCCGAGGAACTGGTCGGAGAGCTTGATGAACGCGCTGACGACCTCGTCCTCCTGCAGGCGCCGGAGCACGTCGACCTGCGAGCCGGTGCGCCGTTCCGCGTCGAGCGCGACCTCCGCAGCTTCCTTGACGGCTGCCGACGCGTCGATCCCGCGGACGAGCGCGGCCTCCGGCGACCCGTGGATCGCCGATGCCGGGTCCGTCAACGCCGACGGCGCCGGGTCGGGAGGCAGCCCACCTCGGACGACCTCACGTCCGTCCGGTTGGGCGAGGTCGTCGGCGGCCGGTTCGGCCTCCGGTTCCACCCCCGTGGGGTCGGCCTTGGCCGACCGGTCCGTCTCGTCCTTCACGCGGTCGGTCACCGCTCCTCCGACTCGTCATCGGTGTCGTCGACGACGTCGTCGACGAGCTCGTCCTCGTCCTGGACGACGCTCGCGAGGGAAGAGCGCTGGAACCGCATGATGATGTCGTCGGTCACCTCGAGGTCCATGGTGTCGTCGGTGAGGTCGACGACGCGGCCGTGCAGACCACCGATCGTGATCACGTCCGAGCCAACCTCGAGGTTGGAGACGAGCCGGCGGTGCTCCTTGGCGCGCTTCTGTTGCGGCCGGATCAGCAGCATGTAGAGCACGGCGATGAACAGGACGGGCAGCGCGAGGCCAGCGAGGCCTTCCACAGGTGTGCCTTTCGGGGAGGTCGTCTACATCACGGCGTCGGGGATGTCGGGCCGTCGAACGCGGCCGTGCCACATCCCGCACCGAGCGAGCTGCGGCCTCGCGACCTTCCCAGGGACGGGTGCCGCCACCGGCAGCCGACGCCAACGCCCGCCGTCAGCGGGCGTGTCGGCCCGCCATCCTACCGGTCCTGTCGGCCCATGCCGCGCTGCGGCCCGCCGCAGGCGACGCACCGCCCAGGCGGGAGACGTCCTCGAGGCCTCACAGGGAGGCGTGCCTCAGGGCTCGTCGGGATCGGAGGCGACGCTGCCGCTGCTGTCCTCCCCCTCGCCGGAGGTCGGGGTGTCGGATCCTTCCGTCCGCCCGGAGCGCTCCGGGTGGTCGGGAGGTGGTTCGCCACGCGCCCACGCCGCGAACCGGTCGACCGCACGGCCCTCCCGCTGCGAGGTCAAGAGCAGCACGTCGCCGGACTCGAGCCGGGTACTGCCCGTCGGGATGATCACCCGCTCCCCACGTACCACGGCGGCCACCAGCGAGGCCTCAAGTGACGGCAGCTCCTCCAGCGTCCGGCCGCAGATCGGCAGCTCGTCGGAGACGAAGACCTCGACGAGGTCGACGTCGATGCCGTCGAGCGGCAGCGCCTCCGCCACCGGCGACCACGCCGGCACCCTCGCCTCGAGGGACAAGCTGCGGATCAGCGGCAGCAACGTCGAACCCTGCACCAGCACCGACACCAGCACGACGAAGAACACGACGTCGAACATCAAGGGCGCGTCCTCGACCCCTGCGGTGAGCGGGAAGGTGGCCAACACGATCGGGACGGCGCCACGCAGTCCGCCCCAGCTCACGACGGCCTGCTCCTGCCAGGTGAGCTTCGCGCCGAGCGAACAGAGCACGACCGCCAGCGGGCGGGCGACGAGGACCAGGACCCCGGCCACCAGCAGGGCCGGAGCCGCGACCTGGGGCAGCTGCGACGGGAAGACCAGCAGCCCGAGCAGCAGGAACAGCCCCACCTCGGCGGCGTTCGCGGACGCTTCGTGGAAGCTGCGGATCGAGCGGCGGTGGCGGTGGACCATGCCGCCGATCACGAAGCCGGTGAGGTAGACCGCGAAGAACCCCGAGGCGCCCACCAGCGCCGCGACGCCGTAGGCGATGCCGCCGATGCCGAGGGCGACGATCGGGTAGAGGCCCTCGATGCCGAGGTCGACGCGCACGAGCAGACGGGCGCCTACCCACCCGATCCCGAGGCCGATGAGGCCACCACCGACGAGCTGGACGGCGGCGAACACCAGCCAGTCGATCGGACCGACGCCACCGTTCTGCATCACGGCGATGAGCCCGATCGTCAGCATGATCGCCACCGGGTCGTTCGCGCCGGACTCGAGACGCAGCAGGGCGGCGACCCGCCGCGGCAGCGGGGTCGTGCGCATCACCGAGAACACCGCGGCCGCGTCGGTCGATGCGATCACCGCGCCAAGCAGGGCCGCAGACAGGGGTTCGACGTCGAGGAACAGCCAGACCCCGAGCGCGGTCACGGCTGCGGTGATCACCACCCCGACGCTCGCCAGCAGCCCACCTGGGGTCGCCGCGAGGCGCAGGTCGGTCGGCTTGGTCGTCAAGCCACCCTCGAACAGGATCAGCAGCAGGGCCGCTGCGCCGATGTTGCGTACGAGGTCGACGTCGTCCTCACCGAAACCGACGATCCCCAGACCGTCGTCACCGACCAGCATGCCGAGACCGAGGAACAACAGCGCGCCCGGGATCCGGAAGCGGCTGCCGGTCCGGGCGGCGATCGCTGCCGTCAGCACGGCGGCGACGAGCAGCAGCGAGCCGATCAGCACGGTGACATCGATGCCGAGGCTCGCGCCCACAGGGACCTCCGGTCGGGGTGCGGACGCTACCGGTCAGCCCAAACGGTCAGGGCGGAGGGCGGTCAGGGCGGAGGGCGTTCAGGGAGGAGGGCGGTCAGGTATCGCGCTCGTCCTCGAAGAGCGGGACCGCACCCGGCATCCGCGGCGGGACCACGGATCCGGCGGCCGGGACCTCGCGCCCGAGGTGGGCGTAGGCGCCGGCCGTGGCGACACGCCCGCGGGGCGTGCGCTGCAGGAGCCCGCAGCGCAGCAGGAAGGGCTCGACGGCGTCCTCGATCGTGTCGGGCTCCTCCGACACGGTCGTCGCGACGGTGCTCAGGCCGACCGGGCCCCCACCGAACCGGTCGATGACCGCCTCCAGCACCCGCCGGTCCAGCCGATCGAGACCGAGGTCGTCGACGTCGAACACCTCCAACGCCGCTCGGGTGACGGCGAGGTCGATCGTGCCGTCACCCTCCACCTCGGCGTAGTCGCGGACCCGTCGCAACAGCCGGTTCGCGATCCGGGGCGTGCCGCGCGAGCGGTTGGCGATCTCGTCCGCGCCGTCGGCATCCACCTCGACGTCGAGGAGGCCGGCCGACCGGCGCACGATCGCGAGCAGCTCAGCGGTCTCGTAGTGCTCCAGCTGGGCGGAGAACCCGAACCGGTCACGCAGCGGTGAGGCGATCAGCCCGGTGCGGGTCGTCGCGCCGACGAGGGTGAAGCGCGGCAGGTCGAGGCGGATCGACCGTGCCCCAGGTCCCTTGCCGACGACGATGTCGAGCTGGAAGTCCTCCATGGCCGGGTAGAGGACCTCCTCGACCGTGCGCGGGAGACGGTGGACCTCGTCGATGAAGAGCACGTCGCCGGGTTCGAGCCCGGTGAGGATCGCGGCGAGGTCCCCCGGTCGCTCGATCGCCGGGCCGGAGGTGGCGCGGAACTGGGCGCCGACCTCGGCGGCGACGATGGCCGCGAGGGTGGTCTTGCCGAGCCCGGGGGCACCGGAGAGGAGCACGTGGTCGGCGGCCTGCCCGCGCTGGCGCGCCCCGGTGAGCACGAGCTCGAGCTGGCGGCGCACCCGCTCCTGCCCGATGAACTCGGCCAGCCGCGTCGGGCGCAGGCTGGCGTCGAGGTGGTCCTCCCCCGGCAGCGGGTCCGCGACCAGCAGCTCCTCGTCGGCCGGGGGATCGTTGGCCCGGG
>CAYVJT010000164.1:7097-8439 GCA_964451855.1 uncultured Actinomycetota bacterium
GGGTCGTCCTCGGTCGGCAGGTCGTCGTGGTCGCTCATCGTGGCGCTCCGTCGAACGCGGCGGCGCCGAGGTGGCGCAGGGCCTCTCGCAGCAGGTCGGCCGCATCACCGTCGGCTGCGCCGAGCGCGCCCAGCGCATCCTGGGCCTCCGACGACGAGTAGCCGAGCCCGAGCAACGCGTCGCGGACCTCGCCGAGCACCTGCCGGTCGGCGGCTGCGACGGCGGAGGCGGGTGCGCCATCGACCGGGAGATCGGGCGCACCCACCTTGTCCTTCAGCTCGAGGATGAGCCGCTCGGCGACCTTCTTGCCGATGCCGGGGACGGCGGTCAGCGTGGCGACGTCGGCACCGGCGATCGCGGTGCGCAGCACCTCGGGACGGTGGGTGCCGAGCGCGGCGAGCGCCAGCTTCGGCCCGACGCCAGACGAGCCGAGCAGCAGGGTGAACAGCGTGAGCGAACCGCGGTCGGTGAACCCGTAGAGGGTCATCGCGTCCTCGCGGACCTGCAGGGAGGTGTGCAGCTCGACCGGCTCGCCGCGTGGCGGGATGCTCTCACCCGGGGTGACGTACACGAGGTAGCCGACCCCACCGACGTCGATCACGACGTGGTCGGCGCCGCGGTGGCTGACCTGCCCACGCAGGTGCGCGATCATCGTCCACCTCCGGTCCCGTGACCGTCCAGGCGCGACCCCAGGACCGCCTCCCAGCCCCCGCGTGACGCCGCCCGTGCGGCTGCCTGCGCCTCGGCGACCTCCCCGGCCGCGGGCGTGCCCCGCACGGCGGCAGCGACGCGGTCCCGGGCGAGGTGGGTCAGGGCGACCGCCAGCGCGTCGGCGACGTCGGCGGGGCGCGGCGGTTCGGCGAGGCCGAGCTGCGCCGCGACCAGACGAGCCACCGCGTCCTTGTCGGCCGACCCGGACCCCGCGACGGTCTGCTTGACCTCGTTCGGGCTGTACGAGGTGACCGCGACGCCGGCCCGGGCGGCCGCGAGCAGCGCGACGCCGGCCGCCTGGCCGGTCGCCATGGCGGTGCGGGCGTTGGCCGAGAACAGCACGCGTTCGACGGCGACCGCGGTGGGCCCGTACGCCGCGACGGCGTCGAGGACGGCGTCGTGGACGGCGAGCAGGCGCTGCTCCAGCGGCAGGTCGGCGGCGGTCCGCACACAGTCGTGCCACACGGCGCGCGGTCGTGACGCCGGCCCCGCGACCACACCGAGCCCGCACCGGGTCAGGCCCGGATCCACGCCGAGCACGACCGGCTCGTCACCGTCCGCCACGACCTGCCTCCTCGCTACGTCTCGGTGCGTCTTGGTACGCGTCTTGGTACGCGTCTTGGTACGCGTC
>CAYVJT010000165.1:0-4697 GCA_964451855.1 uncultured Actinomycetota bacterium
AGCCGAGCATGCGTTCGGCGATCGGGGCGATGACCTGCCTGACGATCGTCGCGTTGAACAGGCCGACGAGCACGATGGCGGCACCCAGCACGCTGACGGTGCCCACGACCCGGCCCGACGGTTCCACGGCGGTCGCGACCACGTCCTCGGTGGGCTCGCGCACGAACACCTGCTCGAACAGCTTGAGGAAGTAGACCATCGTGAACAGGCTCGAGCCGACCACCACGACGGCCGCGATCCAGTGCCCGACGTCGACCGTGGCCCACACGAGGTAGAACTTCGACCAGAACCCGGCGAGCGGTGGGATGCCCACCATCGACAGCGCCGCGATCGCGAAGCCCGCCATCGTCCAGGGCATCCGCTTGCCGAGGCCGGCGAACCTCGGGATCGACTTCAGGCCCGTGCGCTGGATGATGCCACCGGCGACGAGGAAGAGCCCGCTCTTCATCATCGCGTGGTTGAGCACGTGCAGCAGCGCACCGATCAGGGCGATGGGGGAGGCCAGGCCGATCCCGAGGCCGATGTAGCCCAGCTGCGCCACGGTGGAGTAGGCCAGCAGCCGCTTGATGTCGGTCTGGCGGATCGCCATCACCGACCCCACGACGATGCCGGCCATCCCGAACCAGATCAGCGCGGTGGAGACCGGGACCCCGCCGGTCTCGGTGTAGGCCGGGCCGAAGACGTCGAACAGGATGCGCACGAGGGCGTAGGCGCCGGCCTTGACCTGCACGGCGGCGAGCAGCGCCGCGACGCCCGGCGGCGAGTAGCTGTGGGCGTCCGGCAACCACACGTGCAGCGGGAACAGCGCCATCTTCAGCGCCAGCCCGATCACGATCAGGCCCATGGCGCCCAGCACCGTCGGCGAGTCCGCGATGTCGGGGAGCATCGCGGCCATGTCCACCATGTTCAGCGTTCCGGTGGAGAAGTACAGGAACCCGACGCCGAGCAGGTACAGGCCGGAGCCGACCGTGCCCAGCAGCAGGTAGCGCAGCGCCGCGAAGGTCGCGCGGTCGCCCCCGAGCGACACCAGCCCGTAGGTCGAGATCGCGTAGATCTCGAGGAACACGAACAGGTGGAACAGGTCGCCGGAGAGCATCACGCCCATCAGCCCGGTGAGCAGCAGCAGCGCCAGCGGGTACAGCGGCACGCCCCGGGTCGGACGCAGGTCGAACGCCGCGTCGACGGGGTAGATCACGATCAGGAGCCCGATGAGGGCCACGATGCAGGCCATGAACGCGGACAGCGGGTCGAGCACGTACTCGATCCCGATCGGCGGGGGCCAGCCCCCGATCTCGTAGCTCATCGACCCGTCCGGGATGACCCGGAGCAGGCCGACCAGCGACGCCGCCAGGGACAGCGCGGCGGAGGCGACCGCGACGACCTGGGCGGCGCGAGGCCGCCACAGCCCGGCCAGCACGGCCAGGATGCTGCCGAACAGCAGGGGGAGCAGGGGCAGGATCGGGAGCTGGTTCACCGCCCGTCCCCCGGCGACCCGCTCGCCCCGCCGGACGTGTCGTCGTCCCGGCCCGGTGCTGCCTCGCCGTTGCGGCCTCGTTCTGCCTCGTCGTCCTGGCCTCGGGCTGCCTCGTCGTCGCGGCCGGCGAGCCGCGCGGCGATCCTGTCCTCGTCGAGGGTGCCGTGGGTGCGGTACAGGCGGACGAGCAGGGCCAGCGCCACCCCGACGACCCCGACGCCCACCACGATGGCGGTCAGGATCAGCAGGTGGGGCAGCGGGTCGACGTACAGCGCCGGGTCCGAGCCGCGCTCGTCGATCACCGGAGCCGTGCCGCCCTCCTGCAGGCTGCCCTCGATGAAGAACAGGTAGATCGCCGTCGAGAAGATCGTCAGCCCGATGACCTTCTTGACCAGGTCGGACTTGGCCAGCACGGCGTAGAGCCCGACCGCGAGCAGCACGAGCACGAACAGGTAGACGTACCGGGCGAGGAAGAGGTCGATCACTGCTCGCTCCTGCCCATGAGCACGTCGAAGATCGTGACCATCGCGCCGAAGACCGCGAGGCCGACGCCCGCCTCCACCGCGAGGATGCCGAGGTAGCGCATGCGGGGTGCCCCGATGCCGGCCACCTCGACGGCGGCGTAGTCCAGGAACGCGCCGCCGTAGAGCATCGGGATCACCCCGCACAGCAGGAAGAGCAGCATGCCGATCCCACCGGCCAACGGTCCCATCGTGACCGGGACGATGCGGTAGGAGAGGTCCTCGGAGAGCGTCAGGCGCGGCAGGATCGCGCCGACC
Source organism: uncultured Actinomycetota bacterium (assembly GCA_964451855.1). GTDB lineage: Bacteria > Actinomycetota > Nitriliruptoria > Nitriliruptorales > Nitriliruptoraceae > CSSed11-175R1. The sequence goes on from CAYVJT010000165.1 coordinate 2,254, forward strand.
GCCAGGAACACGCCACCGGCGAACCCGCCGCCGGGCCCGTAGTGGCCGTGCGCGACCACGTACAGCCCGAAGATCAGGATGAAGGGCGACAGCAGGGCGCAGACGACCCGTACCACCACCGAGGGGTAGGCGCCGGTCATCATGGGCGGCCCCTCCGGCGTTCCTCGTCCGCGTAGGGATCGCGAACGGGAGGCGGGGCGGTGGGTCCGCTGTCCGCAGCGGTTGCGTCCCGCCCGGCGGCGGGTTCGTCGGGCTCCACGTCCGTCGGCCCACCGCCGGTCGCGCCCTCCACCGGTGGGGCATCGTCGTCGGGGTCGAGCGGGCTGGGTTCGCCCGGCTCGTCCTCGCGGCGCCGGATCAGCACCAGGGTGGCGGCCAGGGCCGCGGTCACGATGACCAGCGTCTCGCCCAAGGTGTCCTGCGAGCGGTAGTCGGCGAGCAGCGAGGTGACCACGTTGGGGGTCTCGGTCTCCTCCAAGGAGTTCGCGAGGTAGTGCTGGGACACCCCGGTCTGGGCCGGCGCGTCGGGGTCGCCCCGGTCGGGCAGGCCGATGCTGGCGTAGAGCATCAGCCCGATGAACCCGACGAGCAGCGGCAGCACGACGACACGTCGCCGCCAGGTGCGTTTGGCCGTCGAGTGGCGCGTGGTGGCCAGGATCGCCCCGATGAACAGCACCCCGGTCAGGCCGGCACCCAGCGCCGCCTCCACCAGGGCGACGTCGACGGCGTTGACGCCGGCGAACAGCAGCGAGGCGAACAGGCTGTACGCGGCCAGCAGCGCGACCGCGGCCAGCAGGTCGCTGACGTTGACCGCCAGGACCGCGGCGGCGATCAGGGTGATGAAGATGATGATGTCGAGGGGAACGATCATCGCGGCCCCTCCTCGGCCTCGACACCCTCGACCTCGCCGTGCGCCTCGGGCTCGCTGCCCAGCTCGGCATCGGCGATCCGCTGATCGATCACGGTCCAGGGCAGCGCACCGGAACGGCTCGCGGCCCGGACCAGCGCGTGCACGGCGGTCGGGTTCGCGATCAGCGAGAAGACCAGCACGAAGACCAAGCGACCGAACGACGACGCGTCCATCTCCGGCCGCAGGAAGAGCCCGAGGAAGACGAGCAGCAGGCCGAGGGTCTCGGACTTCGCGACGGCGTGGGCCCGGGTGTACAGGTCGGGCATGACCAGCAGCGCGATCGTGCTGACGATGATGAAGAACAGCCCCAGGCCGATGATGATGTCGCCGACGATCGTCATCGCTCGTCCTCCCTGTAGTGGCGCGGACGACGGGTGCGGCCCTTCGGGTGGGGTGACTGGATCTCGCCCTCGGGGTAGGAAGGCTGCCGCTGCTGTTGCGCCTGCGCGACCCGCTGTTCGGTCGCGCGCCGCCCGCGCTCCGCGAGCAGGCCGTGGGGGACCACACCCGTCGGCCTCGGACGCCTGCTCGGACTCGGCAGGCCGTCGCGCGAGGTGCCGTCGTCGCGTTCCTCGAAGTAGCGGCCGAGGGCGATCGGGAGCAGGAAGGCGAGCAGGGCGTAGGCCAGAGCGATGTCGAGGAACAGCGACGGGCGGCCGAGCACGAACCCGAGCACGACCAGCACGATCACCCCGTTGACCGACACCAGCGCGATCGCCACGAGCCGGTCGAAGACGGTCGGCCCGGCCCACACGCGGTGCAGACCGGCCGCGATCAGCACGGCGATGATCAGCAGCACAGCGATCAGGAAGGGGCTCACCCGGGGTCCTCCGGCAGCTCGTCGTGGATCGGTTCCCAGCGCATCTGCGGCGCCGGCTCCGGGGGCTGACGGAACGCGCGGGCGATGCGCCCCTGCATGCCGCCGTTGGCCAGATCCGCGGTCGTCTCGGGCGTGAAGGCGTGGACGGTGAACTCGGGACCGTCCACGTTCAGGGTCATGGTCCCTGGCACCAGGGTGATGGCGTTGGCGAGCAGCGTGCGTGCCGCGGGGCTCTTCAGCTCCGTTCGGAAGCACACGACCCCGGGACGCGGCGGCCGGCGGGGGTCGAGGACCACCGCGGCCACCTGGAAACCCGCGGGCGGGATCTGCAGCAGCAGCCACCCGAGGAAGCGCAGCAGGTGCCAGACGTGGATCCTCGGTGTGTCCTGCGCCGACCCGACGACGCTCTCCAGCAGACGCAGGCTGAACCAGGTCGTCAGCGCGGCCGAGAGCACCCCCAGGGTGATGAAGAGCGGATCGATGCGGGCCGACAGCGCCTGCCAGAACAGCAGGAGCACCAGGAACAGCACGGCGGTGCGGGTCGCCTTCACCACAGCAGGCTCGAGGTCAGCAAGGCGAGCGAGGCCAGCAGGATCACCGCGCCGAGCAGCCAGGTGGCCGGCACGTCAGGGGGGCCGTCGGAGGGTTCGAACACGCGCGTGACCAGGGCGGCACCGCGTCGCACCGAGGCAGCTGGGGTCTCGACCGCAGGTG
>CAYVJT010000165.1:4797-8435 GCA_964451855.1 uncultured Actinomycetota bacterium
CGGCGCCATCGCCGGCGTGGGCGCCTCGGCGCGCCGTGGGGAACGCAGCAGGCTCGGCAGCCGCCGGTACACCCAGTCGGTGTCCAGGCTGACGTAGGGCTTCGACGGCAGCATGCCGAGCAGCAGCCAGTAGCCGAGGCCCGTGAACGTCAGGATCTGCACCTTCTCCAGCACCTTGGCCACGCTATAGGGCGTGTAGACCACGGGCTCGGGCATCAGCGCGTAGAGCAGTCCCGGTGCGACGCCGAGCAGCAGGTTCAACCCCGCGGTCACCCCCATCGCGAGGAACATCGTCGCCGGGATCGGTGCGACCCGGATGCTGGCACCCTCGGAGGTCGCCGGCCCGGGACCCTGCGGCCCGAACCAGGTCGCGTACGGCAGCTTCAGGCCGGTGCTCAGGAACGTGCCCACCGACACGATCTTCAACAGGATCACCACCGCACCGAGCTCGCTCTGGTACGCGGCGTCGACGATCATCTCCTTGGACACGAAGCCGCTCAGCAGGGGCACGCTGGAGATCGACGCCGCCCCGATCATGTAGAGCGTGAGCGTCGCCTTCATCCGGTTGCCCAACCCCCCGAGGACGTTGGCCTTGGAGCGTCCGGTGGCGTAGAGCACCGCCCCGACCCCCATCAGCAGCAGGCCCTTGTAGAGGATGTGGGCGAAGGCGTGGGCCACGGCACCGTTGACCGCCGCGGTGGTGCCGATACCGACGGCCGTGACCATGAAGCCGACCTGGCTGATGATGTGGTAGCTGAGCAGCCGCCGGATGTCGTTGGCGAGGATCGCGTAGATCACCCCGTACATCGCCATGAAGACGCCGAGGTAGATCAGCACCTGCGTGCCGGGGAACCCGCGGGACAGCGCGTAGACGGCGGACTTCGTGGTGAACGCCGAGAGGAAGATCGTGCCGGCGACGCTCGCCTCCGGGTAGGCGTCCTTCAGCCAGGCGTGCAGTGGCGGCATCCCGGCCGATAGGACGAAGGCCAGCAGCATCAGGGTGGCCGCGACCCCCGGCTCGAAGGTCTCGAAGGACAGCGAGCCGGTCTGGGACAGGTGCACCAGGACCCCGGCCAACAGCAGCTTGCCCCCGAGGATGTGCACGAACAGGTAGCGCATGCCGGCGCGCCCGGATCGCTCGTTGCGGCGCGCCAGGATCACGAAGGTGCTCGCGATCGCCTTGATCTCCCAGAACACGAAGAAGGTCAAGAGGTCGCCGGCGTAGACCACCCCCATGGCGGCGCCCGCGTAGACCAGGGCGGAGGTGCGTTCGGGTCCGCGTTGGGTGGCCAGGCCGTAGATCGCCGCGATGAGCGCCACCCCGGCGAAGATCACGCCGAAGGGGCGCGCCAGCGCGTCGGCGCGCAGCACCTCGAGCTCCCAGCTGAGGAAGTCGACGGTCACGCTGGTGCCGAGGTCGAGCGAGGCGACCGCGGCGAGCGCGGCGAGCGGGGCAGCGATCACGACGACGTTGCCGGCGCGCTGGGGCAGCACACGCACGAGCAGCGCGCCGAGCACCATCGGCACGACGGGGTGCAGGAGCAGGTCAGCCATGCCGCCCGCCTCCCGTCACGTCCCCGCCTGGGTCGTGACGGCCGCTCGGGCCGTCCGCGCCGTCGCTGTCCACCTCGTCGGCACGGACCGCCCACACGTCGTGCTGGACGTCGGGCGGAGCGTCGTCGGGGTAGTAGCTCTCGTCGCGGTCGACGAGCGGCGCCAGGACCCGCTTCGCCACGAGGACCAGCAGCGCGGTGCCGAGCAGTCCAACGAGCGCGGCGTAGCCCGGGAAGAAGGAGTCGTGGAACGGCACGTCGACCAGCACGCTGACGACCAACGCGCCGGCGATGATCGGGAGGACGCGCCGGTTCACGGCGCACCCCCGGTCACCGCAGTCGCGGCCTGCGCTGCCAGCCCGTAGATGCCCGTCAGGTCGCCGAGGCCGAGCAGCAGCCCGATCCCCGCGGTGATGCACAGCGGGACGACCATCGAGGCAGCCGCCTCGCCATGATCCTCGTGCCCGGCGTCCTCGGCGACCGGTTCGCTGGCGGGCTCAGCGACCGCCTGGACGACCGGGTCGGCGGTCGCCTGGGCGACCGGCTCGGTGAGCGTGGCGGCGGCGGTGCCTGAGGACGCCGGCGTCGGCACCACCTCGGCGTCGGTCGCTGGGGTTCCGCCTGGCTCCGGCGCGGCCTTGAAGAAGGCGCGGTAGACGATCGGGAAGAGGTAGCCGGCGGTCAACAGCCCGGAGCCGACCATCACGGCCGCGAAGACGGGTTGCCCCGCTTCCAGAGCCCCCAGGACGAGGTGCCACTTGCTGAGGAACCCACCCATCGGCGGCAGGCCGGCGAGGCCGTACGAGGCCACGGCGAACGCCACCATCGTGAAGGGCATGCGTCGACCGATGCCGTCCAGCTCGCTGACGTGGTCCTTGTGGGCCGCGATGTGGATCGCCCCGGCGGCGAAGAACAGGGTGATCTTGAGGGCGCCGTGGTTGACGATGTGCATCAGGGCGCCCTCGAAGGCGGTCGGCGACACCAGCGAGAACCCGAGCACGATGAAGGCGAGGTGGGCGATCGTCGAGTACGCGAGGCGTCGTTTCAGGTGGTCCTGGCGCAGGGCGATGATCGACGCCACCAGGATCGTCGCGCCCGCGACCGCGCTCAGGAACGTCTGCACGCCGATATCGGCGAGCGCGCCGGGACCGACCACGAAGCCGATCGCCCGGCCGACGGCGAACACCCCACCCTTGACGACCGCGACGGCGTGGAGCAGCGCGCTCACCGGGGTCGGGGCGACCATCGCGCCGGGCAGCCACGCATGCAGGGGGATGAGCCCGGCCTTGGTGCCGAACCCGACCGCGAGCAGCGCGAAGACCAGGACCAGCATCCCGGTGCTCATGTGGTCGGCGATGAACCCGCCGGCCTCGAAGGTGAGCTGGCCTGTCGTGGCGAACACGATGGCCATCGCGAACAGCACCAGGACCCCGCCTGCCAGCAGGTAGCCGAGGTAGGTGCGCCCGGCGGCGATCGCCTTCGCGTCGCCCTTGTGGGTGACCAGCGGGTAGGTGGTGACCGTGAGCAGCTCGTAGGCGATGAAGAAGGTCAAGAGGTCGCCCGCGAACGCTACGGCGAACGCGGTCGACAGGCACAGCGCGTAGAAGGCGTAGAACCGGGTCTGGTTCTTCGCTCTGTCGCCGCGCATGTAGCCGATCGCGTAGAAGCCGGCGAGCACCCACAGCAGCGAGGCGAGCAGCGCGAAGATCATCCCCATCGCGTCGGCCCGCAGGGACATCTCGACGCCGGGGATCAGCTCCCCGAGGCTGGAGACCGCAACCTCGCCCGCCAGCGCCCTGGGGGTGAGGGCGAGCACGAAGGCGAAGGTGATCGCGGCCCCGATGACCAGGACCGCGTCGCGGACCTGGGGGACGCGACGGAGCAGGACGATGAGCGCAGCCGTTGCGACCGGCGCCAGGACGGCGGCGGCGGGCAGCATCGACGCCTGCGTTTCCATCTCCCTCCAGGTCACGGGGTCGTGCCGGACGGTGGGAAGCGGGACCGAGCCCACCCGCCGGACCGCCGGGAGGGTAGTCGTTCGACCTGGGACACCCACAGCGGGCGCCAGGGGCTCACGCCGGTGAC
>CAYVJT010000166.1:0-8431 GCA_964451855.1 uncultured Actinomycetota bacterium
GTGTTGGCCGGGGTGTGTTGGCCGGTGGGGCCACTCGCCGCTAGTTTCTGGGCCCCCACCCCGGATGTGTCCGCAGCTCGTCAGCCGACGACCCGCGTGCATGGATGGAGCGGGTGCCGCGCGGGTCCGCGCGGCAGGATCGACGCGGCACCGGCCGCGCCGACACATGGTGACCGATGACCGGAACGACCACGGCTTCGATACGCAGCGCTAGCCGCGTCCAGGAACGGCTCGCGCGCACCCAGGAACAGCTCAAGCGGGTGCGGGCGTCGCAACGCGTGTTGGCCGAGCAGGTGGCGTACCTCGACGAGGTCGCCGCGGACGCCGAGACCCGCAAGCTCGTGGCGGAGACGCCGCTCGCCGACCGTGAGTGGCGGGACGCACGCCGAGACCTAGATCGACACCGGACACTGCTCGAGGATGCCGAACGTGAAGCGCATGGGTTGATCGAGCAACGCGATCGCCTGCTCGAGCGACTCCACGAGCTCGACACCGCGCACCGGCAGAGGGACGACGAGTGACCGAGACGAGCAACGAAGCCGACAGCGCCACCGAAGGCGCTCCTCGACCGACGCGTGTCCTGATCGCCGAGGACGAAGCGCTCATCCGTCTGGACCTCAAGGAGATGCTCCAGGAGGAGGGGTTCGAGGTGGTCGCCGAGGTCGCAGATGGGGCGTCGGCGGTCCGCTTGACCCGCGAGCTCGGTCCGGACCTGGTGATCCTCGATGTCAAGATGCCGGTGATGGACGGCATCCAGGCGGCGGAGGAGATCGCGAAGGAGCGGCTCTCGGCGATCCTCATCCTCACCGCCTTCAGTCAGCGCGACCTCGTGGAGAAGGCGCGTCGTGCCGGCGCGATGGCCTACCTCGTCAAGCCCTTCCAGAAGCACGACCTGCTCCCCGCCGTCGAGATCGCCGCTGGGCGCTTCCGGGAGATGTCCGGCCTGGAGGCGACGGTCGACGACCTGCAGGGGCGGTTGGAGGCGCGTAAGGTCGTGGAGAAGGCCAAGGGCCTGCTCCAGGCCAACGAGGGCATGTCCGAAGGCGAGGCCTTCCGGTTCGTCCAACGTCAGGCGATGGAGCGCCGTCAGACGATGCGTCAGGTCGCTGAGCACATCATCGAGGGCTTCGAGGACGGCGACTAGCTCGAGGGCGACACGGGGTGCCGTCCTGCCCGCGTCTCTCCGCCTTCCGCACGTCGCCCGGGGTACCCTGGACACGGCCGTACTAGCGACGTCGTAGAGTCCTCGGCCCGCCCCCCGATGTGGACGCTCGCTCGAGCGTCCGGGGTCGGTGCCCCGCCCCGGCGGCGCCGCCTGCTCGTGGCCTGATCGAACCGAGACAAGGATGCTCCATCATGCGTTCGACATCCCGAGTCGCCGTGGCGTTCGCCACCGCGGCACTGCTGCTCGCTGCCTGCGGCGACGACGACACCGCAGCTGCAGGTGACCTCGACCTCGTGACCGACGGCACCTTGACCGTCTGCTCCGACGTCCCCTTCGTACCCTTCGAGTTCGAGGACCCGGACTCACCCCTCGGCTACAGCGGGTTCGACATCGACCTGATCGCGGCGATCGCCGACGAGTTGGACCTCGAGGCGGAGGTCGTCGCCACCGGCTTCGAGGGCCTGACCTCCGGCGCCGCGATGGCGGCGGGTACCTGCGACATCGCCGCCTCGGCGATGACGATCACCGAGGAGCGTGCCGAGCAGATCGACTTCTCCGAGCCCTACTACGACGCGGTCCAGTCGCTGCTCGTCCCGGAGGGCTCGGATCTCGGCGGGATCGACGACCTCACCGAGGGTGTCGTCGTCGGGGTGCAGTCCGGCACGACCGGCGAGGCCTACGCCGAGGAGAACGTCCCCGGGGCCGAGATCCGTGCCTTCGAGAGCGTCGGTGACCTGTTCGTGGCCCTCGGTGCCGGTCAGATCGACGCGGTTCTGCAGGACCAGCCGGTCAACGTCGAGTACGCCCGCGACAATGACGCCGAGATGATCGAGACGTACGACACCGGCGAGTCCTACGGCTTCGCGATGGAGCAGGACCGCGATGACGGCCTCGTCGACGCCATCAACGACGCGCTGGCGTCGGTCCGCGACGCGAGCACCTACGACGAGATCTACGACACCTACTTCGGGACCGACTGATCCTGGGCGCACGTGTGCCGCGAGGAGGGGGAGGCCACCGTGCCTCCCCCTCCTCGCGGTTAGTGTGCGATCGACCTCGACCCGAGGGGGACGGACGTGACGACGAAGACCGAGAGCCGCGATCACCGCGTGGTGGCTCCGAGGCGTCTGGGCCGGCGGCAACGCGAGCGGCTGTTCCGCGGGACCATGTACCTGCTGTTCGGCCTCGCGGTGGTCATGCTGCTCCTCATCGCGGACTGGGAGGTCATCCGCCGGAACTTCTTCAACCCCGAGATCGCGGCGAGGATGTTCCCGGACGTGCTGCTGATCGCGGCACGCAACACGATCCTGTACACCTTCCTCGCCTTCACCTTCGGGCTCGCGTTCGGCTTGTTGTTCGCGCTGATGCGGCTGTCGACGATCAAGCCTTACCGGTGGCTCGCGACCGTCTACATCGAGATCTTCCGTGGGCTGCCGGCACTGTTGACGATCTTCCTGATCGGGTTCGGGATCCCGATCGCGTTCGGGACCCGCTGGCCGATCCTGCTCAACATCACCCTGGGGCTCGGGATCGTCGCCGCCGCGTACATGGCGGAGACGATCCGTGCGGGGATCCAGGCCGTCCCGCGGGGACAGATGGAGGCGGCACGGTCCCTCGGGATGTCGAAGACGCGGGCCATGATCTCGGTGATCATCCCGCAGGGGTTCCGCATCATCATCCCGCCCTTGACCAACGAACTGGTCCTGCTGATCAAGGACACGTCGCTGCTGTTCGTGCTGGGGACGACTCCGGCCACCAAGGAGCTGCTCAAGTTCGGGCGCGATCTCATGAACGCTCACTTCAACCCGACCCCGCTGATCGTGGTCGGCGCGGTCTACCTGCTGATCACGATCCCGATGACCCAGCTCGTCGCGGTGCTCGAACGGCGTAACGCGCGGTCCCGCTGAGGGCGACCACGACGCGATGTCCCGGACCGGTCACCTCGGCCGAAGCGCCAGGAGGAGCGGACGACGGGTCCGGCGGAGGTGGGCAGTAGGCTGCGTGCGGTCGACGAGCCCCCAGGGAGATGCGCGCGTGGAGCAGCAGGGCAGCGCCTACGCGATCGAGGTGCGCGACCTGTACAAGTCCTTCGGCGATCTCGAGGTGCTGAAGGGCATCGACTTCACGGTCGCTCCCGGCGAGGTGGTCTGCGTGGTCGGCCCATCGGGGTCCGGCAAGTCGACCCTGCTGCGCTGCGTCAACCGCCTGGAGGAATCGAACTCCGGCTCGATCCTGATCGAGGGTGAGGACATCACCGACATCGACGCCGACGTCGACCGGCTGCGCAGCCGGATCGGCATGGTGTTCCAACAGTTCAACCTGTTCCCCCACCTCTCGGTCCTCCGCAACCTCACCCTGGCGCAGCAACGGGTGAGGAAGCGGCCGAAGAGCGAAGCCATCGAGGTGGCCCGCAGGAACCTCGAACGGGTCGGGCTCTCCGACAAGATCGACGCGTACCCGGCACACCTCTCCGGAGGTCAGCAGCAGCGGGTCGCGATCGCCAGGGCGCTGTCGATGGACCCGGACATGATGATGTTCGACGAGCCGACCTCGGCGTTGGACCCTGAGCTCGTCGGTGAGGTGCTCGGCGTCATGAGGCTGCTGGCCCAGGAGGGCATGACCATGATGGTGGTGACCCACGAGATGGGCTTCGCCAAGGAGGTCGCCGACCGGGTGGTGTTCATGGACGACGGGGTCGTCGTCGAGGAGGGGCCACCGCACCAGATCCTGGAGGACCCCAAGCACGAGCGCACCCGACGTTTCCTGCAACTGGTCCGCTGAGCTTCCGACCGCTCAGGGCCCCCGGGGGGCCAGCCGGCGGTGGTGGGTCAGAACAGCGCCCGGGAGAGCCGGGTGCGGGCCGGCGCGACCCTGGGGTCGTCGCCCAGGACGCCGAAGAGCGCGACCAGCTGCTCACGGGCTTCGTCCTTCGTCTCGCCTCCGGCTTCGACCGAGGCCAGCAGGTACTCCAGGGCCTCGTCGTGCTCGCCGCGGGCTGCGAGCACGCGGCCGAGGTCCAACAGCAGCCGACCGTCGTCCGGACGCGTCTCGAGTTCGGCACGGAGTGCCTCGACGTCACCGCTGCCGTTGCTGGCGAGGTCGGCGCGGGCGACCACGGCCTCGGCTCCGGGGTCAGGGCGGTGTGGGGCGACGAGCTCGAGGGCTCGCTCGGGCTCGTCAGCGACCACCAGCTGCGCCAGCGCGACCGCAGCGTCGCGGTGGTCGGGATCGAGCTCCAACGCCCGAAGCAGCTCCACCTCGGCGTCCTCGCGTGGCAGGTCCGCAGCGCGAGCGACCGCTTGGTCGGCCTCGGTCGGGACGAGGGCGTCGAGGAAGGCGTCGAGCTCCTGCTGGGGGATCACGCCCGTGAACTGGCTGACCGCCTTGCCGTCCTTGAAGGCGAAGACCTGCGGGATGCCCTTGACCCGGAGAGCCTGCGCGATCTGTTGGTTGGCGTCCACGTCGATCTTGGCGAGGACGACCTGCCCACCGCGCGCATCGACCGCCGCCTCGAGCATCGGGCCCAAGGTGTGGCACGGCCCACACCAGGCGGCCCAAAGATCGACGACCACCGGGACCTCGTGGGAGCGGTCGAGCACCTGGGCCTGGAAACCGGCCTCGTCGACGTCGTACACGTGGGGGGAGCTGGACACCGTGGACCTCGGGAGCGTCGGGGAGGGGAGCAGGAGTGAGCCGAGGGTACGCCGGTCCTCCGACACTAGGCTCACCGGTGTCGGGGATGCCGACGACGGGTCCCGCGACCGCGACCTCGGCAAGGAGCGCACCGTGGCCAACGAGCGCAGGTCGATCCTCCTGCTCGACGGGCACAGCCTGGCCTACCGTGCCTTCTACGCGCTGCCGGACACGCTGCGCACCCAGACCGGCGAGCTGACCAACGCGGTGTACGGCTTCACCTCGATGCTGATCAAGCTGCTCGCGGACCGCCAGCCCGATGCGATCGCGGTCGCCTTCGACAAGGGACGCGACGTCGCCCGCACCGAGGCCTTCCCGGAGTACAAGGCGAACCGTGCCGCCCCTCCGGACGAGTTCCGTCCGCAGGTGGACCTCATCAAGCAGGTCCTCGCGACCCTCCACATCCCCGTCGTCGAGGTGGAGGGCGTCGAGGCGGACGACGTGCTGGCCACCGTCGCCGAACGGGCGATCGGCGAGGGCTTCCACGCCTACATCGTGACCGGCGACCGCGACTCGATGCAGCTGGTGGACGAGCACCTGACCGTGCTCTACACCCTCCGCGGCATCACCGAGATGGCCGAGATGACCCCGGAGGCGGTGGAGGAACGCTACGGGGTGCCCCCCGAACGCTACGTCGAACTCGCCGCCCTGCGTGGGGACAACTCGGACAACCTGCCCGGCGTCCCCGGGGTCGGGGACAAGACCGCCGCCAAGCTCGTCACGACCTTCGACGACATCGACGATCTCTACGCGCGGCTCGACGAGGTGTCCGGCAAGAAGGTGCCCGCGATGCTGGCGGAGCACGAGGACCAGGTCCGGGCGAACCTGTCGATCATGCGCCTGCGCCGAGACGTCGAGGTGGCGTTGGACCTGGCCGACCTGCGCATGGGCGAGATCGACACCGCCGCGGTCCGCGAGCTGTTCGGCACGCTGGAGTTCAGGGCGCTGTACGACCGTTTCGTCGAGGAGGTGCTCGGCGATCAGGAAGCGGCGACCGCCACGGGGTTCGATGGTGCGCCGGTCCGGCTGGAGGCAGGCCAGCTCCGTCGATGGCTCGATGAGGTGAGCACACCGATCGCGGTCCTGGCCGTCACCGCGGACCGGCCCCCCCACGTGAGCTGGACCGCCGTCGGGCTCGCTGCTGAAGGGCGCGAACCGGCCTCCGCCCGGCTCGATGCTCTCGATGAGGAGGACCTCGCGGCCCTGTCCGGGCTGCTCGCCGACCCGACGCGGGCGAAGATCACGCACGAGCTCAAGACCCTCGACCACGCCGTCCACGCGCGGGGCTGGACGATCAGCGGGGTGGAGCTGGACACCGAGCTCGCCGCGTACCTGCTCAACCCGGAGCAACGCACCTTCGATCTCGAGCGGCTTGCGATGCAGCACCTGCAGCGCACGATCTCGGTCGAGGACGTCGCCGACGCCACGGATCAGCTCGCGCTCCCGGTCGAGGAGGAGGATCCCTGGGAGGAGCGCGCCCTGACCGCCCAGGCGATCCTCGAGCTCACCGACCACCTCGGCGCGGAGCTCGACGCCCGCGGGCAGCGGGAGCTGGTCGACCGCATCGAGGTGCCGCTGGCGCCGGTCCTGGCCCGCATGGAACGGGCAGGCGTCGCGATCGACCTCCACGTGCTCGACGAGCTCCGTGATCGCCTGGCTTCCCGGGTCGACGAGCTGGAGCGCGAGGTCCACGACCACGCGGGCCGCACGTTCAACGTGGGTTCGGGACCGCAGCTGCAGCAGGTGCTCTTCGAGGAGCTGGGGCTGCCGAAGACCCGTCGGATCAAGACGGGGTACTCGACCGATGCCTCGGCGATGCAGGCCCTGCTCGGCCACCACCCCATCGTCGAGGCGGTGCTGGAGTGGCGGGAGGTCTCCAAGCTGCTGACCACCTACGTGGACGCGCTGCCACCGCTGGTCGATCCGGAGACCGGCCGCATCCACACGACCCTGTCGCAGACGATCGCCGCCACCGGACGCCTCTCCTCCTCGCACCCGAACCTGCAGAACATCCCGGTCCGTCGTGAGGAGGGTCGTGAGATCCGTCGAGCCTTCGTTCCGGGGGAGGGGTTCACCGCGCTGCTCGTGGCCGACTACTCCCAGATCGAGCTGCGGATCATGGCCCACCTCTCCGGCGACGAGGGCCTGCTCGATGCGTTCGGCTCCCACGAGGACATCCACGCCACCACGGCTGCCAAGGTCTTCGACCTGCCGCTGGACGACGTCGACGGTGCCCTCCGCGACCGCGCGAAGGCCGTCAACTACGGCCTGGCCTACGGCCTGACGGCCTACGGGCTCGGCCAGCAGCTGCAGATCCCGCCGGACGAGGCGGAGGAGATCGTCCAGGCCTACTTCGAGCGGTTCCCGAAGGTGCGCTCGTTCCTGGACCAGGCGGTCGCAGACGCCACCCGGGACGGCTACACGACCACGCTGTTCGGGCGGCGCCGCTACCTGCCGGACCTGCGCTCGGACAACCGCAACCGGCGCCAGATGGCCGAGCGCATGGCGCTGAACGCCCCGATCCAGGGCACGGCCGCGGACGTGATCAAGCTCGCGATGATCGAGCTGCAGCACGCCCTCGACCGGTCCGGGCTCGCGACACAGCAGCTCCTGCAGGTCCACGACGAGGTGATCCTGGAGGTCGCCGACGGCGAGATGCAAGCGGCCGAGGAGCTGGTGGTGGACACGCTGTCCCAGGTGGTCGAGCTGGCCGTGCCGCTCGACGTCGACACCGCCTTCGGGCCGACGTGGTACGACACCCAGAAGCACTGACGGCCTCGCCCGTCCATCCGGTGCCGGTGGTCGTGCACACCTCCAGGGCCTCCACCGGTGGGTCGCCATGTGAGGCCGGTCGACCACGCTGCGCGGTATCTGGATGGCGCCGCGGCGCCCGACCGCGCTCGCACCTGCGCCAACCTACGGTCGGTGTCGTAGGGCGGTCGGGGATAGGGACCTTGGACCGTTGCTGCGATGGTGGGAGCGTTCACACTGGTGGTGCGCCCGGACGGACGTGCCGCGGTGCGACGGAGTCACACGATGAGGAAGACCACGAGGGTTCTTGCGCTGACGGTCGTCGGCGCGCTCCTCCTCGCGGCGTGCGGCGTCGACGACGACGCGGTAGATGCCCCGGACGAGGAGAACGGCGTCGAGGAGCCCACCGAGGACGAACCGGAAGCGCCGGACGACGAGGAAGTCACCGATGAGCTCGACCTTGCCGGGACCAGTGTCTCGGTCTTCGGTGCACCGACGAGCGTCGAGGAAGCCGCGATGAACGCGGTCATCCAGGAGTACTTCAACGAGCCCACCGGAGCCAACGCCCAGTACGAGGGGTCCGACAGTTTCGAGGAGCAGATCCAGATCCGCATCGAAGGCGGGAACCCTCCGGACATCGCGCTGTTCCCACAGCCTGGTGCGGTCATCGAGCAGGCGGAGCTCGGCAACGCCGTCGCCCTCGAGGACCTCGGCTTCGACATCTCGGAGCTGGAGGCGATCTTCGGGGAGTACCTGCTGTCCCTCGGTGAGTACGAGGGCAAGCACTACGGCATCCCGACCAACGTCAACTACAAGAGCATG
>CAYVJT010000167.1:0-3977 GCA_964451855.1 uncultured Actinomycetota bacterium
ACCAGGGTGTTCGCGGTCCCGAGATCGACCGCCATGTCGCGACCGAGGAACTGGAACGTGTTACCGATGCTGTGTGCCACGAGCGACCTGGAGGACGGGGGAAACGGACGGAGGCGTGGTCCAGCGGGCGCGGCTGCGGCGATCACGACGATCCGGGTTCGGGGCGCTCCGCGAGCGACGCGCGACGGAGGCCGTGGGTGGTCGCAGCGGCTGAGGGCCGGTGACACCTCGTGGATCGCCGCAGCAGCCTATCGGTCGTTCCGCGCTCGACAACGGGTCCGCTCCCGTGCGGATCAGGTCGGCACCACCACCGCCCTCCGGGGTCACTCGAACCCGATGCCGAGTGCCTCCATGACCCTGGTGGTCTGCTCCATGACCCCGTGGGTGAACTCCACGGCACCGGGGCCGACCTCGTTGATGGCGGCCCACTGCTCCGCGACGTCGTCGGGGGAGGGAACACCATCGAAGGTGGTGCCTTCGGCCTCGAGGATCGCGACCCGCGCCGCGTAGCCACCGCCGACGGAGTAGATGCGCCCGGTCTCGGTGCACCCTTCGGAGGCGAGGTAGGCCACGAGCGGGGAGACGTACTCGGGCTCGAGTCGCTCCAGGAGCTGCGGCGGCATGACGTCCTCGGTCATCCGCGATCTCGCCACCGGAGCGATCACGTTCGAGGTGATGCCGTACTTCGCGCCCTCGATCGCCAACGTGCGGGTCAGCCCGACCTGGCCCATCTTGGCGGCCGAGTAGTTGGACTGGCCGAAGTTGCCGTACAGCCCGGACCCCGAGGTGGTGTTGATGACGCGGCCGTAGCCCTGGTCCTTGAGGTGGGGCCACGCCGCGCGCGCGACGTGGAAGGCGCCGTACAGGTGGACCTTCAGGACGAGGTCGAGTTGCTCCTCCTGGAGGTTGGCGAAGGAGATGTCGCGCAGGATCCCCGCGTTGTTCACGACGATGTCGACCCGCCCGAAGCTGTCGAGCGCGGTCTGCACGATCGCCTCGCCCCCCTGCCAGGTGTGCACACCCTCGTAGTTGGCGACGGCCTCACCGCCCGCGTCGACGATCTCCTGGACCACGGCATCCGCCATCTCCGATCCGCCGCCGGTCCCGTCACGTGAGCCACCGAGGTCGTTGACCACGACCTTGGCGCCACGGCTCGCGAGCAGCAACGCATGGCTCCGGCCGAGCCCTCCGCCTGCGCCCGTCACGATGGCCACCCTGCCGTCGAAGTCGATCACGTCGCTGCCTTCCCTGTGGTTCGAGGTCGTGTGGCGGAACCGGCACCCTCCGGGTCCCCTCGTGGGGTCGTCCCGGACGCCGCGCACCAGGTCTCGGCCGCCTTCGTCGGCACCCTACCCTCGACGGACGCTCGTCCCGATGTCGTCATCTCGTCCATCGTCGTTCTCAGGGGTAGCGTCGTGCCGACACTCGCTCACGCACTGTGGTTCACGGAGGGCGAACCGCCCTACGACCTCGCCTTCGCGGTCGAGACCCTCTCCCTGGTGGCGGCGGGCTCGGCGATCGTGATCGCGATCGTGTGGCGCATCCTCGCGAGGTGGCTGCCCCGTCCGGAGTTGGGCTTCCTCAGCTTCCTCGGTCGGCTCGGGCCCTGGATCCCGCGGCTGCTCGCGATCCACGCCGGCGTGTCGCTGCTGGCCCTCGCCTCGCGGCTCGAGTACTTCGTCCCCACCCTCCGGCTGCCCGACACCTGGTGGGGGTTCGGCCTCGGCGTCCTCGAGGGGATCGTCGGGGTCTGGCTGATCGCCGGCTGGAGGGTCCGTCCCGCCGCGATCCTGCTCGTGCTGGCCGGACCCCTGGGCATGCTCGGTTACGGGGTCATGCCGATCCTCGAGCGGGCGGATCTGCTGGCGATCGGGCTGTTCCTGGTGCTGCTGCCACCTGACGACCGACGGTCCGGTGGCCGGATCCTGGTCGACCCCGAGCGGGTCAGGACGGCGTTGTTCGCCCTGCGGGCCGTGGCCGGGATGACGCTGATCCTCCTCGCCTACACCGAGAAGCTGGCCCGACCCGAGCTGAGCCTGGAGTTCCTCGACCGGTTCCCGGCCTTCAACGTGCTGCAGGTGGTCGGCGGTTGGTTCGGTGTGGAGGTCAGCGACCTGGTGTTCATCCAGTTCGCCGCCGGGGTCGAGATCCTGTTCGGGTTGCTCCTGATCTCCGGCGCGTTGCCGCAGCTCACCGTGCTCGCGGCCGGTATCCCGTTCAACGCGACGTTGTTCTTCCTGGGACCGACGGAGCTGATCGGCCACCTCCCGCTCTACGGTGCGATGTTGGCGCTGCTGGTCTACGGCTCGCGGGAGGACACCGCACCGATCTGTTCGTGGCTGCCACGCACGGACGGAGGTCTCCGGACGCTGCCGGCACGCGAGACCCGGTCATCCGGACCGGAGGCCCGGCCCAGCGCCTGATCCGGCCTCGCTAGGCTCCCGGCGCTGTCGACCGCGATCGAAAGGCGCCCGCGTGCCCCGCGTCCTGCTGCTGTTCGGCGGGCGGTCCTCAGAGCACGAGATCTCGTGCCTGTCTGCGCGCTCGGTGCTGGCGGTCATCGATCGCGATCGCTACGAGGTGGTGCCCGTCGGCATCACGCGCGACGGCCGCTGGACGCTCACCGACGGCCCCATCGACGACCCCGCAGGCGGGCCCCTGCCCGTGGTGTCCGAGGACGGACCCACCGTCGCGCTGGTCGGCACCCGCGAAGGACCGCGGCTGCTGCAGGTGGACGAGGCCAACGGGTTCGAGACGACCGGCCTCGGGCCCGTCGACGCCGCCTTCCCCCTGCTCCACGGCCCGTGGGGCGAGGACGGCACGGTGCAGGGGCTGCTCGCCTCGGTCGGCGTCCCGTACGTCGGCGCTGACGTGACCGCGTCCTCGATCGGCATCGACAAGGCAGCGATGAAGGCGACCTTCGCGGCACGTGGGTTGCCCCAGGGCGGCTACCTCGCCGTCCACCGCAGCCGCTGGAACGCCGACGCCGACAACGTGTGCGAGGAGCTCGTGTCGCGCCTACCCGCCCCCTGGTTCACCAAACCGGCGCGGCAGGGCTCCTCGATCGGGATCCGAAAGGTCGCGCTGATCGACGATCTGCCCGAGGCGATGCACGAGGCGTACACCCACGACGACGTCGTGGTCATCGAGCAGGGCATCGAGCGTGGACGCGAGATCGAGGTCGGGGTCCTCGGCGACGAGCACATCGAGGTCACCTGTGCGGGCGAGGTCCTGCCCTCCGGTGAGTTCTACGACTTCGAGGCCAAGTACCTCGGGGACTCCGACCTGGTGATCCCCGCCGACATCCCCGCGTCCGTCGCGGAAAGGATCGACGTGCTGGCCCGCCGGGCGTACCGCGCGATCGGTTGCCGTGGACTGGCCCGCATCGACTTCTTCGTCAGGCCGGACGGCGAGGTGTTGATCAACGAGATCAACACGATCCCGGGGTTCACCCCGAGCTCGATGTTCCCCCGACTGTGGGCGGCTGAAGGTGTGGACTACCCGGAGCTGGTCGCGAGGCTCCTGGCCGGCGCCAGGCTGTGAGGCTGGGAGCCGGAGGGCGGGGACGGTCCGCCAGCGGGGGTCGAGCCGTCAGAGGTTGACGATCGGGCAGGTCAGGGTGCGGGTGATGCCGGGCACCGCCTGGATCCGTGACACGACGAGCTTGCCGAGCTCGTCCACGTTGGCCGCTTCCGCCTTGACCACGACGTCGTAGGGTCCGGTGACGTCGTCGGCGGTGATGACGCCGGGCACCTCGGCAGCGGCGCGTGCGACGCTCGCTGCTTCGCCCAGCTCGGTCTGGATCAGGACGTAGGCCGCGACCTTCACCGTTGCACCTCCCACTCGACACGACGCTAGCAACCGCTGCGTCGCGGGGGAGGACAACCGGGTCTCGCGGTCTCCGGCCCGGGGCCGAGAGCGGGGCGAGCCGGTGATCGGGCCGCGGCGGGTGGGTCAGGCCTTGCGGGTCGGTCAGG
>CAYVJT010000167.1:4077-8362 GCA_964451855.1 uncultured Actinomycetota bacterium
CTTGCGGGTCGGTCAGGCCTTGACGGACGGCCGGACGACCTTGCCGGCCTTGATGCACGAGGTGCACACGTTCAGCTTGACCTTGCGCCCGTCGACGACGGCGGTCATCCGCTGGACGTTGGGCGACCACCGCTTGGATGACCGGCGATGCGAGTGGGAGACCTGCTTGCCGAACCAGGGCTTCTTGTCGCAGAGTTCGCAGGTGGAGGAGGCCATCGGACTGCCTTGTCGTCGTGGTTCCCGCCGGCGCGCCGGAAGCGCGGGAGAGCTGGGAGGTGATCGGGAGGTCGCGGTTCGTCGGAGCGTTCCGCCGGGCTGGCCGCAGGAGGGGATCCCGTCGCACGCCGTACCGGGCACATCGTCGGGCGCATCGTACGGGGTGCATGGCGCTGAGGGTTCCCCGAGCGCCGCACCGAAGGGACGGGCGAGGAGCACGCGGATCGGGCGGCAGGCTACCAACGAGCCGGCCATGGCGCGAGCTGTGCGCGGCAGGGGACAGCTACGCTCGCCACGGCGAGGTCGTGGCGTCCCCGCCACGAGCGACCACCTTCACCGGGAGGGAGGCCGACGGGTGCAGCGACAGGGCGCGCCGCTGTCCGTGCGCGAACTGCCGGCGTTGCTCGAACGTGTCCATGGGGCGTTGACCGAGCGTCGTGACGTGCTCAACGACCTCAACGTCTTCCCGGTGCCGGACGGGGACACCGGCACCAACATGGTGCTCACCGTGCGATCCAGCCTCTCCGCGCTGCATGACGCACGGCCGGCCCCCGGTGCGACGCTGTCGCGTGAGGTGATCCGCGGCGCGGTCCGCGGGGCGCGCGGCAACTCCGGTGTGATCCTCAGCCAGGTGATCCGCGCGGTCGTCGAGGAGCTCACCGGCCAGCACCGCATCGACGCCGCCACCTACGCAGATGCGCTCGGCAGGGCGCGGAAGCTGGCGTACGAGGCCGTCGCCGAGCCGGTCGAGGGCACGATCCTGACCGCCATCGGTGCCGCTGCCGTCACCTCTCGGAACGCCGCCGATGCCGGCGAGGATCTGATCGGCGTCTCGGCGCGGACCTGTGCGGCGGTGGCCGAGGCCGTGGCTGCAACGCCGGAGCAGCTCGCGGTGCTCCGTGACGCCGGCGTCGTGGATGCCGGGGCTCGGGGGTTCGAGGTGGTGCTCGCCGCGGTGCACGGCCACCTCTCGGGGGATACCCCCAAGGTTCAGCTCGACGCTCCGGCCCACAGCGAGCCTCGCGCCGAGCGGGGCTGTCACCGGTCCCTCGACCATCCCTACGAGGTGCAGTTCCTCCTCGACGCACCGGACGAGAGCTCCTCCGAGGTGCGCCGCAGCCTCGAGGCGTTGGGTGACTCGGTCGTGGTCGTGGCTGCGGGAGGGCTGTTGAACGTCCACGTGCACACCGCCGACATCGGTGCCGCGATCGAGGTCGGGATCGAGCACGGTCGCCCGAGCGACATCCAGGTCACCAACCTCGGCGAGCAGATCGCCCGCCGCGCTGAAGGCAGCCACCTCGCGGTCGCCGCGGTCGCCGTCGTGAGCGGGCCAGGGGCGATGGAGCTCGTCCGCGCACCGCACGTCGAGGTGGTGGATGGCGCCGCCGGCCGGTTGCCGTCCGTCGCCGATCTCGTCGACGCGATCGATGGCTGTCCGGCGCGGCGCGTGCTGGTCCTTCCCGGGCATCCCAACGCGGTGGCCACCGCCCACCAGGCCGCAGAGCTCGCTCGTCGTGACGGGAGGCGAGAGGTGACGGTGGTCGACCCGGCGGTGACCCCGCCGGCGGTGCTCGCGGCGCTGGCGGTGCTCGATCCGACCGGCGATCCGGACGCGGTTGCCGCGGAGGTCGCTGCGTCGGCGTCGGGTGTCCGCGCCGGTGAGGTGGTCGCGGCCACGCGGGATGCCGACACCCCGATCGGCGCGGTGTCGGCCGGGCAGCCCCTGGCGGTCGTCGACGGCGAGGTGATCCTGGTCGACGACGATCCCCTGGCCGTGTTGCGCGCCGTGGCCACGCGGCTGGAGGTCGGCGGCGCGGAGCTCGTCACGTTGCTCGTCGGCGATGAGGTCACCTGGGACGAACGTGAGGCGGCCGGAGCCCTGCTGGTCGAGTTGGCGGGGGACGCCGAGCTCGAGATCCTGGACGCCGGGCAGGCACCGGTGCGCTACTGGGTCGGCGTCGAGTGAGCCTGCGCCTCGAGGACCGTGTCACCGAGCTGCCCGGGGTCGGTCCGAAGCTCGCATCACGCCTGGACGACGCCTTCGGGGTCCGCACGGTGCGCGATCTGCTCGAGCACTACCCGCGCCGACACCAGGACGCCGGCGAGGTCCTCGACCTCTCGCAGGTCGCCGAGGGCGAGCCCGCGACGATGATCGGCGAGGTCCTCGCGTGGTCCACGCGGCGCACCCCAGGCAAGGGCCGACGCCGCCACCTCGACATCGCCGAGGTCAAGGTGCGCCAGGCCAGCGGCGCGGTGTTCACCGCGACCTTCTTCAACCAGAACTGGCGCGCGAACCAGCTCCCGCCCGGGACGGTCGTCGCGTTCAGCGGCAAGGTCAAGCGGTTCCGCTCGAACCTGCAGCTGTCCGCTCCGGACGTGCAGCGGCTCGGGACGGTCGCCGCGGGCCTCGACGCGGGTTCGGCGGCGGAGCGGCTCCAGCACCAGCGGCTGCTGGCGGTCTACCCGGCGGTGGATGGCCTGCCGAGCTTCAAGCTCGCCGAGCTGGTCGCGGCGGCACTGGAGGTGCTGCCCCCCGTCGACGACTGGCTGCCCGAGGAGCTGCTCGACCAGCACGACCTCGTCGATCTGGACACCGCGATCCGCGGGATCCACCTGCCGCCGGATCTGGCGACCCGCGACGCAGCGCGACGCCGGCTGGTCTTCGACGAGCTGTACGTCCTCCAGCTCGGGTTGCAGTGGCGACGGGCACGGCTGGAGGCCGACACCCTGGGCGTGGACAACGCACCGGTCGAGGGTGGGCATGCCGACGCGTTCCTGGACGCCCTGCCGTTCCCACCCACCGGCGCGCAGGAGCGGGCCTTCACCGGGATCGGTGAGGACCTCGGTCGTTCGCGGCCGATGCATCGGCTGCTGCAGGGCGACGTCGGGTCGGGCAAGACGGTCGTCGCCGTGTGGGCGATGCTCAGCGCCGTCGACCGGGGACGGCAGGCGGCGCTGATGGTCCCCACCGAGATCCTCGCCGAGCAGCACCACCGCACGCTCACGCACCTGCTCGCCCCCCTCGGGGTCAACGTGCTCGACGGGCTGCGGATCGAGCTGCTCACCTCGTCGTCGACGACCTCGCACCGGCGCCGGGTGCTCGGCGAGCTGCTCTCCGGTGACGTCGACCTCGTCGTCGGCACCCACGCGCTGCTGGAGGAGGGGGTCCGTTTCGCCGACCTCGGTGCGGTGGTGATCGACGAGCAGCACCGGTTCGGGGTCTCGCAACGTGTGCAGCTCAAGGAGAAGGCCACCTCCGTCGGAGCAGCGGAGGGCACGACGGTGCTGCCCGACGTGCTCGTCATGACCGCCACGCCGATCCCCAGGTCGCTCGCCCTGACGTTGTACGGCGACCTCGACGTCACCGTGCTCGACGAGCTCCCGCCCGGCCGTGAGCCGATCACGACCCAGCTGATCAGCCCGAAGCAGGCGCACCGCCGCGATGCGCTGTACCGCTTCATCCGCGAGCAGGCGACCGAGGGCGGCGGTGCCTACATCGTCTGCCCCTTCGTCGAGCCGTCGGACGCGGTCCCTGGTACGGCTGCGGTCGAGGAGCACGAGCGCCTCACGAAGGACGTCTTCGCTGATCTGGAGGTGGAGTTGGTCCACGGGCGGATGTCCGCCGACGCCAAGGACGCGGCCATGGCCCGCTTCCGCTCAGGGGAGGCGCAGGTGCTGGTGTCGACCACCGTCATCGAGGTCGGCGTGGACGTCCCGCACGCGACGATCATGGTGATCGAGGACGCCGAGCGGTTCGGCATCAGCCAGCTCCACCAGCTGCGCGGCCGTGTCGGCCGCGGTGGTGGCCGCAGCTTCTGCGTGCTGTTCGCGGGCTGGAACGGTGAGCTGACCGACGACGCGAAGGACCGGCTCGAAGCCGTGGCCGGATCGACCGACGGGTTCGCCCTGGCTGAGGCCGACCTGCACATCCGGGGAGCCGGGCAGCTCTTCGGGCAGAAGCAGTCGGGCCTTCCGGACCTCAAGCTGGCCGACCTCACCAGGGATCTCGAGGTGGTGGCGACGACCCGTGATCTGGCGAAGCGGGTGATCGATGGCGACCCGGATCTGA
>CAYVJT010000168.1:0-8355 GCA_964451855.1 uncultured Actinomycetota bacterium
GATCCTGCTCTGCGACGAGCCGACGGGCAACCTCGACCCCTCCACCTCGGTGGGGATCATGAAGCTGTTGGACCGCATCAACAGGACGGGTGCCACCGTGGTGATGGCTACCCACGACCAGCACATCGTCGACTCGATGCGCCGCCGCGTCATCGAGCTCGAGAACGGGGTGGTCGTCCGCGACCAGTCCAGGGGCGTCTACGGCTACGCCGGCTGATCGGCCCACCCAACGGTGGTCGCCGCCCGGGCGTGCCACCAGGACCTTCGAGTGACGACGGCCTCCAGGCCGACGAGGAGTACCGATGTCCGCGCGTTGGCGCTACATCATCCAGGAATCCGCCAAGGGGCTGCGCCGCAACCCGCTGATGACCCTCGCGGTGATCCTGTCGATCACGGTGTCGCTCACGCTGCTCGGCGCGACCCTGCTGCTGCGTGATCAGATCGACCTGGCGACCGACGACTGGGTCGACCAGGTCGAGGTGTCGATCTTCCTCTGCGACGGCACCACCTGTCCGCAGATCACCGAGCAGCAGCAGCAGACCCTGCGCCAGGACCTCGAGGATCAGCCGGTCGTCGAGGAGGTGCACTACGAGTCCAAGGAGGAGGCCTACGAGCGGTTCACGGAGCTGTTCCGTGACCAGGAGAACCTCCTGGAGATCGTGGAGCCCGACATCCTGCCGGCGTCGTTCCGGGTGAGCCTGGTCGACCCGGACGAGTTCCGGGTCATCTCCGAGCAGTTCCAGGCCTACCCGGGTGTGGAGGACATCGTCGACCAGCGCGAGATCCTCACCCAGTTCCTCAACTTCACCCGCATCGTGCGCAACGGCGCGTTGGCGGTCGCGGTGATCCAGCTCGCGGCGGCGGCGCTGCTGATCGGCAACACGATCCTGATGTCGGCGTTCGCGCGGCGCGAGCAGACCGCGATCATGAAGCTCGTCGGCGCGAGCAACTGGTACATCCGGTTGCCCTTCCTGATGGAGGCGGTGATCACCGGGATCCTCGGTGCGCTCGTCTCCTGGGGGCTGTTGTACGGGGTGGTGCCCCGGGTCACCGAGGGGCTGTCCCGTGAGGTGCTGCTGATGCCCTTCATCGGGGTGGACCACGTGATCGCCGCCGGGCCGCCGCTGCTGCTCGCCGGGTTCGGCATCGCCGCGGTCTCGTCGATCGTCGCGCTCTGGTTCTTCCAGGACTCCTGAGCGTGCTCCCCGCGGGCGCCTCAAGGCACCACGGGTGACGGTCGATGATGCGGAGGTGAGCGACCGTTGGTCGTGTTGTTCTTGTTGGTGGTGTGCTCTGCTGTTACCGTAGGTGATCGTGCAGCGCCGCTGCGCCTCGGGGCTGCCGGGCCCCGAGCTCGCTGGTGAGGTGACCTGGTGCGTCAACCCTTGCGCGTGGCGGCCTTGGTCGCGGCGCTGAGCTTGCTGCCGATGTCGGCGTTGGCGCAGACGGGCCAGCTCGAGGACGAGCTCGACCGGACCGTCGACGAGCGCGAACGCACCCAGGACGAGCTGCGCGAGGCGCGTTCCCGCGAGGGCAGCGCACGCGAGCAGCTGGCGCAGATCGAAGCCGAGGCCGACGAGGCGAAGCAACGCCTGGCCAGCCTGGAACACGAGCTCGAGGAGGCGCGCGCGCAGGTCGACGCTGCGACCGAGCGGGCGAGGTCGGCGCGGGACCGCCTCATCGAGGTCGAGGCGACGATCGCGGAACTGGAGGGGGAGTACGCGCAGAAGCGGTCACGGCTCGACGGCCGGATCCGCACGGCGTTCAAGTTCGGCCAGGTGTCCTTCGCTGACACGCTGACCACCGCCAACGACATGGCGGACTTCCTCAACTCCAACACCTACGTCGCCCACGTGATCGCGGGGGACCGTGAGCTGATCGTCGCCGTCGAGCATCTGCTCGACGACGTCGAGGAGCAGCGTGTCGAAGCGCAGGCGCTCCGGGTCGAGGCGGAACGTGAGTCCGAAGCGGCCGCCCTCGCCGCCGCCAGCGTCGAGCGGGCGCTCGGGGAGCAGGAGGAGATGACCGCGCTGGTCGCCGAGCGCCGAGCCGAGCACGCGCAGGTCCTGGAGTCCCTGCGGGAGGACCGCGAGTCGCTCGAGGGCCACCTCGCCGGCCTCGAGGCCGAGTCCTCGCGGATCCAGGCGCAGTTGGCCGCCATCGCCCGACAGCAGGAGGTGGAGCGCCAGCGTCGGGAGGCCGAGCGGCGCGAGCGCGAGGCCAGCGACGCGTGTGAAGCCGCGCGGGAGTCCGAGGATGACCAAGCGATCCGGGAGGCCTGCGGCGAACCGGAGGGGCCCGTCGGCGGAGGCGGATGGACGCGTCCCGTCGGTGGGGTCGTCACCTCGCCGTTCGGCGATCGTCCCTCCCTCGGCGGGTTCCACTACGGGGTGGACCTGCGTGGCGATGTGGGCACCCCGATCCGTGCTGCGCGGGGCGGCACCGTGGTGACCGCGGTCGGCTCGTGCCACCCGACCAACTCGTGGACCTGCGGTGGGGGGTTCGGCAACTACGTGGTGATCGCGCACGCCGACGGGTTCGCGACGGTCTACGCCCACCAGTCCACGATCGCGGTGGGCACGGGTCAGCAGGTCTCCGAAGGGCAGACGATCGGCGCGGTCGGCAACTCGGGCCGCTCCTACGGGCCGCACCTGCACTTCGAGCTGTACGACGGCGGGGTCCGCAAGAACCCCTGCGGCTACATCAGCTGCTAGCCACCGCGGGTTCACCGGCTCGATCCACTCGGCGAGCCGTGGTGGGTGACGGGCTCGCTACGCTCGCCCTATGGCAGCCAGGTCCGGCAAGGGCGGTGACGGGACCAAGCTGGTCGTCAGCAACCGCCGCGCCCGCTTCAACTACTTCCTCGAGGACACCTTCGAGGCCGGCCTCGTGCTCACCGGCACCGAGGTCAAGTCGCTGCGCGACGGGAAGGGCTCGCTCGCCGAGGCGTGGGTGAAGGTCGACGAGCACGGCGAGGCCTGGTTGATGCAGGCCCACATCCCCGAGTACGAGTTCGGCAACCGCTTCAACCACGATCCGACCCGCCCGCGCAAGCTGCTGCTGCACCGCCGGGAGCTCGAGCAGGTCGCCCGTGCGGTGTCGGCCAAGGGGGTCACGCTGGTGCCGACCCGCCTGTACTTCCGTCGTGGCCGGGCGAAGCTCGAGTTCGCGCTCGGCAAGGGCAAGAACAAGGCGGACAAGCGTCAGACCGCCAAGGAACGCGACGCGAAACGCGAGATGGAACGGGCGCTCAAGCAGCGCCGTTGACGCCGCACGCCTGCTGACCGGCGCCGGCTGAGCTGGCCAACTACCGTGTTCCGGGGACGGAAGAAGGAGCGGGCACGGTGACGACGACGGACAGCTACGAGGGGATGATCGCGGAGACGACCGCCCTCGTCGGACACGGCGGTGAGCTCATCCACGCCTACCTCGCCCGGCCGACCGGACCGGGACCCTTCCCGGCGATCGTGCTGTTCCACCACCTGCCGGGTTGGGACGAGTTCTACCGTGAGACCACCCGTCGTTTCGCGCATCACGGCTTCATCGCCATCTCTCCCGACCTGTACTGCCGTGAGGGACACGGTGATCCCGACGATGTCGCGGCACGTGTGCGAGCCGAGGGTGGCGTCCCCGACGAGCAGGTCGTCGGAGATGCCCAGGGCTGCCTCGAGCTGCTGCGGGCGATGCCCACCGCATCCGGGAAGGTCGGGCTGTTCGGCACCTGCTCCGGCGGCCGTCACGCCTACCTCGCCGCGTGCCGGACCGGCGCCGTCGATGCGGTCGTCAACTGCTGGGGCGGACGCATCGTCACCGACGAGCACACCGACAAGCAACCGGTCGCTCCCGTCGAGTTCACCGCTGACCTCCCCGCCCCCGTGCTCGGCCTGTTCGGCAACGACGATGGCAGCCCGAGTCCAGGTGACGTGGATGTCTTGGAGGCCGCCCTGGTGGCCCACGACAAGCCTCACGAGTTCCACCGCTACGACGGGGCGGGACACGGCTTCTTCTACTACGACCGTCCGTCGGCGTACCGAGCGGAAGCCGCCGTCGACGGCTGGGCCAAGGTCTGGGACTTCCTCGACCGTACGCTCGGCTAGGTTCGACAGCGGGTGTTGCTCAGCTACTCAGGGCGCTATCACGCAAGCTCACCGAGCCCCCAGCTACGCTCCCAGTGGGGGTCGAGGTCACAGGGAGTGCCGTGATGACCGAGCCGGCACCACTGACGAGCCGACCGCGGATGTTCGGGCGTGACCCGGCAGGCCCGTCTCTGCCATGGTCCTGGGCGGACGAACGGTTGCGTGAGGCACGCAACTACTGGGTGACGACGGCCAGCCGGTCAGGGCGGCCGCACGCCCGGCCGTTCTGGGGTTTGTGGGAGGGGGTGTCGTTCGAGTTCAGCGCGGGCTCGCGGACGCTGGCCAACATCCGCGCCAACCCTCAGACGACCGTGCATCTGGAGAGTGGCAGCGACGTCGTCATCGTGGAGGGCGATGCCAGCGTCATCCTCCAGCCTGCGCGGCTGCACGACTTCGTGGAGGCCTACAACGGCAAGTACGGCGGCTGCCTGGAGGTCCGCGGACGTGAGGTGGGCGACGACACGCACGGCAACGGAGGTGTCCTGGTGGTGCGGGCTGTCGTGATCTACGGTTGGGCGCGGTCGGTCGAGACCGCGACCAGGTGGGATGTGCCGTCCCAGACCTGAGCCCAGACCTGAGCCCAGACCTGAGCCCAGACCTGAGCGTGGGGGAACCGTTCCCTCGACCGGGCTCGACCGTCGAGGTCACGTGCCTTCCGGGTCCCCCCCGACCACAGCAGCAGCAACCACGCCGAGTCTCGTCTCCAGCACCACTCCCTGCGGAGCACTCCCTGCAGACCAGGGGACACCCTGGGATGACCGCGAGCTCCCATCCACGGAAGGATCCGGACATGTGCACGACCATCGCCGGCAAGTGCCCCGTCTCGGGCAGCGCCAAGGGACCCGACGGGTGGTTCCGTCTGGATCAGGCCTACGTGGGTTACGACCACCCCGTGCATGCACCGCTCGACCATGCGCTCAGCCTCGACTTCGTCAGTGAGGCGATCGGCCCGGGTGCCCGGGTGGGTGTGGAGCTGACCCGGGAGTCGGCACGTGAGCTCGCCACCCGGATCCTGTCGACCCTCGACGCGGCTGATCGCTACGAGCAGGGGACCTGACGGGGCTGGCGTGCGGAGCTCGGCTGGCGTGTGTGGCTCAAGCGGCGCCCTGGGAGGGCGATGGGGAGGGCGATGGGGGCGATGTTCCGGCTGGCGAACGCGCCAGCATCCGCTACACTGACAGGCCGGCGTCAACCGGAGACGGTGACGCCACCTCCTTGAGAACTGCATAGCGTCGTTGCACTTCACACCTGGGGCTGACTCGGTTTCGACCGTGGTCGAGCCGCTGCCAGGGGAGCGTGCCGAGGGTGCTCGCGCGACCTCGATAATCCCACGCGGGAACCAATAATCGCCAAGGATGACACTCTGGCTCTCGCGGCATAACGACCGCGACGATCCGCCTCTGACGCCTCGTAGGAGGGTCGGATCGACATGACGAGGCTCCACCTCGACGGCACTGACCACCGGGCCGTCGAGGAACACCGAACGGTGGTGTGGATGCGGAAGCTGCCTGGTTCCGGAGCACCGCATCCGAGCTCATCCGGAACCTACGCACGTAGAGCCCCGAGCAACGGGATCGCGGGACCCGGGTTCGACTCCCGGCAGCTCCACCAGGGGTATCCGTGGAAACACGGCCCCACCATCCGTGGAAAGCCCGTGTGATGCACTGCACCGTCGGCCCGGCTGCCAAAGGGCCATCCGGCGGGGATAGGCGACCGGCCGTGATGCCACCAAGGGCGTTGCGGAACGGGTCCTGTCCGAGCAGCATCGCACGAACCTTGCAACGGCGCTTTGCACACCGAAGACCCCGCTTCCGATGGAGCGGGGTCGTCGTGTGTCCGGAGGTCATGCGGCTTCCTGGGGGTCGTCGTGTCTGGGAGGAAGCAGCTGAAGGATGCGCTGTGTGCGCTGTCCCCGCGCACCTACCCTGCTGGGATCGTCGTCCCATACGGGAGGAGCCGACCATGGATCGCTTGCGCATCGGCAAGGCCGAGCTCGAACTGTCGGTGGGTGACATCACGGCGCAGCCGGATGTCGACGCCATCGTCAACGCCGCGAACGCGCAGTTGCAGACCGGCGGTGGTGTCGCCGGGGCGATCCACCGCGCGGCGGGGCCCGGCCTCGCCGAGGAGTGCGCGCCGATGGCGCCCATCCGGCCGGGTGAGTGTGTCGTCAGCGGCGGGCACGACCTGCCCAACCCCCACGTCCTGCACTGTCTCGGTCCCGTCTACGGCCAGGACGAACCGGCGGACCAGCTGCTCGCCTCTTGCTACTACGAGGCGTTGCGCCTCGCCGAGGCGCACGCCCTGCGGTCGGTCGCCTTCCCCGCCATCTCGACGGGCGCGTTCGGCTACCCGCTACGCGAGGCAGCCCAGGTGGCGATCGACGTGATGCTGGATGCGCTGCGCAGCGCGGTCCACGTCGAGGTGGTCCGCTTCGTGCTGTTCAGCCCGTCGGACCACGAGGTGTTCGCCGAGGTCCTCGCGGAGCGTGCCGACCTCGACCAGTCGAGCTGAGGTCATCAGTCCGCCGATGCACGACGACCCCACCCCGTTGGAGCGGGGCCGTCGTAGGTGGATGCCGGCCTACTCGCCCTGGTACTTGAACGACACGTTCACCCTGGCGCGGTAGGCGGCCACCTTGCCGTCCTCGAGGGTCATGTCGAGCTCCTTGACCTCGGCCACCCGCAGGTCGCGGAGGGACTCCCCGGCGCGGTTGACCGCTGCGGTCGCCGCCTTCTCCCAGGACTCGGTGCTCGTGCCGACCAGTTCGATGACCTTGTAGACGCTCTCTGCCATGGTTCGCTCACTTTCGCTCGGGTCCAGGGGCAGACTCTCGCCGCTCGACGCCGTCTCGTCAACGCGGTTGGACGATGGCCGTTCAGCCGATGGTGCCGTCGTCCGTCGCTTCCTCGGCATCCAGCGACGGTGGATGGACCGGGAGTCGGACCTCGAAGATCGTCCCTTCGCCGACCACGCTGTGCACCTCGATGCTCCCGCCATGGGCTTCGACGATCGATCGGGTGATCGCCAGTCCGAGCCCCGTCCCTGACTCGTCCCTGGTCCCGGGGCTCGTGCCGGAGAACGGCTCGAAGAGCCGTCCCAGGGCCTCGTCCGACATCCCCACGCCCTCGTCCGTGACCGTCACGCTCAGCTGTCCCGCGTCGATCGTGCGGCACCGGATCGTGACGGTCGCACCCTCCTGATCCGGGGAGAACCTGATCGCGTTCGACAACAGGTTGTCGAAGACCTGGGCCAGCCGGTCGGGGTCCGCCCAGATGCGTGCCGGCCGGTCCGCGCAGTGCAGGCCGAGCGTCACACCCTTGTCGGCGGCGGCGTGTCGGTGGGAGTCGACGGTGTCCGCCAGCAGCTGGTGGATGTCCACCTGTGTCAGGTCGAGGGTGAGCTGCCCGCTGGCGATGGCGGTCGCATCGAGCAGGTCCTCGACGAGCAGCAGCATCCGGCGGCTGAGCTTCTGGATCCGGGCCAGCATCAGGCGGGAACGATCATCGAGCACGTCGTCGAGCTGTCGTTCGAGCGCCGCACCGAAGCCGGCGATCGACCCCAACGGGTTGCGCAGATCGTGGGCGACCATGCCGAGGACGTGGTCCTTGCGGCGGTGGAGCAGCTCGAGCTCGGCGTTCTTGCGTGCGAGCTCGCGGTGCATGCCCGCCAACTCGTTGGTCGCCTCGCTGAGGGCGACCATCGCCGCCTGCTCCTCGTCGTCCTTGCGCGCACGTTCGCTCAACCAGCGCAGCTGATCCGCGGCCTCACCCACCTCGGCCGCCAGGCCTTCCACGATCGTGGCCAGCTCCTGTGACGAGGCGCCGCCGACGAGCAGGACCTCGCCTTCGTCGCCGGTTGCGCAGCCGATGAAGCTCAGCCAGATCCTGCGGCCAGCGACGTCGATCACGCCGAGTCGGGACGGTGCTGCCCGGTTCCGCGACAGCTCGGTCAGCACGGTGAGCAGCGACCGGACGCTCTCGATGGCGACGATCTCGCTCAGCGAACCACCGCTGCGCAGCTCGGTGCCGACCGTGTCGTACAGCACCTCGCTGACCGTGCCACCGCTGTCGCAGCGGAGCGCGAGTCCGATGGGCGTCGCCTCGTCGCTCATGTCCGCTCCTCCGAGGCCGCCTCCGACCCCTGCAACCCCATCACGGGGTCTGCGGCGCCGCTCATGTCCGCTCCTCCGAGGCCGCCTCCGACCCCTGCAACCCCA
>CAYVJT010000169.1:0-1941 GCA_964451855.1 uncultured Actinomycetota bacterium
CCTACTGGACCTCCCGCCGGATCCACTGCGTTCCCGCCGTTGGCCGTCGTTCATGGGAGGCGGGCCCCCGAGTTCGGCGGCGGAGACCCGGGCACGTCGGTGGGCGACACCGTGCTGCTCGTCAGCGGAGGGTCGCCACCACCTACCAGGTGGAACCAGCCGATGAAACGGCGGATGGCAACGCTGGCGTAGACGAAGCCGGGTGGTACCCACATCAGCGCGCCAGCCAACTGCTGGTCCTCCAGCGCGCTCAGAGCGCCGTAGCCGGAGTAGACCTCGTACAGTGGCCGGCTGGCGAAGGTGATCGCCGCGCCGAGGACACCGCCCTGCACGATCATGGCTCCGAGGCACAGGGTTGCGATCGCCTGGGTCCGGGGGCTCCTCCTGGCCGACCTGCGGACCTCCGACCAGAACCACACCGCGGTGGCAAGGAACGTCGCATGCTCGATCAGGTGCAGTGCCGGGTCGCGCACCGCCGCGTCGTAGATCGGGGGCGTGTGCCACGACCAGATGACCACGATGTGGGCCACCGTGGCCAACACCAACGGTGGCGGTGACCCGATGCTGCGTCGGGCGCGGCGCGAACGTCGTGCGACCTGGGCCACACGGTGCCGCAGGGGTGTCGGGAGCCCGTAGCGGATCGTCGTGACGGGCGACGACCAGGCGAGCAAGGGCGCCGCCACGATCGTGATCAGCAGGTGCTGGACCATGTGCGGCCAGAACAGCACCTCGCTGAAGGCAGCCAGTGGACCGAGGTGGCTGAGCGCCACGACCACGATGCCGGACAGGAACGCGGCGGTCGCCCGTGGACGTGCCGCGCGCCGGTCGGCCCGGCGTGCCGCCCCCCGGAGGTACAGGGCCGTCACCCCTGCGCAGAACAGCAGCGTGGGGATGTCGAGCACCCAGGTGGTCATCCCGAGGTCCATGGCCGTCACCAACAGGGGTCGAGCATGAGCGTCGGGATCCACTCGGCGATCGTCACGGCGCCGAAGAACAGCGAGAACGCGACGCCGACCCAACCGAGGAAGCGGTCACGCGCGGCGCCAGGCTGATCACCAGCCGCCTGCCCGGCACGTGAGAGCTGGACCGCGGACAGCAACGCGCGAGCGATCAGCAGGAGGAGGACCACGGTGAGCAGGTGCACCGGCCACAGGGTGCCCCAACGGCAGGTGCGCGGAACCAGCCAGTAGCTGAGGCCGAGGTGGCAGGCCCACCACACCGGGGGAGCCAGCACCGCATCGAGCCGCCGGATCGGTCCGCGGTGTGCCGGTCGGCCATCCACCATGGCGGTCATGACGACCCCGACACGACGGGGAGGACGTGGACCAGACCGAGGAGGATCCCGCTGGCCAGCACGGTGAACCACCCGAAGATGGCCGTGTTGAGCACCTCGAGGTGACGGTGGGCGTCGACGACCCCGGTCAGCAGCTGCACCAGGATGCTGGCGGCCATCAGCGCGACGACCCCGACGAAGAGGCTCGCGGCTCCGGTGAGCGCCCAGTAGACCGAGGCGTAGGCGTGCTCGTCCCATCCGAAGGAGACCCTCTGGAGGTCGACGACCAGCAGGATGACGGCGGTCACGGCGGTGGCCAGCCCGAGGGCGACGAGCTGGGACGCGCGCTGTGAGGCGCCGACGGCCACCCGGCGCACAGCCGCGGACAGTGCGAGACCCGTTGCGACGATGGCCAGGAGCGCGAGGACGGCGAGGTGGCGAGCCGGGACCTCGATGTGCGGTGGTGGCCAACCGCTGTCGGCCTCGCCGGTGACGACGTCGCGGGGCTGCCCGGTCTCGAGGTAGAGCGCGGCGGCCGCCAGCCCGGCCATGAACATCACGAGCGCGATCAGCGCCAGGACGAGTCCCCACACCCCCATCGCGTGGGCGGTCTGTGTTCCGCGGAGGGGCTCCGCAGATCGTGAACGAACGCCGCTCATGTCCACCTC
>CAYVJT010000169.1:2041-8317 GCA_964451855.1 uncultured Actinomycetota bacterium
CGCCGCTCATGTCCACCTCATCATTCCACCCCCGGCCACAGCCAGGTGGCGGCTGCAGCGACGAGGAACCCCGTCCCAACGACGGTGAGCCCGATCGAGTCGATCAGCACGCCGACCATGACGATGCTGATGGCGACCGCGGTCCACAACGGCCACAGGGAGTGGCCCGGGAGGGTGACGATCTGGTCCGGCTCAGCATCGAGCATCGTGGTCGCGAGCCCTTGGCGTAACCCCGTCGTCGGTCGGTCGATCTGCCGGAGCCATCCCGGTCCGTCGGAGGGCGGCGCGTCGCCTCCCAGCTCCGAGGTGCCGTCCCACAGTGGTTCAGGGCTCGCGATGGTCATGCTGCCCCGGAAGTTGTGGTTCGGTGCGGGCGAGCCGGTACTCCACTCGAGCGACTCCGCGCCCCACGGGTCGTCGTCGGCGCTCGACGCTCCCGGACGGTGGGCGGTGATCAGGTTGATCGTGAAGACGAGCATGCCGATCCCCATGACGTAGGAACCTGCGGTGGACAGCAGGTTCAGCCCCTCCCAGCCGAGTCCCTCCTCGTAGGTCCAGACGCGTCGAGGCATCCCGAACAGTCCGAGGGTGTGCTGCGGGAAGAAGGCGAGGTTGAAACCGGCGAAGTTGAGCGCGAAGGCCCAGCGTCCGGCGCGCTCGTTGAGGATCCGTCCGGTCAGCTTCGGCATCCAGTGATGGAATCCGCCCAGGATCGGGAACAGCGACCCGCCGACCAGCACGTAGTGGAAGTGGGCGACGACGAAGTAGGTGTCGTGGGCCTGCCAGTCGAAGGGCACCATCGCCACCATGACCCCGGTGATCCCACCCGCCACGAACACGATCACGAACGCGACGACGTAGAGCATCGAGACGGTCCACCGGATCCGACCCCACCACATCGTGCCGATGAACGACATGACGATCACTCCGGAGGGGATCGCGATCATGAAGCTCGCGGCGGTGAACAGCGAGGTCGCGAGCAGCGGGATGCCCGTCGCGTACATGTGGTGGACCCACAGCCCGAAGCTCAGGATCCCGATCGCGACCAGCGAGGCGACCACCGCCGTCCGCCCGGCCATCCGCCGTCGGCAGGCGGTCGTGACGATGGCGGCGGCCATCCCGAGCGCGGGGATCAGCTGGATGTAGACCTCTGGGTGCCCGAACCACCAGAACAGGTGCTGCCACAGCAACGGGTCGCCGCCAGCCACGGCGTCGTAGAACACGGTCCCGAGCTTGCGGTCGAGCTCGAGCAGCACGGTCCCGGCGACCAGCGGTGGGAACGCGAACAGGATCATCACCGATGCGACGAACGACGCCCACACGAACACCGGGATCCGCCCGAGCGACATGCCCGGAGCCCGGAAACGGGCTACGAGGGTCACGACCTCGATCGCGGCGACGATCCCGGAGATCTCCAGCATCGTCACACCGAGCAGCCAGAAGTCGAGGTTCAGACCTGGGGAGAACTCGGCGCGTGTCAGTGGCACGTAGGCGAACCATCCGCTGTCCGGCACCGCGCCAGCGACCGCGCTCGTCAGGAGGAAGCTGCCCCCCGCGAGGTAGATCCAGTACCCGAAGGCGTTCAGGCGCGGCATCGGCATGTCCCGCGCGCCCAGCTGCAGGGGCGCAACGTAGATCGTGAAGCCCTCGAGCATCGGCACCACGAACAGGAACATCATGATCGTGCCGTGCATCGTGAACAGCTCGTTGAAGCCCTGCGGCCCGACCACGTCGTTCTCGGGGAACGCGAGCTGGGTGCGCATCACGAGCGCGAGTGCCCCGCCGAGTAACAGGAAGAAGAAGGCGGTGAAGATGAAGCGCCGACCGACCGCCTTGTGGTTGCACTGCCCCAGCCAGCCGATGAAGCCCGGGCGCGGTCCCCAGACGTGTTCGAGCAACTCGACGTCGGTCGGTGGCGTGGCAGGAGCGGTCATGGTCGGCTCACTCCAGACCCTCCAGGTAGTCGAGCAGCGCCTCGAGCTCGTCGGGATCGAGGTGTGTCGGTGGCATGCGGATGCCTGGCTTCACCGTCCAGGGGTCGACGATCAGCTCCTCGAGGTGCTCGCGGTCGTTGGGGACGATCCCGGAGGCCAAGGTCTCCCGCGACGCCAGATGCGTGAGGTCAGGGCCGACGCCGCCGACCGCCTCGGTCCCTCGTACGACGTGGCAGGCGGCACACCCCGCTTCGATGAACACCCGTGCGCCGTCCTCGGCGGTCGGGGTCTGCGGTGGTGTCGCGTCAGCCGCCTGCTGATCGATCCAGGCGTCGAAGTCCTCCTGGGTCTGCACCTCGAGCAAGGCGACCATCTGGGCATGGGCGATCCCACAGAACTCGGCGCACGCGCCACGGAAGGTGCCCGTCTCGGTCGGCTCGAAGCTGAGCCAGTTCTCCTGTCCCGGGATGGTGTCGATCTTGCCGTGCATGCGGGGGATCCAGAAGCTGTGGATCACATCCTCGCTGTGGAGCCTGAGGCGCACGGGACGGTCGACCGGCACGTGGATCTCGTTGGCCGTCGTCACGTCGTGATCGGGGTAGTGGACCTCCCACCAGAACATGTGGCCGGTCACCTCGATCACGAGCTCACCTGGCCGTTCGATGTGCGCGGTCGACGCGGCGACGCGCCCCGAGGCGATCAGGAGCAGCAGGAGGATGATCGCTGGGCCGATGATCCCGCCGATCCAGAGCAGCCGGGCCCGGACGCGTTCGTCGGCGCGGGCCTCGTCCTGCGCCGACGCCTCCGCCGCGGTGACCGGTTCGTCGATCATCGCTGCGGGCGAGGCCCACCTGCCCCGGCCGGTGCGGGTCACCGCCCGGTTCGCGTCTGACGATCGTCGAGTGCCCCGACGCGACCGCAGGATCGGGATGGCCAGCAGCGTCATGACGACGAGCCACACAGCGGCTCCGAGCCACAGGCTCAGCGTCCAGAGCCCGTCGATGTCATCGGCCTGCGGGCTCGCCGGTGCGGTGACGCGGTCGGGTGATGAGGTGCAGGCGCCCACCGTGAGAGCGACCATGGCAAGCAGGACGATCGAGCGGCACCGGCTGGGGTGCGATCCACGTGACTGCGGCTGCGACAGGGTCACGGTGCGGCCTCCTCCTGCGTTGCGCTTCGACGGCGCATGACCCGGCGACGAGCCGCGAGTACCGCGAGTGTCCCGAGCCCGACCGGGAGGGCGATCACCAGCACCCGGAAGGTGAGGACGACCCACTCCACGGGCAGGCCGGTCCAGTGCGAGATGACGTCGACACCTCCGCCCACTGCCAGCACCGCGGAGATCGTGGTCATGGCGGTGAACACGCCGGCACGCAGGGGGAGGTCCAACAGGTGGTCGAGGGTGTGATGCTCACGTGGGTCCCGGGTGATCGCCCGTTCGACGAAGGGGTAGATCGCCAGCGCGATCACGAGCAAGCTGGGGATCACCACACCTGCGACCAACACGTTGGTGACCCGGATCCCCCCGATCACGAGATCGATGGCTGGCACGATGCGTAGGCCGCCGGTCAGGAAGAACAGCGCCCAATGGGGATGGAGGCTGTTGGTGGCCTCGGCGGTGAGGAAGGGACCTTCGAACTCGAGGTCGCTCCAGGGGACCATCGCCGAGGAGACCAGCAGCAGGGCCGTCAAGCCCGCGGCGAGCAGGGAGAAACGCAGGAACGCGTCGGGCCAGAGCGGACGGCCCAGGGCGGTCGTCTCGACATCCACATCCGCACGTGGCTGGAGCGCGGGACGGCGACGGTGTACCAGGAACAGGTGGAGGCCGAGCAACCCGAGGAAAGCTGCGGGCAGCAGGAACACGTGTCCCAGCCAGGCGAGGGTCAGCAGCCGCTGACTCGGCAGGTCACCCCCGAACAGGAGCATCACGAGCTGGTCCCCGACGAGGGGGATCGAGTTCAGTACCGCCTCGGCGATCCGCAAACTGGACCCGCTGACCAGCCCGAAGGGCAGGAGGTCGCCGGTGGCGGAGAAGCCCAGCGCGACGAGCAGCAACCCCACGCCGGTGAGATGGGTGAGCAGGCGAGGATGACGGAACGCGCCGGTCGCCAGCGTGCGGAGCAGGTGGCCGATGAGGGCGAGCATCATCAGGTGCGCCGCCGCGACGTGCAGACGTCGCAGCAGGAGTCCCCCGGGGAGATCCTCGCTGATCCGGATGATCGACGCGAAGGCGTGGGGGAGCTCCTGTCCGTCGTACAACTCTGAAGCGCCGTGGTAGGTCACCGGCTCCACGGAGGGGCGGTAGGCCAGCGCCAGGGCGATGCCGGTCACGGTCAGCACCAGGAAGGCGACGATCGCCGCGTGGCTGATCAGGGCGCCGAAGTCGGTGGGCCACAGGCTCGGGGGGTCGGCGCGCCGACCGAGCCGCCGGTCCAGACGGTCGACGAGCACGGCGATCGGTGAGCTCATGCACGACCCCCGACCGGACCCGGGTCCTGCGAGAGGTCGTCCGTGGCCACGAGGATGCCGTCCGCTCCAACCTCGATGGGGAGCTGCGGGAGGGGGATCGAGGCGGGCCCGCCGGTCGGCGTGGCTCCCCGGCGTGCATCGAAGGTCGCCTGATGGCAGGGGCAGAACAGTGCCTGGTCCCGGTCGCGGTACAGCGCGACCGCGCACCCAGCGTGGGTGCACAGCCGGGAGTAGGCCACGAGGCTGCCGTCAGCGACCCCGTCGAGGCGGGTGGGCGACGCAGGGGGTTCGCGCAGTCGGATCAGCATGACCGCGGCACGCTCGGTGCCGACCGCACCTTCGGGCCAGACGGTGACGACGCCCCCGAGCGGTACGTCTTCGGGTCGGAGGCGATCGCCGGTGATCGTCACGAGCGGGCTCCCAGCGGACCAGGCGCTGCCGGGCGGCCGTCTCGGTCCGTACCGCTGGAGCCCGACGAGGCCAGCCAGCAGCGCGAGCCCACCAGCCACGATCCCGACCAGCACGTAGCGACGACGGATGCCGTTCCCGAGGAGGTTCGTGCTGGTCGGGTGTCGCTGCGCCGCGTGCTCCCCAGCATCCTGGGTGATCACCAGGTGGTGGAGCGCGACGCTGACGGCGAGGGCTACCAGCGCGCCGACGGTCGCCAGCACCTCGACACGCGTGTCGATGAACCACAGGGCCCCGAGGACGATGAGGCCGATCGTCGCGGCTCCCAGCCAGGATGCGATCCAGATCGGATCGAACCGCGCCCCGTGCGGACTGGGGTCGGTGGGTTCGCTCGGTCGTTGGCTGGTCATGAGCGTGGCTCGAAGGGCGGATCCTCGTGGTAGGCGCCGGGCTCGTGCGGGTACCAGCGTCGTGCGCGGGCAACGACGAAGAGCACGACGCTCGCCGCGACCGCGAGCCCGAGTGCCAGCAGTCCTGCCACCGCCTGGTCGACCTCACGCAGTCCGACCGCGGTCCGAGGCGAGTCGTCCACCGCTTCGAGGTAGGCGACGATGTCGTCGAGGTCCTCGTCCGCCAGGACAGCGGGGTCGAAGGCGGGCATCTCGAAGGGGCCGACCCGTGTGGCCTCGGCGATCGCGACACCGTCGATCCCCACGAGGGGTGGCACGAACACCCTCGCCCCCGAGATGCCGCCGTCCGCGGCAGCCCCGTGACACGCCGCGCAGTTGCGCACGTACAGCTCCTGACCTCGGGCGGCGTGTCCGGGCTCGACCGTGGGGATCTCGCCAGTGACCTCCAGCCGCTCCTGCGCGTAGGCGACGAGCGCAGCCCGCTCCTCTTCGCTGAGCCGATCGGCGTAGACGCCGACGTTCCGGTCAGGGATCGGCATACGTCCCGTGCGGACGGTCATGTCCAGGTAGGCGAGCTCGATGCCACGCACGGGAGGGCCGCCGGCGATCCCTGGACCGGGTCCGCCCTCGCCACGGGTGCCGTGGCACGCGGCGCAGGCTGCCTGGAAGACCTCGCCGCCGCGGTCGATGAGGGCGGGGTCGGGGTCCCCCGCGGTGGCGACGTCCTGCGTGAGGGCCCAGGCACCGGCACCGACGAGGCAGCCCGCGAGGACCAGCGTGA
Source organism: uncultured Actinomycetota bacterium (assembly GCA_964451855.1). Classification (GTDB taxonomy): domain Bacteria; phylum Actinomycetota; class Nitriliruptoria; order Nitriliruptorales; family Nitriliruptoraceae; genus CSSed11-175R1. The sequence goes on from CAYVJT010000169.1 coordinate 8,044, forward strand.
GGGTGGTTGCCACCCTCCGGCGCTCCCGCCGAGCCCTCGGCATCTGCTTCGTCCGTCCGCCGTCGTCCGGCTCCGGGCACGGACGTCCGACGATCATGCAGGGGAAGTGCCCCGTCCGCCTCCAGGGCTGGGACGCCCGGCCAGGAACCTCGTCCGGTCGAACCTGATGAGGTGGTCGCGCGTGGCTAGGCGACCTGGCTGGCCCGGGTGCGGCGGCGGTGTTCGGGGGTGAGCCCGCCCCAGACGCCTTCGTCGATGCCGTTGGTCATGGCGT
>CAYVJT010000170.1:0-3284 GCA_964451855.1 uncultured Actinomycetota bacterium
TCAGCTGCGCAGCCGCGCGACCACCGCGTCGAGCACGACACCCGCCACCTCGGCCTTGCTCGACAGCGGCACCTCCACCCGGCCGCCCTCGCGGTCGAGCAGGATCGCCCGGTTGGTGTCCACCTCGAACCCGGCGTCGTCCTCGCTGACGTCGTTGACCACGAGCAGGTCGGCCCGCTTCCTGACCAGCTTGTCGCGACCGGCTGCCTCGACGTCGTCGGTCTCCGCCGCGAAGCCGACCAGCACCGGCTTGCGTTGCCCCTCCTCGCGACGCGCGCCGAGCTCGGCCAGGATGTCGGGGTTGCGGACCAGTTCGATCACCGGGACCCCCGCATCCTTCTTGAGCTTCGACGGCGCCGAGGTCCCGGGGCGGAAGTCCGCGACGGCCGCCGCCTTGACCACCACGTCGACGGCGTCGATCCGTGCGAGCACCGCGTCGTACATCTCCTGCGCGGTGACGACGTCCACGCGCTGCACCCCCGGCGGCGTCGGCAGCGAGGTGGGGGCTGCGACCAGCACCACCTCGGCGCCACGCGCCGCAGCGACCTCGGCGAGGGCGAAGCCCATCTTCCCGGAGGAGCGGTTGCCGAGGTAGCGCACCGGGTCGATCGGTTCACGGGTCCCGCCCGCGGTGACCAGCACACGACTGCCCTCGAGATCCCGGGGCGGCGTGTCGTGTGCGGCGGTGTCGAGCGCTCCGGCCCCAGCATCGAGCGTCCCGGCCTCAGCATCGAGCGCGCCGGTCCCGGCCTCGAGCAGGCTGGTCACGGCCTCGAGCGCCACCTCGGGCTCGACGAGGCGACCCGGACCCCGATCGCTGCCCATCAGGGCGCCGTCGTCGGGGCCGAGCACCTGCACCCCGCGGCCACGCAGTACCTCGACGTTGGCCTGGGTGGCCACGTGCTGCCACATCTCGGTGTGCATCGCCGGCGCGACCACGACCGGGCACGTCGCCGCCAGCAGGGTGGTCGTGAGCAGGTCGTCGGCCAACCCCCCGGCGAGCTTCGCCATCACGTGGGCCGTCGCCGGGTAGATCAGCACCACGTCGGCCGATCGGCCGAGGGCGACGTGGGTCTCGGTGGCGACGTCCTCCCACACCTCCGAGCGGACGGGCCGACCCGTGAGCCCCTCGAAGGTCGTCGCACCGATGAACCGCTCAGCACCGCGCGTCAGGACCGTGTCGACGGTCGCGCCGGCGCCGATCAGCAGCCGTGCCAGGTGCGCCGCCTTGTAGGCCGCGATGCCCCCCGAGACACCGAGCAGGACGCGCACCCCACCCAGGCGATCCACGGACGTCCCTCCTGCCAGGCTGCTGCGCGAACGCTGCGGATCAGGACGCCTCGTCGCCGTCGTCCTCGCCCTCGATGAAGCCGAGGGGGTCCTCGACGTCGGCCTCGGAGGGCTGCACGCCCTCGATCTTGCCCTGGGCGATCTCCTCGAGCGCGATCGACAGCGGCTTGTTCGTCGCGGTCGAGACCAGCGGGGGGACGTAGCTGCCGAGCCCCTCACCGAGGTGCGCGAAGTAGGCGTTGATCTCTCGGGCACGCTTGGCCGAGAGATGCACGAGGTGGAACTTCGAGTCCACCCTCTCCATCAGGTCGTCGATGCGAGCGATCGGGCTGCCTTTCGGTACGCACGCGCGCCGATGGCGCGGTGAGAGGTCGGTGCTCGGTCACCGTGTTCCACGCGGTTCCACGCGGCCGCCTCCGGCCGCACGCGCACACGATGACCCTCGAACGAGACAGCGTACCGTTCCACACCGCACGGGGCACTCCAGCTAGCGTGCGCAACGCTCACGTCAGGGCGGTGCTGGGCGCATCGCGGAGCAGGAGGGGTGCACGTGTCCGTGAACGCAGCCGCCATCGGGCCGGGGGAGGTGCCCTGGCTCGGCATCCTCGGGTCCTTCTTCGGGATCCCGCTCGGGTGGTTGCTGGCGATCGGACTGCTCCTCGCCGGCGGGGCCTCCGCCTACCGGTACCTGCGCCGTCGCCGCGAACGGGAGGACCTCGAGCGGCTGATCGCACGCGACCCGCGGCTCAAGCGCACCGTCATCCCGTGCGGCCTGCGGCCCGACCAGATCTCCTGGTGGTGCCGCGGGCTGCCCGACGGGGACCGCAACTACGGCGTCGAGTACGGCGTCGAGGGGTCGCAGACCATCGACCTCGGGGCCGGGCTGCCGCGCGAGACCACCATCGCCGCCTTCCGCTGGTGGTACGAGGTGGAGCAGCGCTCCCACCGCAACCGCCGCAGGGGCCTGGGCGGCATGGTCATGGGCGCGAGCAACCGACGACTCCACACCAGCTACAGCAAGCGCTACATGCCGGCCGCGCTCGTGCAGCTCCCCGTCCACGTCGACCACCGCATCCTGATCGGCCCTGAGTCCGTGCTCGGGCGGGTCGGGCTGACCCGAGGTGGTCAGCAGCTCGAGTCCAGCGAGTTCAACCGCCGCTTCCGCGTCGATGCGCGCGAGGAGGAGCTGGCGCTGAACCTGCTCGACGCCGGCTTCCAGCAGCTGCTCGTCGAGCGGTTCCAGGGCCGCACGATCGAGATCTTCGGCGAGCTGCTGCTGGTCGGCGGCCAGCCCTCCCACCGCGACGAGTCGCTCTCCGGCGTCATCGGCGAGCTGCCCGCCATGCGCCAGGACGCCCACCGCATCCTGCACGCCATCCCACCGGCGTTCTGGCGCCGGATCCCCGGTGGGCACGGCTGATGGTCGAGTTCGTGCTCGTGCTGATCGTCCTGGTCGTGCTGCCCGGGGTGTGGCTGATCCTCTCCTACAACCGCTTCGTCACCCAGATCGCGAGCATCGACGCGTCCTGGGCCGGCATCGAGGTGGAGCTGCAGCGCCGCCACGACCTCGTCGACAACCTCGTGCGCACCGTCGAGGCCTACACCGACCACGAACGCACGACCCTCGAAGCGGTCACCCGCGCCCGTGCCCGGGCCGCCCAGGCCACCGACGAGCACGTCCCGCCGAAGGAACAGGCGCGCGCCGAGGACGCCCTCACCGACGGGGTCAGCCGGCTGTTCGCGCTCAGCGAGGAGATGCCCGACCTCAAGGCCGATCGCGCCTTCCGCGAGCTGCAGGCCCAGCTGGTCGAGACCGAGGACCGCATCACCTCGTCACGCCGGCTGTACAACCTCGAGGTAGCGGCCTACGAGCGTCGACGGAAGGCCGTGCCGTCGAACTTCGTCGCGTGGCTGTTCCGCAAGGCGCCCCGGGAGCTGTTCGAGATCCAGGACGCCGGCGCGAAGCACGCCGCCCAGGTGCACTGGTAGGCACC
>CAYVJT010000170.1:3384-5847 GCA_964451855.1 uncultured Actinomycetota bacterium
CGGTCGATCACCGCGAGCATCTCGTGGATGCAGCGGTCGAGGTCGTCGTTGATCACGATCTCGTCGAAGGCGTCCACCTCGGCCATCTGCTCGGGTGCGGCGCGCAGGCGGCGATCGACGGCGTCGTCGTCCTCGGTGCCGCGGCCGCGCAGGCGACGCTCGAGCTCGGCGAGGCTCGGCGGCGCCAGGAAGATCAGCAGCGCGTCGGGGACCTTCTCCTTGACCTGCAGGGCGCCCTGGACCTCGATGTCCAGCACGACGACCTTGCCCTTCGCCACCTCCTCGGCCACCGGCTCACGGGGCGTGCCGTAGAGGTTGCCGGCGTACTCGGCCCACTCGAGCAACTCGCCACGCTCGACCATCTGGTCGAAGGTCTCGCGGTCGATGAACCGGTAGTCGACGCCGTCGACCTCACCGGGGCGTGGTGCCCGGGTGGTCACCGAGACCGACAACGTGCTGTCCGGCAACGCGGCCCGCACCCCTCGGTGGACACTGCCCTTGCCGACCCCCGATGGTCCGGTCACGACCACCACCAGCCCGGTGGAGGTCACGAGCCCCTCTCGAAGGTGTCCAACAGGGCCTCCCGCTGCCGCGGGCCGAGGCCACGCAGCCGCCGCGTCGACGCGATGTCGAGCTCCTCCATCAACCGACGGGCCTTGACCGGACCGTACGCCGGCATGGCGCCGAGCACCTCGATGACCCGCATCCTCTGCAGCGCTTCGGAATCACCCGAGCGCTCGAGGACCTGCCGCAGGGTCACCTCGCCGGACTTGAGCATCTGCTTGAGCTCCGCACGGACACGACGCACCTCCGCTGCCTTGGCGAGGGCAGCGGCGCGGGTTTCGGGATCGAGTTCCGGTAGCGCCATCGTCGCTCCGTGAGGTCGCGGCTCGTTCGAACCCTAGTCTCCCTCCGACGAGGGACGCACGGCGTGGCCAGCGGGCGGCCCCGCGACCGACGCAGAGCGCCGCTACCGTGCCTCGCCACCAAGCTCAACCTCGACGGAGCGCTGCTGTCGTGATCCCGGACCAACCCATCGTGCTCGGCGTCGACCTCGACGGGGTGTGCGGCGACTACGAGACCGCGTTCCGCCGGTCGGTCGCGAAGCGCTACGGCTGGAACGAGGAGGACCTCCCGCCACAGACCACGATGGACGCCTACTCGGAGTGGGGGTTGACCTTCGAGCAGTTCGAGGAGTCCCACCGCTACGCCGTCGCCGAGGACCACATGTTCCGGACGATGCCGGCGCTCCCCGGCGTGTCCGAGGCCCTCTGGCGCCTGTCCGACGCCGGCGTCTGGATCCGCGTGATCACGGCCCGCCTGCTGTTCAACGGCATCCACGAGGCCAGCGCGGCCGATACCGCCTACTGGCTCGACGCCAACGACATCCCCTACCGCGACCTGTGCTTCATCAACACCAAGCCCGACGTCGGCGCCGACCTCTACCTCGACGACAGCCCCGGCAACGTCGTCGCGCTCCGTGAAGCCGGCCGGACCACGATCGTCTTCGACCAGCCCTACAACCGGCACCTGCCGGGCCCCCGCGCGAACTCCTGGGAGGACGTCGTCACCCACGTCGAGGCGGAGCTGTCGGCACGCCAACGTCACCTCCGCCTCCCCCTCGACGGACCGGAGGTGCCGTGACCGCGCCCGATGTCACCGACCGCGCCGCGACCCTGCTCGAGGTGCTCGTTCGGTGCGACGCGCTGACCTTCGGCGACTTCATCACCAGGTCCGGGCGGCCCACGCCCTACTTCGTCAACCTCGGCAACGTCGGTACCGGGCGGGAGCTGGCACAGCTCGGTGGGTTGTACGCGGACGCGATCCACGAGGCCTTCGGTGACGGGGTCGACGTGCTGTTCGGTCCGGCCTACAAGGGCATCGCCCTGGCGGTCGCGACGGGTGTCGCGTTCGCCGAGCGGCACGACCGCAACCTCGGCGTGTGCTTCGACCGCAAGGAGGCCAAGGACCACGGCGAGGGCGGCACCCTCATCGGCCACCACCTGGCCGACGGCGATCGTGTGGTGATCGTCGAGGACGTCACCACGGCCGGCACCTCCGTCCGCGCCACCGTGCCGATGCTGCGTGCCGCCGCAGACGTCGAGGTGGTCGGTCTCGTCGTCGGGGTGGATCGTCGCGAACACGGCTCGCGGCGGGAGGTCTCGGCCCTGGACGAGCTCGGCCAGGAGCTCGGCCTGTCCACCGTCGCGCTGGCGACCCTCGACGACATCATCGGCCACCTCGGCGACCGCGAGGTGGACGGCCGCCGGGTGATCACTGACGCGGACCTCGCGCGTCTGCGGACCCACCGCGCCGAGCACGGCGTCACCTGAGTTCGGCAGCGGGTGTTGGTGAGATGTTTGGTACCGCGGGTGGCGCCGCAGCCGGATGGGAGGGAGCCCATGACCACACAGGACGACGGACGCGATGACGGACGCAGGGAACCGGTGGAGCCCGACCCCA
>CAYVJT010000170.1:5947-8279 GCA_964451855.1 uncultured Actinomycetota bacterium
CTGGGGACCCCCATGGCGGGAGGTGAGCAGCACTGGACACCCGCAGCCGTGGGGTCGGATGCCACCTCGCAGGTCCTGCTGTCGATCACGCGCTGGTTCTCGCTCGGTGCGTGGCTCAAGCGCCGTCGCAACCGCCGGGACGACCCGGAGGAGACGCCTGGCTCGGACCACTGACCGACTCGAGCCATCTGTGCATCAGACTCGACGTCGACCGTCGATCCGAAGCGCCGGGCCCCTGCATCGGGATGGCGTGCGCGTTGGCAGGGAACGGATACACGGATATGGCGGTTGTCCTGCTCCTGCGGGGGGCGCGATGATGGGATGCTCGCGCATCTTGAGGGTGTGCGTCGTCGTGGGCGGGCTCCTCCTGGTCGGGTGCGGGTCACCGCGGCCGCAGCTGCCGGCCTCGCTGGAAGGGCTGTGTCCCGAGGAACAGCTGGCGGCGGTCGACGCGGCGAAGGAGGAACTTGAGGCGATCGCCCGCGCCGCCGGCTACGAGCCTCGCGACACCTTCGCGCACGTGGATGTCTTCGACCCGGACTGCGACGAGATCGACGTGTCCGCACGACGTGTCGAGGTCCGCGAGGAGGGCGAGACGGTGCGGCTCTCCTGGGAGGAGCCCCGCCACGGCTTCGACCCGCCTGAGCCGACGGGCGAGCCGCTCCGGGTCGGCGGCGTGACGATCCAGCACGGCGAGACGACGCTCAGCGGCCCCGTCGCCTGGTTCACCTGCGGCGAGGCCGACCTCGTGTTCCACCACGACGTGTCCGAGTCGGATGCGCTGTCGGAGGACCCGCGCGCCCGGATGCAGGTCGACCCGTGGGACGGGGATGACGGGGTCCTGCTGGACGTGGCGGGTGCCATCGCGGAGGTCATCGACTGCCCCACGGGAGCGTTGCGTGACGATGCGTGAGCAACCGCTCACCGCTACCCGCCGCCACCGCCTGGCCCTACCCGTGTGAGCGCGCCTGGCTGAGCGGGCCTCATCCGGAAGCCGGCGCCCCCCGGTCACCGCCGACACTGACGGCGCACCCTCTACGCTGCGGCGATCGCCCACACCCCGTGATCCACGGCCTCGTCCAGCCGTCGACCGTGCCGGAACCGTCAACGGAGCGGTCAACCGAGCGGTCAACCGGGCGGTCGACGGAACGGTCGACGGAGCGGAGCTCGCATGAACACGACCATCACCCCCGACCGGCTCCTCGGGAGGGTCGCCTTCATCACCGGCGCGGGCGGCGACATCGGTGCCGCCATCGCGGTGCGAGCGGCTGCAGATGGCGCCACGGTCGTGGTGAGCGACCTGGCCACCACCTCGGACCGGCTCAGCGCCACCGCCGACGCGTGTCGCGCTGCAGGAGCGCGGGACGTGCACCTGTGCCCGCTGGATGTCACCGACGAGGTCGCGGTGGCGGAGGCCGTCAGCGACGTCGTGGCCAGCGTGGGGCCACCGGACGCCATCGTGACCAGCGCCGGCTACCAGGGGGCGTTCACCCCGATGCCCGGCTACCCGGTCGCCGACCTGCGCACCGTGCTCGAGGTGAACGTCGTCGGCACCTTCACGGTCGTCCAAGCGTGCGCGGCCGCGCTGATCGCCGCGGAGCGCCCGGGTTCGGTCGTGGTGGTCGCGTCCATGGCCGGGGTGTCAGGCGCACCGAACATGGCGGCGTACTCCGCCTCCAAGGCGGCCGTGCTCGGCCTGTGTCGCAGCGCCGCGAAGGATCTCGCTCCTGCGGGCATCCGGGTCAACGCGGTCAGTCCCGCGTTCATCGGCCCCGGCGCGATGTGGGACCGGCAGGTGGAGCTGCAGGCGTCCACACCGAGCCCGTACTACGCAGACACCGCCGAGGAGGTCGCCGCCCAGATGATCGGCATGGTCCCCTTGCGCCGGTACGGCAGCGTTCAGGAGGTCGCGTCCGTCGTCGGGTTCCTGTTGTCGGACGACGCGTCCTACCTCACCGGGACGAACACGGAGATCTCGGGCGGTTCCGCGTGACCCGAGCAACGTGGCTCGGGTGGTCGGTGACCTCGCACGGCCGATCAGTACGACGCGATCTGCCCGCAGTGGCGACCCCGTGCCTTCGGGCGGGATCGGCGCTGTTCGGTGCGGATCTCTACCTGATCAGGTAGAGATCCGCAGTCAACAGACGCCGCACCCGTGCCACGGACCGATCCCTACCCCATCAGGTAGAGATCCGCATCCCGGGGGCGGTCGATGTCGCGACGTCCCCTCCGCGGCGCGCACGAGCGCTGCCTGGTGACGATCCTTGTAGCTAGCTGCTGCGATCGTCGTCGGGGCGTCCGATCCGGGCGGGCCGGTGCACATCCCTGTCGC
>CAYVJT010000171.1:0-8226 GCA_964451855.1 uncultured Actinomycetota bacterium
CCAGATCCGCGAGCTGGACGTCACCGCAACGACGCATCGAGCCACTCGGCCTCATGATCATCGAGCGGCGCTGCGAGCTGTTCGCCCATCTCCTTCTGGCGAAGCGCCCGCAGCGCTGCCGCGGCGACCTCGTCGATGGTCGCGCCGCGACGTTTGGCCTCGCGGCGGAAGCCGTCGTGAGTGCGGTCAGAGACCCGGAGCATCTTGGTTGCAGCCATGCCGACAGTATACGGAAACGTAGACGATCGGTGGAGGGGTGACGGTGGTTGCGCGCGGGTACGGACCGATGAGGAGCCACCCATCATCACGGTGATGGCTCCTTCCGTGGCTGGGCACGTCGGCCGGCGTCATCGGCCTCCGTCACGGGGCACACCGTTGGTCCTGGACACTGCACGCCACGGCACCGACCATGGATGCCGTCTGAACCACAGCTCAGCGCGGAGGGCTCCGCTATGCGCTCCAGCGTCGCAGCCATCGGCACCGTGGCCTTCGCCGCCACCGTCCCCGCGACGGTCATCGGGGTGCTCCCCCGGTGGTTGGCGCAGGGACGGGAACCACCACCGGCGCGTCCCGCCCAACGCCACCTCGGCTCCGCCCTGTGCGCCGCTGGACTACCCCTGATCGCCGATGCCTTCGTCCGGTTCGTCCGCGCGCGGGGAACCCCGGCGCCAGTCGCCGAGACCGAGGAGCTGGTGACCAGCGGGCCCTACCGGTGGATGCGCAACCCCCAGTACGTCGGCGTGATCGCCGCGGTTGCGGGCCAGGGTCTGCGGTGGAACAGCCGCCCGGTGCTCGCCTACGCCGGCTGCCTCGCCGTAGCGTTCCACGTCTGGATCCGGGTGTATGAGGAGCCTCGGCTGCACGAGCGTTTCGGGGCGGCCTACGGACACTACACCGCCAGCGTGCCCCGCTGGCCTCAGCCCATACGCCGCTGACACTTCCCGGCCGTCGGCACCGCCAGCACATTCGGCCCGACGTGGGTCAGGTAGCGGCCAGGACCCCGGCCGAACCTCGGCGACCCGGCGCAGAAGACGACGGCCTCGAACCCGGTGGTCAGGGCGCGCTCGGGAAGACCGCGGGCCACCAAGGAATTGCGCCTTCGACGGACGAGACGATCACCAGTCGTCCGGCCCAAGTGCCTTCATCGCAACCGATACACGACCCCTGCAGCCACCCGCACGCCCTTTCGCCCAGCTGCGCGCGAGTGACTTGCAGCCCGAGGGACTGCGATGGCGTAGTAGCCACGACGGCCGTTCGTTATGGGCGGGGTGGCCCGGCGGAGCCACCGCCCACATTCACGGCTTCCGCGCGGCGAGTTCAAGTGGCATGAGCGGCGACCTCGCGGTCGAGCCGGTCGCCGAGGCGGTCGGCTTCGATGTCGAGGTCGTACTGGGCCTGGAGGTTGAGCCAGAACCGTGGGGTGGTGCCGAAGTAGCGGGCGAGGCGCAGGGCGGTGTCGGCGGTGACGGCCCGCTTGCCGTGCACGATCTCGTTGATGCGACGCGGTGGAACGCTGATGTCCTTCGCCAGCCGGTACTGCGACAGCCCGGTGGGCTCGAGGAACTCCTCGAGCAGCACCTCGCCCGGGTGGACGGGTGGGAGCTTCGTCGCCATGGTCATCTCCTAGTGGTAGTCCACGATCTCAACGTCGTAGGCGTTGCCGCCTTCCCACCGGAAGCAGATTCTCCACTGGTCGTTGATGCGGATGGAGTGCTGGCCCTGCCGGTTACCCTTCAGCCGTTCGAGCCGGTTGCCGGGTGGAACCCGCAGATCGGTGAGCTCCTCCGCTGCGTCGAGCATCCGCAGCTTGCGTAGGGCGGCGCGGCTCAGTTCGGGGGACCACTTCTTGACCCGCTGCCGATGAGCCAAGCGTTCGGTGTCGCGGTCGCGGAAGCTGCGGATCATCGTCCGCTATAGTAACGCGTCGCGTTATGCTCGGCAATGGCGGCAGGTGGAACTACGTGCGGGCGGGTTCGACGTTGAACCCGCGCATCGTCACGGCTGCCGAGCGGTGGCTCAGGAGAAGCTGTCGTCGGACCGCAGCCATGTGTGGCTCATCCACAGGAGTCTGAGTCAGCTGCGCGCGGGAAGGCTCAATCCTGGCTTGCTACTGCGCCGCAGTGGTGGCCGCTGCCTCCACGAGCCACCGCAGCTCGTTCGTGACGGCTTGGGGCGCGACCTCGGGGCCGAGGTGCCCGAGGTCGGGGACCTCGCGGAGGCGACAGTCTGCAAGCCAGTCGGCAACCTGGCGTGCCACCTGCTTGTAGAACGGGTGGGTGCACGCCCCGTGCAGCAGCAGCACCGGGATTGTGACCCGCTCCAGCAGAGACAGGTCGGTCAGCTGGGGCGGACCGGACTGGGTCGCCTCTTCGAGGACGAGCGGGACCAACGGCGCCATCTCCTGAGCGGCGCCAACCTCCTCGAACAGCGCCAACTCGTCGTCGTTGGCCAGAGCGAGCTCCTCGAGGAAGATCTGGGCACCATCGGCTGGGCGGCCGTCGCCGACGGTCTGTCGAACCCGCACGAACGCGTCCTCGAAGCGGTCCCGTAGGCTCGACTCGGCCAGCTCCACCAGGGTCGGCTCGTAGAGAGCCAAGGCACGCACGGCCGTGGTGTTCGCGGCTGCCTCCAGCGCGTGCGTGCCACCAGCGGAGTGGCCGAACAGGAGGACCGCGTCGCTGATGCTCTCGACGAACGCGACGATGTCCTCGACGATCCGTGCGCGTGAGTGATCCGGGTGGTCGCCACTGGGCCCGCGGCCACGGGTGTTGATCGTGTAGCAGGTGAAGTGGTCTGAGAGGGAGGGCAGCAGGGCCAGCCAGCCCGTCTCCCCGTCGGCCGGCCCGCCCGGGACGAGCACGAGTGGCGGCCCGTGGCCGTGGACGCCTCCTACGATGCGGGTGCCGTCGGGTGACATGGCCTCGTGCATCCGGTCGGGTTGCATGGTGCGCGCCTCGGTGTCGACTACACGTCGAGCATGGCCGATCGACGAACGAGGACGCACCAGTAGTTCTACTGGTCTTTGCCGAGCAGGTGGTGCTCCATCGCGAACATGGCCGCCGAGGCGCGATTCGCGGTGCCGATCTTGCGGTAGATCCGCTGGACATGGAACTCCGCGGTGCGACGGGAGATGATCAGCCGTTCGGCGATCTGACGGTTGCTGCAGCCCTCGGCGACCAGCTGCAGCACCTCCACTTCGCGCCCGGTCAGCCCTGCCGGCGGCTTGCGTCGGATCTCGGGCGTGTCGTGGCCCGCGGCTGCCAGCACCGCGTTGACCGCATCCATACCCAGCCGGCCCCTGCGGGCGTCGTCGTGCAGTTCCCGTTCGGCCTGCTCAGGCGCGAGGGCCGCCCGGTATGGCCGCGGTTGGATCATCGCCTGGTACGCGTCGGCTGCCGCGAGCACCTGGGCTGGCAGTGACAGCTCGTAGGCCGTCGCCCCGCGGTGGTAGCCACTGCCATCGCACCGCTCATGGTGGGAGCCGACCAGTCGTGCCAGCGGCGCGAGACGTTTGGAACCGGCCAGGATCCGCTCCGAGTGGTAAGCGTGCAGTCGCACCTGTTCCCATTCGGGCGCGGTCAGGGGGCCGGGCTTCTCCCACACCAGGTTGGAGATCGCGACCCGGCCGACGTCGTGGAGGTGGCCGGCCACCTCGAGGTTGGTCAGGTCGGACATGCCCAGCCCGACTTCCTGTCCGGCGTCACGGGCCAAGGCCGCCACGCCGCTCGAATGGCCGTAGCTGCTGGGAGTCTTGAGGTCGGCGAGGTCGCCGAACACCTTCGCGACGTCGACCAGCTGCGGATCGAGCACGCACGCCACCGGCGGGGGTTCGGCCTCGAGCAGGAGCTCGTACGGGCCGGTGCCGTCGACCTCACCCAGCAGCCTGTCGGCGCGGCTGGCGAAGTGATCCGCCAGGCCAGGGTCGATCATGCCGCCACGGCGGCGCCGAATGGCGTCCACCGCCAGGTCGGTCCCGCCAACGGTGTCCAGCAGCACCGCAGCACCGGTCAGAGCCGCCACCCGCGCACCGATGGGGATGTCGTCACCGGCCAGGCCGGCCGGAACACCCCTGCCGTTCCACCACTCGGAGGAGTGGTAGACGCTGCGCTGCACCTCCTCAGACAGGCCGAGCCGCCGCGCAGCATCGCGTCCCACCTCGCACGTCACGGTGTCGTAGCCGCGCCCAAGTGCTGGCCCCCGGAGGACCGCGGTGACGGCGAGTCGGAGCCGGTCTCGCGTTCGGCGCCCCCGCATCAACGCTGGCACCAGCGTTCTGGCGATGTCACGCGGGTCGTCCCGGTCGGTTCGTTCAGCAGCAAGGTTCATGACGAACTCGTCGCCGAACACCCGCACGGACTCGTGGGTGTAGCCGACGCAGCCGACATGCAGCAGCAGGGCGGTGTACATCGATGCGCGGACGTCGTCGTTCGGCAGGTCCAGCGACCTGCTCATGACGGCAGCCAGGGCCGCCGACCGAATCGAATCACCGGCCGGAAGCCCGAACCCGAGATCGGCGAGCCGAGACAACCCCGCCAACAGGTCCGCCAACCGCACCGACCCGTCTCCCTTCTGTCTCCCCACGGTCTCGGTCACCCGCTCCTGCCTCTCGCCTCCGCGGCTACACCAGCTCCCCTCGTGCGATCCATTCGGGCCTCCCCGGGTCTGCGTCGTCCGTAGCGTGCCCCCTACCTAACCGGTGCGCAGCAGCTGACGCCAGCGGGGCGATCGGCGGCCTTGAAGCGCACGAACATCCGGTAGTCGGAACTCCCGTTGCCGTGGTCGGTTATGGGCGCGACGACGAGCACGGTGGACCGCCCACAGTCTCGGTCTCGCGTGGGTTGAGTGACGACGTCCGCCATGGCACTCGAACTTCAGCGAACGTTGCGTTACCGATCTCCGGGCAGGCGCCACACGGAGATGTGTCGTTCGCTGTCGGCCGTGAACGGCGCGCGGTCCCAGTCCTCCCATCGGTGTTCGAGGGTCATCCCGGCCAGGCGCGCCATCAGGTCAAGCTCCGATGGCCACACGAACCGGTAGTTGTGGGGCGAGTAGCGGAAGGTGCCGTCGTCCAGCCGGCTGTAGTGGTGGGACACCGCACGCTGTGTCACGATGTCGAAGGTGTCGAACCCGACGTGTTCCGCCGAGAGGTCGAACGGGACAGCGATCTGGCCCGGCGGTAGGCGGCGCAGTGGCGGGACACCGACCTCGATGATGAACCGTCCGCCGGGCGTCAGGTGTCGTGCAGCATTGGCGAAGCACTGGACCTGCTCCTCCTGGGTGCACAGGTTCCCGATCGTGTTGAACACCAGCACCACCAGCGAGAACTGGCCGGGCACCTCGGCCGTAGCCATGTCTCCGATGACGACCGGCAGTTCCTCGGCCGTCGCCTTCTGCCGTAGCTGGTCCACCATCGGTGCAGATAGCTCGACCCCAGCGACGTCGACGCCTCGACGCATCAGCGGGACGCCGACCCTCCCGGTGCCGATCGCGAACTCGAGGACACGGCCGCCGTCGGCGAGGTCGGCAAGCAGGTCGAGGGTCGGGCGCAATGCTTCATCGCTCGCCATCCTGGCCGTTGCAGCGTCGTAGCGAGACGCGACCTCCTCGTCCCACACATCGCTGCTGGTCATCGAACCGTCTCCTCCCACCTTCCCCGAAGCCGAGCAGAGCAGCGTGATCGCGTCCACTGGGAGGCTCGGAGCGCCCCGGTCTGGATTCCTGTCTTGAGCATGAGGCCGCGAGCCGCTGGTGGAACTATGCGCGGGTAGGCGTCGAAGTCGACACGACCGAAATCACGGCTTCGTCTCGGTCGAAGAACTTGCACCCGCATCGGGCAGGTCGCTGGTGTCAACGGTGGCCTCAACTGTTCGCGAGATCCATACGCAGGTACTCGTCGATGCGCAGGAAGCCTGGAGGTCGCTTGACGCCCTCCCCGATGGCCGCCCACGCTTCCTGTCCGGAGATCAGCCGCGGTGCGGTGAGGTCGATGTCTCGCTTGCCGACCGTGAGGCGGGCGTGTCCGGCCGCCATGATGTTGCGGACCCAGTCTGACTGGGAGCCGTAGACCAGGATGAACACGTAGCCACCGTCGACGGGATGCGCATCGAGTGGCGTGCGGTAGGTCGCCCCAGAGGAGCGGCCCACATGGGCCAGAACGGGCCGGGTGCCGCGACGCAACTCTGCGGGGTTGAAGACCCGCTTGTTGATCTGCGTCCACCATCGGGGCATCGGCACGGGAACCACCTCCTGCTCTACCGGTAGAGCCTCAACAGTCGAGTGAACGTTGACGGCCTCCGCGCGAGGCGCGCCCGAGCCGCGAGCCGGCCGGCATCGCATGGCGAGTGTCGCGCGGCCCGATCCACGTGTCGACCCGCCCATCGTCACGGTGATGGCGTCGGCCGGCGGGAGCCACCAACGGACGTGTTGTGCTGGCAGACGTGCGACTCGGGGGGGCCGGACGGCACATCCATCTACAGTCCGGCACACTCGCGGGTGAGGATGACGGGAAACGAGATGAACGCGATCAGATCGTCGCTGCGTGACCTCGACAGGCTGCACCCGTTGATCGCGGGGATCATCGGCGGCCTAATCTCGGTCGCCCTGTTGGTCCTGCTGGCTCCTTACGAGCTGGACAGGCTTCGAGCGTGGGGCATGTTCATCGCAATCGGTGCAGGCGTGGGCCTCGGACGCTGGCTGCACTTTCGAGCGAAGGGCTCACGACGAGCGTCGAAGTAGACCCCAGTCCTGATCGTTAGAAACGATCCGTGGGGCGACAACCTGCTCCCTCCAGCCCAACGAGTCGACGTGCCACGACCGCCTCATGCCACGGTCGGAGCCCGACCACTTCCGAACGCGCTCACACGGGGGCAGCAGATCAGCTACGGGCGGTTCCGACTCCCCGGACCTGCGCCCGCAATCACGGTGATGGGCTCCATCAGCTCCATCGTGAAGGGAGACGGTCGGCGACGATGCTGCCTCGACGCCGTTCGTGGATCGCGAGTTCCCTCCCTGTCCGTCAGGGGTCAGGTGGCTGTCCCCCGGCTCGCTCCGGCCGTCCGTGACTGCCTTGGGCGCTGTCATCCCAGGTGTCGGCTGGCCTGGGGACGCTACCGGTGCCGGGGCGGCTGTGTAGGGTTGACGAGCAGCAAGGGCGAGGATGCGATGAACCTCGATGAGTTCAAGGCCGTCCAGCGTCAGGTGTGGGCGGAAGGTGACTACCCGCCCGTGGGACAGCTCCTCGAGCCGGGAGCACGCCAACTCGTCGAGGCGGTCGGGGTCACCGAGGGCCAGCGGGTGCTGGACGTCGCGACGGGGTCGGGCAGTGTTGCGGTGCTGGCCGGCCAGGCTGGCGCCCGGGTCGTCGGTGTCGACATCACCGAGGCGTGGTTCGATGAGGCTCGTGCCCGCGCTGCGATCGCTGGTGTCGATGTCGACCTGCGCCTGGGAGATGCGGAGGATCTGCCGGTCGATGACGAGAGCTTCGACGTGGTGCTGTCGAGCTTCGGAGCGATCTTCGCCCCGCGGCACGAAGTCGTCGCCGGCGAGCTGGTTCGGGTGTGTCGGCCGGGAGGGGTCATCGCGCTGACGGCATGGCCGCCTGGCGGAGCGAACGACACCGTGTTCTCCACACTTCTGACGCGGCTGCCCTCGCCGCCTGACACGTTCGTGACTCCGTTCATCCGGTGGGGTGACCCTGCCCACGTCCGCGAGTTGTTCGACTCCGCGGGTGTGACGCTGAGCTTCGAGCATCGCGACTTTGGGGTCGAGTTTCCTTCCGTCGAGGCGTTCAAGGCGTTCGTCTTCGAGACCTCGGGAGGGTTCATCCGGGCACGTCGAGCGCTCGAGGAGCTCGGCGGCTGGAAGGAGGCCTTCACTGCCTTCGAGGCCGCGATCGACGCGACGAACAAGGCCGACGATGGCGCCTATCGCACCACCTGGGAGTTCCTGCTCATACGCGCGGCGAAGACGACGTGAGCAGCGCACTGGCACTCTGGCCGACGGCAGCCGCCCGGTGTCACGATTACGGTCGCCGGGCTGAACGCCGTTCCCGATGCCGCGGGCCCGGTTGAGCGACTATGCGGGCCCGGATCACTCGATTCGGGCCCACGAAGCCACTGCGGTGATGTAGCTGCAGCGGGTGCGCCCGCAGCCGTGTTGTTATGGACGGGCGTGCCCGACCGACGCGCCGCTCGCAATCACGGTGATGAGCGACATCAGGTTTAGGCC
>CAYVJT010000172.1:0-1452 GCA_964451855.1 uncultured Actinomycetota bacterium
AGTAGGGCTGGGCCTTGCGCAGGTCCCAGGGCACGCCGGCGGCGCGCAGCAGCGGGCCGGTGATGCCGAGCTCGTAGCAGCGCTCCGCGGTGATCACACCCACCTCGCGCAGCCGGTCGTTCCAGATCGGGTTCTCGAGGAGCAGGTCCTCGTACTCCCCGATCTTCCTCGGGAGCAGCTCGAGGAGGGCCTCGCACCGGTCGGCGAAGTCCTCGGTGACGTCCTGCGCCAGCCCGCCCGGACGGATGTAGGCGTGGTTCATCCGCAGGCCGGACTGGGACTCGAACAGGTCCAGGACGTGCTCGCGCTCACGGAACCCGGCGGTCATCACCGTGGTGGTGCCGAGCTCCATCCCGCCGGTGGCCAGCCACACGAGGTGGCTCGCGATCCGGTTGAACTCGGTCATGATCACCCGGACCGCCTGGGCGCGTTCGGGTACCTCGATGTCCAGCAGCCGTTCGACACCGAGGCAGTAGGCGAGCTCGTTGAACAACGGTGCCAGGTAGTCCATCCGGGTGAAGAAGGTCGTGCCCTGCACCCAGGTGCGGTACTCCGCGTTCTTCTCGATGCCGGTGTGCAGGTAGCCGACGACGGGCTTGAGGCCGCGGACCGTCTCGCCGTCGAGCTCCAGGACCAGCCGCAGCACCCCGTGGGTCGAGGGGTGCTGCGGGCCCATGTTGACGGTGAGGGTCTCGTCCTCGACCGCGTCGACGACCTCCTCCCAGTCGGCGCCCTCGACGAAGACGTCGTCGTCCTCCGGCAGCGCGCCCCCAGCGGCGGGCTCCGTGGTCGTCATTCGACCACCTCCCGGATGCTGCGCTCGTCGGGCGGGGGGATGAACCTGTCGTTCTCGTAGGGGATGTCCACGCCGCCGAGGGGGTAGTCCTTGCGGTGGGGGTGGCCGACCCAGTCGTCGGGCATCAGGATCCGGGTCAGTTCCGGATGGCCCTCGAACTCGACCCCGAAGAAGTCGTAGACCTCGCGCTCGTGGTAGTTGGCCGTCGGGTAGACGTCGGTCGCGGACGGCAGCCGCGGCTCGGTGTCGTCCACGCCGACCGAGATGCGGAAGACGTGGTTGCGGGTCACCGAACGCACCATGTAGAGCACCTCGATGACCCCCTGCTCCCGGTCGCTCCGGTACTGGGGCCAGCCGGTGGTCGAGGGCTGGCGCTCGACCACGTGCTCGCCCGAGGGCCAGTGCACCCCGGACAGGTCCGAGAGCATCTCACAGGACAGCTCATCGTCGTCGCGGCAGAAGGTCAGCAGCTCGACGAGGTCGTCCGCAGTGGCGTGGAAGGTGAGCTCACCGTTGGCGATCTCGGTGGCCACGTTCGGGAAGCGCCGTTGCACGTGCCGCTCGATGTCCTCGAGCGCCAGCGGCTCGCCGGCGAGCCCACGCGTGGGCGTGGGTACCTCGGCGTCGCTCCTCTTCGGACCCGACACCCCGCTCAT
>CAYVJT010000172.1:1552-8200 GCA_964451855.1 uncultured Actinomycetota bacterium
CCGCTCATGCCTTCGCTCCCTGCTCTTCGAAGGTCTCGTGGCGGATCTTCTCGTGCAGCTTGAGGATCCCGTCGAGGAGCATCTCCGGTCGGGGCGGGCAGCCGGGCACGTACATGTCGACCGGCACGACGTGGTCCACACCCTGCACCAGCGCGTAGTTGTTGAACATGCCGCCGGAGGTCGCGCACACCCCCATCGACAGGACCCACTTGGGGTCGGACATCTGGTCGTAGATGCGGCGCAGCACCGGCGCCATCTTGTTGGAGACGCGGCCCGCGACGATCATCAGATCCGCCTGGCGGGGAGAGGCACGGAAGACCTCCATCCCGAACCGCGACATGTCGTGGCGCGGTCCGCCGGTCGCCATCATCTCGATCGCGCAGCAGGCCAGCCCGAAGGTCGCCGGCCACAGCGAGGTCGAGCGGCTGTAGTTGACCATCCGCTCGACGTTGGTGAGCAGGATGCCGTTGGGGAGCTTGCTCTCTAGTCCCACTCGAGGCCTCCTCGTCCGATCTCGTAGACGAAGGCGACGCCCAGGATCGCGATGAACAGCGCCATCTGGCCGAGGCCGAACCATCCCAGCTCGCGGAACACCACCGCCCACGGGAAGATGAAGACGGCCTCGATGTCGAAGACGAGGAAGAGCATCGCCACCATGTAGAACTTGATCGGGAACCGGACCTCGCGGACACGGGCGAGCGGTTCGTTGCCGCACTCGTAGGCACCCAGCTTGGTGGGGTTGGGCACCCGCGGGCCCATGAGGCTGCTGATCCCGACCGAGCCGACCGCGAACAGGGTCGCGAGGACGAACAGCATCAGGATCGGCAGGTACTCGGACAACACGGTGGCGCGATCCTCGTCTCAGGCCGGCACGGGGGTGCGGCGGTCGGATGCGGTGGGCGGCCGGACGACGCGAGCTCCTCGGCTGATCGCGCCGCGCGGTCGGACGTGGGTGAACGGTAGGGGTGGCCCACGACGACCCGCAAGACGCACCCGTGTCCGGCCAGCTCGGACGCTGCCCTGACGCGGAGGAATAGCGGCCGGCGGCATCATGCGGCGGGGGCCAGTCGCTGGAGCGTGTTGAGGATCACGTCCTTGGCGTCGGACGGCTCGCGGTCGGTCAGGTGCGCCATCAGCTTGAAGACCAGCTCCATCAACGGGCGGTAGGGCATCCCGTAGGTGGTGCAGAGGTGGATGACCTGCGGGTTGCCGACCAGCTCGGCGAAGACCTTGCCGAGCGTGTAGTAACCGCCCCAGCGCTGGCGGAGCGCGCGGTCGTAGACAGCGAGGTCGCTCGTGCGCTTGGTGGCCATCGCGCCGTCGATGACGTCGGCGGCGAGGGCAGCGGCCTCCATCGCGTACGAGATGCCCTCGCCGTTGAAGGGGTTGACCATCCCGCCCGAGTCCCCGACGAGCAGCACCCCCCGCTGGTGGAGCGGGGTGCGGCTGAACCCCATCGGGATCGGACCCGACCGGATCCGGTCGGTGCGGTTGGCCTCCGTGGTGCCGTACTCCTCGGCGATCCCCGTGGTCCAGGAGCTCAAGAGCTTGCGGTAGCTGACGCTGCGGAAGGCCTCGGAGGTGGACAGGAGGCCGAGCCCGACGTTGATCGTGCCGTCGTCCAACGGGAACACCCACCCGAACCCGGAGAGCAGGGTGCCCTCTGCGTCGGTGAGGTTGAGGAAGGAGCTGATCCACTCGTCGTCGGCGCGGGGGGAGCGGTAGTAGGTGCGTGCCGCGACCGCCATCGGACGATCCGTGCGGCGCGGCGAGCCGAGGTGCTTGGCCAGCGGGCCCCCCGCGCCGTCGGCCGCGATCACCACGGGGGCGAGCACCTCGCCCTGCCGGCCGTCACCGTCACGCCACCCCACACCGGCGACCCTGGACTCGGAGCCATCGCGCCACACCGGCCCGGTCGCCGCCACGCCCTCGAACAGCTGCGCACCCCGGGACTGCGCGTGGCGCGCCAGCGTCTCGTCGAAGATCTTGCGGGTCGCGGTCGCCCCCCATCCGGGCCAGTCGTCCAGCTGCGGCCAGGGCAGCTCCATGACCGTCGATCCCCCGTGGATGCGCAGCCCCCGCTGGGTCGCCCAGCCGTCGATCCGACCGTGGGCTTCGTCGGTGAGACCGAGGTCCAGCAGCTCCTTGACCACCCGGGGGGTGAGCCCGTCGCCGCAGACCTTGTCGCGCGGGAACCGGTCCTTCTCGAGCACGATCACGTCGTGGCCGCGAGCAGCGAGGTTGGCCGCAGCCGTGGCGCCACCGGGCCCCGCGCCGACGACGACCACGTCTGCTCGCTCGACCGGTCCGAGCGTCGGCACGGAGGTCATCGGCGCTCCTCGAAGGTAGGGCTGCGCTGCCGGTACCCGCAGGGCCCTGCAACGACGGTCTGCTGCCTCACCCGGCTCGTCGGGCGGTTCGTGATGGTGGTTCGTGGCGACGGTTCGTGGCGATGCTTCGTGAAGTTCTTCACGAGCCAGCCTAGCGGTTCACCCCAACCCTATGCAGGGTGGACCGGTGCGGCGCGAACGGGCACGGCGCGCTCGTCGCTGCCGAGCCCGCCCTCATGCTTCGACACGGAAGCCCCGGTGGACGGCCACGATGCCGCCGGCCAGGTCCTTGACCGCGACCTCGTGGTACCCCGCCGCCACGAGCCAGCCCGCGACGACCGCGCGGTCGGGCCACGCGAGGATCGAGTCCGCGAGGTAGCGGTACGCGGGCGCCGACGAGGAGACCACGCGCGCCATCTGCGGCAGCAGGCCGACGAGGTAGCGCTGGTAGACCTCCCGGAACGGGCGCCGGATCGGGGCGGCGAACTCGCACACCACGAGTCGGCCCCCGGGCCGGGTGACCCGGCCGAACTCGCGGAGCGCGTGCTCGGGATCTGGCACGTTGCGCAGGCCGAACGAGATCGTGACCGCGTCGAAGCTCGCGTCCGGGAAGGGCAGGGTCATGGCATCGCCGTTGACCCAGCTGATCCCGTCGTGGCCGCGACGAGCCCCCTCCGCGAGCATGTTGTACGACAGGTCCAGGGCGGTGACGTGCTCGGCGCCGCGGTCGCGCAACTCCACCGCGACGTTGCCGGGCCCCGCGGCGACGTCCAGGACGTGGGCGTCCATCGGCCGTGCCGCGATCGCGGTGACCCGGCGCCAGTGCGCGTCCTGCCCCAACGACAACGCGGCGTTGGCCAGGTCGTAGCGCGGCGCGACACGATCGAACATCGCCTGGACGAGCGCCGCCTGCTTGCCGTCACGGCCCGCGGCGGGAAGCTCGGAGCCGGCGCTACCGGTCGGCGTGGGGGTGGTCACGTTCACGTGTCCTCGCGGTGCCCCCGACGGTCAGGTGACCAGCTGCGCGGAGACCGCCCGGCGCTCCGAGAAGCGGCCCAGGGGGCTAGGTCGTAGGTCCTGATTCGTCGGCTAGCTCTTAACAGTCGGGAGGTCTTGGCCGATGCTCTCGGTAGAGAGACGCTCGGCGCCAGGCTACCCCTCGCGATCTCGCCCCCGACGACGGCAGAGACGACGGCAGACACGGATCGCCATCCGCCGACCACCTCAGACCCACCTGATCAGACCCGACTGAGACCAGTGAGACCAGGAGACCATCGTGGCCCGCGTGCACTGTCCAGACTGCGAGATGGCGGTCGTGCTCGACCCCAACGGGATCTGCCCAGAGGGCCACGTCGTCGGCAACGTTGGCCAGCGCATCGAGCTGGCCATCGGTGACGACAAGCCCCACCCCGACGAGCCCGAGCCCTGGTCCGTGATGATCGAGCCTCCGGCGCAGGTCGAGGAAGCGCCGGCCGAGCCCCGCGACATCCGGCCCATCTCGGTGGCCTCGGAGGATGCGCCCGGCGACGACGAAGCAGATAACGATGAACTGATGCTCGAGCTCCACGCGCTCACCGACCTCGACGCACGCACCGAGGAGCGGGCCGCCACCGGGCCTGCGGTTGCCCCGGCGCCGTCGGCCCACGGCACCGAGCACGCCGGGTCCGGACCGTCGGATGACGAGCCCGAGGTCTACCACGCACCGGTGGCCGAGGCGGCTGGGTCCTCCTCGTCCGACGACGAGCCCGAGGTCTACCACGCACCCGTGGCCGAGGCAGCCGGGTCCGCACCGGCCTCCAAGCCGACACCGGCCAAGCGCTCCAGCGAGGACCTCGAGGCGATCGCCGAGCTCGCTGCACTCTTCGACGCACCGCCGAGCAAGCCCGCGCCACGTGACGAAGCGCCTACGCAGGATCGGGCGGCCGAGCAAGGCGAGGCCGACGCCGACGGGCCGCTCGCGACCGTCTCCCACCTGCCCTACCCGGCGACCGAGGAGCCCGCCGGCGGCAGCGGCTCGCCCGCCACGCCCGAGAGGGACGCCCGGGCCAGCGGCGAGGCGCTCGACTGGAGCCATTTCACCGCGCGGGGCAAGCGCCGGCGCTTCGGCCGCTGATCGGCTGAACCAGACGCGGGGACGGCGGACGACCGTGGCCATTCCGGCCACGGTCGTCGCGTGCCGTAGCCTTGCGACCTCGAGGTGGTTGCGTCCACCCCCAACGACCGCCCACGACGTCGTCGAGCTCCCGAGGTGCGAGGCAGATGACCGACGATCGCAGGGCCGAGGCCGAGGACCACGTCGCCGCGCTCGACGCACCGGATGCCGCGTTGGCCGGGGCGATGGCCGACGACGAGCAGGCGCCCTTCGACCTCGACGCGCTGGCGGCCGAGGTCGGCACGACCCGCGCACTCCTCGAAGCCGTCGAGCGCGCTGGGCTGCTGCTCCCCCACCACCTCGACGCTGATGGCACCGGGCGCTACTCCCCCGCGGACGTCGAGGCGGTCCGTTCGGGGCTGACCCTGCTCGATGCCGGCCTGCCCCTCGGCGAGCTGCTCGACATCGCCCGCCGCACGGACGAGGCCGTGGCCGCGATCGCCGAGCCGGCCGTCGAGGCCTTCCTGCGCTTCGTCCGCGATCCGGTCCGTGGCACCGCGGGATCGGACGACGAGGCGGCCGAGCGGCTCGTCACCGCCTACCAGCGGATGCTCCCGGCGACCGAACACCTGGTGGCGCACCACCTGCGACGCCGGTTGCTCGCGACCGCCGCCGCACGGCTGGCGGACGAGCTCGCAGAGGGCAACGGGACCGAGGGCCACGGCGGCTCCGGGGTCGGCGGGACCGAAGGCCACGACGACTCCGAGGTAGGTGGGACCGGAGGCCGCAGCGGCACCGAGGTCGGTGGGACCGGAGGGTGAGGCTCCGCGTCCGCACGACCCGGCTCGAGGACACGCGCCCGCTGCTGGACCTGACCCCTGACCCCGCCCCGCTGGCCTGGCTGCGCGACGGCGGGGGACTGGTCGCGTGGGGAGCCGCCGTCCGCATCGAGCCCGGTCCCGGACCAGGCCGGTTCGCGCGCGCCGACGAGGAGCTGCGCCACCTCGCCGCCGATGCGGAGGTCGCGGACGAGGTGGGGGTGCCCGGGGGTGGTCTCGTGGGGATCGGCTCCTTCGCCTTCGACGCGGATGCGCCCGGGTCTGTGCTGACCGTGCCGCGGGTGGTGGTCGGGCGCCGCGACGACCGGTCGTGGATCACGACGATCGACCCGGAGGGGGCCGCACCCGCGCCTCCCCCACGCGATGCCGCGACGACGCCGACGACATCGACGACGTCGGTAGCCAGGGACCGTCCCCGGTACGCGGGCTCGTCCAATCCCGACCTGCGCTGGCTCGAAGCGGTGGCGACCGCGATCGAGCGGATCCGTTCGGGGGATGCGACCAAGGTCGTGCTCGCCCGCGACGTCGCCGTGTGGTCCCGCGAGGTCTTCGATCAGCTCGACCTGGCACGCCGCCTGACAGCCCGCTTCCCCCGCTGCCACACCTTCGTCGTCGACGGGCTGGTCGGCGCGACCCCGGAACTGCTCCTATCACGGGAAGGGGCTGCGGTGACGTCGCGGGTCCTCGCCGGGACCGTCGGCCGGGCGGACGACGAGGCGGAGGATGCCGCGCTGGGCGCCGGTCTGCTGGACTCCGAGAAGGATCGGTGGGAGCACGAGCTCGCGGCGGACTCCGTCCGAGAGGTGCTCGGTCCGCGCTGCGCCGACCTGTCCTACGAGCCGCAACCTCGGCTCCTGCGGCTCGACAACGTCCAGCACCTGGCGACCACGTTCTCGGGACAGCTGGACCGGCCCGCGAGCTCGCTGGAGCTGGTGGCCGAGCTGCATCCGACCGCCGCGGTGGGTGGCACCCCCCGGCTCCGGGCGCTCGAGCTGATCCGCGAGCTGGAGGGTATGGACCGCGGCCGGTACGCCGCCCCGGTCGGCTGGACCACCGCGGACGGCGACGGCGAGTGGGGCATCGCGCTGCGGTGCGCGCAGCTCGAGGGCGCCCGTGCCCGGCTCTTCGCCGGCGTGGGCGTGGTCGGCGCCTCCCTCCCCGAGGCAGAGCTGGAGGAGACCCGCCTCAAGCTCCTCGCGATGCAGCGGGTCCTCGATCCCTCGAACGGCTGACCGCACGGCCACCGGTCTGGGCCTCACCCACGGCGGGATCGCGAGCTGGACCTCACCGAACCGGGGAACCTCGCCGAACCGCGAGGTGCGAACCGCGAGGTGTGAAGCGCGAGGTGCACGGGTGCACCCCACGCTGCACGACCCACGAAACGCGC
>CAYVJT010000173.1:0-8173 GCA_964451855.1 uncultured Actinomycetota bacterium
GGTCATCCTCTCGGCACTCCACGGTCTGCTCCGTCCCGATGAGATCGTGGAGCCGTCTGACCTCGCGATGGCGGACGTGCCACGGCCGAAGCGGCGGGACTGGGCGGCTGACGTGCTGGAAGCTCTCGGGCAAGAACTGGGCTCGCTCGACGGGGTCACCTTCGAGATCCATGCTGGCGCCGACTACGCCGACCATGGACTCGTTGACGGGCTCCGTGCCGCTGGGGCTCGGATCGAGCAGCCAACGGCCGGGATGTCGCTCGGGGTGCAGCTGTCGTGGTACGGAGGTCGAGGGAGCGCAGATCGCGAGGCTGTCGGGAAGCGGCGCTCGTCCAGCAGCGTCACGCCCAAGCTCCCGAAGGCCGAGCGCCAACGTGGCGGAAGGTACGCGCCGCTTGCGAAGCTCCTCAGCGAGGCCGAAGACGACACCGTGACGATGGCCTTCGAGGACATCGAGTCAGCGATCGGGCGTGACTTGCCACCATCCGCCCGCACGCACCGTCCCTGGTGGGCGAACGGGGGACACACCCAGGCCAATGCCTGGCTCGGGGCGGGCTACCGCGTCGACGCCGTGGACCTCCGCCAGGGGTGGGTCCGGTTCCGGCGAGCGACTTCATGACCGATCTGCATGATGCCTTGGAGACGCTCTACGCGTCTCTGCAGGTCCTCGAGGGCAAGCTTGGCGGCAGGCGACGGCTCAGCGACTGCCACGGGCGGATGCCCTGGCCCTCACACGGGATCTACCTGTTCTTCGAGGACGGCGAGTGGCGGGAAGACGGACGGACCCTTCGGGTTGTACGCGTCGGAACCCACGCGTTGACGGCGCGCTCCCGGACCACCCTGTGGCAGCGACTCTCGCAGCACCGGGGCAACGTAGGCGGCACCAACCCGGGTGGCGGCAACCACCGCGGGTCGGTGTTCCGCCTCCATGTCGGGACAGCGCTGATCAACCGAGACGGCTGGGAGGGCGCCGCGCCCACCTGGGGCGAAGGCAGCAGCACGCCCCGAGACGTGCGAGACCGTGAAGCGGAGCTCGAGAAGGCGGTGTCACAACACATCGGTGCCATGCCGTTCCTCTGGCTGTCGGTCCCGGACCGGGAGGAGCGCGGGTCGATCGAACGCGATCTGATCGCTCTTCTGTCAGGAGCCCGGCGCGCGCATGCGGACCCGGCATCACCTCGATGGCTCGGTCTGCATGCAGATCGCCCCGCGATCCGCGAGTCGAGCCTGTGGAACGTCAATCACACCAACGACGCCTTCACAGGAGACGGGCTCGAGCTGTTCGTGCGTCGGGTCGACGACGTGACGACAGGTCAGGGGTCGTAGCCGAACTGGCGGAGGCGGTCCTCCGCGATACGGCGTTCGGCCTCGGTGAAGAGCTCGCGGAACTCCGGTTCCAGGATGTGCGCCTCCATCGACAGGTCGAGCCGACCTTTCTCCCACAACGTCGCGAACCCGTCCGACGGTGGACCGTTGAGTAGTTGCTTCGCGGCCTGCACGCCACCTCGTGCTTCGACCAGCTGGAGGAACCGGGTCGCGCTGTACGACAGGTCTCGCTTCGCTACGCGGTAGATATCGAGCATGGCCGTGTGGAACCGTGCTTCGGCGGAGGCAGCGAAGTCACTCATCGTCGGCCGCCTGGAGTTCAGTCATGAGCTCGGCGAACCGTCGGATCTGCTGCGTGGCGTCCTCGCTGGTCAGGTCGGCCCAGTTCTCGCCGAGCGCCGCCTCGACGGCTGTCTTCTCGGCGCCGTAGAGCGAGGTGAAGTTATCCACGTGGTATCCGGTATGGACCCGGCCTGGCTCGCGGGGGGAGAGGTAGAGCAGGGTGCGTCCGCGTGTGAACGGCGGGACAATCGTGATCGACCTGGGCCATGGCTTGACGCGTAGACCGAGCCGATGCGCCGTATCGATCGCGAACTCGAACACGTCACCGACATCGTGCTCGCGGGCACGCTCCTGCACCCGCTCGACGCTCGCGGCTCTCCGGCTGCGCTGCCGTGGTGTCAGGTCGTCCGGCCCCTGTTCGTGTTCATCGATCTCCCGGGCGAGGAAGTCCTGTCCAGAATCGTCCGCGAAGGCGGAGAACGACACCATCCGGATCGGGACATCGAGGCCGCGTTCACTGAGGAAGCTCGCGGCTCGATCCAGACCAGGGGCTTTCCCCGTGCCCACGAGCAGCAAGGAGATCACCAACTCGCCTTCCTCGCTGAACGCCGTCGAGAGCGACTCGTGCTGGTCGTTATCGAGCTTGAGACAGCGAAGGAACGCATCGGGGTCCATCGCCGCGATGGCGAGCAGGTAGTGCATCGCCTGAGTGAGCGTGCCGATGTCGATGTGGCCGCGCTTGAGCTCGGTGATGACGAGCTCCCCTTCGCGGGTCACACCGACGAGGTCCAGGCGGTAGCGGTCGGGAAGGACGACCTGCCGACCGACCCAGGTCATCCCATCCATCACCAGTTCTGGGTGCTGCTCGACCCAGGTCTCGAGGTCGACCTCAAGGAACTGCCGTCGAGCCTCGACGCGTCGAGGTACTCCGTCGACGACGGACCAGAGTGCGACCTCCAACCTGCCTCTCCTTGGCCTGATCCAGGTGCAGCATCCTCGCATGCCCAGCCTACGAGGTCATCCCGCTGGGCATCGGGGCGCCATGGGCCGTGGCCGCAGTGTTCCCCGGCAGCGGAACGGACCTTGACCAGGGCGCCGTAGCGGTTGAGGTGGAAGTCGGACGCAACGTCGACCGCGTCCGCTCGTCGGTCCGTCACCTTGTGGTCGACGATGTCCATCATCGATACGTCACGTAGGAGCAAGAAGACGAAGAGCCTCCTTCTCCGGCCGGTCCGGCCGACTCCGCCTCGTCAGTTCCGTCGCCTACGGTGACGGCTGCCGAAGCAGCGACCGGGAGCAGCAGCATGCTGGGCATCGGCCTTGATCATCCACCGAGTGAGGAAGTCGACGCCACTGTCGACCACATCCGCAACACCGTCGGAACCGATCTGGCACCCCATCCGGGAGGGTGGCATGGCGAGACTGAGAAGGCGTTGATCGATGCGATCTTCTCCGCGCGAGCTGGCTACGGCAGCCCAGGTGGCGAGCATCGTGAGCCGACGGGCGTGTATCGGGTGCTGGCCGAGTGGCAACAGCTGCGTGGGAACGCGGATCGGTTGGACGACCTTACTGAACTACGAGCCGCGATCGGCCAAGTGGGGTTCGATCTACTTCACGGGATCAACCACCAACGGGTACCTGGCAACGCCTCAGACCGTCCGACGAAGTGGCAAGCCGTCGATCAGACGGCCTCGTCCCTAACTGAGGTGGGGGTGACGTCTGCAACTGATGTCACGGACAAGCTCGCCGACCAAGCGACCTTCAGCAAGCTGTGGGGTGCATTCGTGGCCGCCCGCGGGGTCGGAGACGCCACGTTCAGCTACTTCCTGATGCTGCTCGGCCATCCGGGGGTCAAGGCTGACACGATGGTCCGCGCCTTCGTCGACGAGGCCCTCAACTCTGGGCGTCGGCCCGGATCAGGCGACCCGAGCAACATCGGGGCGAAGCGAGCGCAAGCACTGTTGCTCGCCGCCGCCGACCGGCTGGCTGTAGACGTGTTGCGCCTCGACCATGCGGTCTGGAACCACCAACGCGACGCCCGACGGGCAGCACGTCGATGACCGATACGCGCTTCGTCCGGCACCTGCTGGTTGTGTCAGTCGTCGTCAGCGAGCGGGGATGAGGTCGTCAAGGTGCGGCTGAGGGTGATGCTCTGGGACGTGCGCTACGGCGGCGACCGCAAGCTGCCGCTGCTCGAACGGGTCAACGCCGACATCCTGCTGCTGCTTGGTGTCTCACGCACCTCGGCACGCAAGTGGAGCCACCGGTGGCAGGGTCGCTACCACTGTGCTGTGGGCCTCGACCTGACCGCGTCCCCGCATCAACGCCCGCACGGTGCGATGATCGCGGCACGATGGCCTTTCCACGACGTCGCCGTGATCGAGCAGCTCCCTCGCCCCGAACGCGGACTGGCCGCCACCGTCGAGGTCGCTGGGAGCGCACTGACCTTGGTCAGCTGGGGCGCGCCCAACTCCGCCGGAGAAGGTCGCCCTGCCAAGGTCGGCGCCTACCGCGATATGTCGGCCTGGTTGTCGACCCTTGCTGGCCCGGTCATCGTCGGCGTCGACACCAACAGCTGGTTCGACCCGCCCAGTCCCGACATCCCAGCCGAGCATGACGAGGCTTGGGCTGCCGAGCACGGCTTCCTGGATCGTGACGGGTCCCACGGCCTTCTTGACGTCCACCGAGCGCTGATCGACGCCGACCCACACCGGCGACGACTACTCGCGGACCTGCGCCCCGATGGGCCGCTGGCCACCACCTTCATCCGGCGCCCACACCACCAGCCTCGTCGGATTGCCCGCGGCTTCGACGCCGGCCGAGACTTCGGGCTCGACCGGATGGACCGCATCTTCGTCTCGAAGCAGATCACGCCGCTGGCCTGCGAACACCTCTACCACGAAGCCATCGACCTCGGAGGCGACCATGCCGCGGTCGTCGCCGACCTCGTGGTCACCTGAGGTACGGACTGAGATCAACCCGCCGGGCATCGGGGGCGCCATGGACAATGGTTGCAGTGCTCTCCTGGGGTAGGAACGAAGCTGGTGTCAGAGGTTGCCTGTTCGGCGGTGCGTTCGACCCGGCCGTGAGCCGCGGCCATGCCCTCGTCGAACAGGGTGGCGGTGACCCGGTCGGGGCCGGTGGGGTAGTGCAGCGTCGCCCGGACCGTCTGTGTCGTCGGCCACTGGACCTTGACCAGGGCGCCGTAGAGGTTGAGCTGGAAGTCGGAGGCCACGTCGACCGAGCTCGCTCGTCGCCCCGTCACCTTGTGATCGACGATCTCCATCGTCGATCCGTCGCGTCGGAGCAGGAGGTCCAGGAAACCCGCGACCCGGTGCCCGCAGCTGAGCTCATCGCCCAGGGCAAGCTCGACCCCGACGACCTCACCGACCTGTAGGACGTCCTCGCGCAGGCTTCGGACGACCTGGCGAGCTGCCCGTCCGTACCGTTCGTCCCAGGGGAGCTCGAGCGTCTCCCAGCTGCGGCGAAGTGCGGCCAGGGCCCGCGGTACGCCCGTTTCGAGGGGAACGGTCGAGCTGTGTTGCTTGATGTGGTAGGCCGCCTCGAGCGCGGCGTGCACCGCTGACCCGATCCGCCACGGGATCGGGACGTGGCGGTCTTGGGGTAGCCGTTCGACGTAGGCGTAGCGGTAGCGGCGAGGACACCGCTCGTACTCCCGGGTCGAGGACACGCTGTGCCACCGCACCGGTGTCGGTGCGGTTGATGGAGCCGGCACGCGCGACGCGGCCTCGACGTCGGGAGATCCCGGATCCTCTTGTACGGAGGGTGAAGCCATGCTCGAGTATCTCCTGCCGGTGCGACACGCCAGGTAGCCACGGTGCCTCGGAGTCCAGAAGCCGAGGATCGTCCATCCCGATGACGAGGTCGTGGCGTGTGTCCACCACACAGACGGAGGGCGGACGATGAGTGATGACGGCAGCGGGCTGGTCCTCGGCCCGCAGTACGACGGCGACGACGCGTTCAGGCGTCGGATGCGAGCGCACCAGAGCTGGTACCGCGCGGCGGTGCTCAACGTCGGCTACGGCGTCGGACCAAACGAGGGAAGCTCGGCCTCCTACGGCAACTACCTCGAGGTCGAAGCCGCCGAACGGGGCGACAACTTCCTGAACGAACACATATGGGAGGTCGTGCAAGACCGGATCGCACAGGGTGGTGGCGTTACCCGGTACCGGTGCCTGCACAACCTGCTGTCGAGCCAGCCGATGTGCTTCAACCTGTTCGGTCAGTTCGTCGGTCGCCCCCATGTGGCCACCCCACTGTTCTCGGCGTTGCTCCCAGACGTGGTCGGCGAGGTCGAGGACGTACGGGTCGAGTGGGCACCCGGGCCGAAGGCGCGCTACCTCGATGATGAGACGTCCTTCGACGCTTTCGTGAAGGTCCGGCGTGCTGGCGACGGGGCGCCCGGTTTCCTCGCGATCGAAACGAAGCTCACCGAACCCTTCTCTCAGAAGCGCTACGGCATCGATCATCGACCGGCCTACGCCAGCTGGATGTCGCGTTCGGACTCGCCGTGGATTCCGGAGTCGGGGGAGCAGGTCACCGACCTGAGGTGGAACCAGCTCTGGCGCAACCACATGCTTGCGACGTCCCTGGTCGAGGACGAGGCCAGCCCGTACGAGTTCGGTGTGCCCATCGTCGTGCACCATCCCCTCGATGCCCGTGGGGTCGAAGCCGTCATCGGTTACCGCGAGCTTCTGCACGACCCGACATCGATCGCGACCTTCGACCTACGGCAGATCATCGACCGTTGGCGAGCGCTCACCACTGCCCACGAGGATCGGCAGTGGATCGATCGGTTCGACGTCCGCTACCTGCAGCTGGCGCTGAGCGAGCGTGCCGCGGTGGCCTTGAGGGTGTGAAGCGACGGGAGGACCTGCGATGAGGAGCCGACGGATCCTGCGGATCTGGTGTGAGCTGTCCGCGTGGTCAACCCATGTGGCACAGAAGCCGATGTCTCCCGCAAGGTGAACGCGGTGGTCTCGTCGAGCTCCACGATCGCTCCAGCAGAACTGGCTCGTGGCTTCGGAGGACGGACATGCGGGGGAACGGTCTCGGGGAGGTTCGCCGAGCAGGCAAACGGGCCCGGCGGATGCTGCGGCGTGAGGCCTGGCGGTTGGCGAGGAAGAACTGGAAGCTGCTCTCCATCGCGCTGCTGATCCACGTTGGCTTCGTGGTGGCCATTGGCACGCTTCCGCTGTGGACCACAGCGTCGCCGACATTCGCCGCGTTCGTGGCCGGCTGTGTCCTGGGCACGGCCCCCACATTCGGCTACGTGTTCGTGATCGGACAGGGCCTCGCGCATCGTCAGATGGGACCTGAGGCCGAACGCTGGACCGCCGAGGAGTTGGCGAAGCTCGACACACGCAAGTGGCGCGTGATCCATGACGTGATGCTCGAAGGTGAGAACGTCGACCACGTCGTCGTTGGGCCGGGCAGGGTCTACGCCATCGAGTCCAAGTGGACGACCGGCGAGCGACGATTCCTCCGCGGGGCGGCTGACCAGGCTCAGCGTCGCGCACGCAAGCTCGCTGAGGAACTCGACGCACGCGGAGTAGCTCGCAAGGTGATCCCGCTGCTCGTCGTGTGGGGACCCGGCATCCGTGACAAGTGGGAGCCGAAGGCGACGCTCGAGGGTGACACCCGGGTCGTCGCAGGTGTCTATGCCGAGTCCTGGCTCGACAAGATGACCGATGCCGCCAACCACATCGGGTTGGACTTCGCCGCCTACAAGGCCGTGGAGGACGTCGCCCGTGCCGGGGACCGCATCTCCGCCTGGTAGCCGTACAGTGACGTCTCGTTGTGGCGCTGCTCGGCACCGTTGCGGGCTCGGGTTGGCTCTCGCTGACAACTCGATGAGGAGCTCGGACCGGTCGGCGATGCGGGCCGCGTCCGGCTGTGAACCGGCTGACGTGGGCTGGGCGGTCGCGTGGTTATGGAGCCTCGGTCGACCGCTGACCGTCTGCTGGCGGCTGGGCTTCACCACCGCCGAACACGAGGTCGTCGAATCGGGTGGCGGCGGCCTCGTCCATGCCGGGGATGACGTGCTGGTAGGTGTCGGCGGTGAAGGAGTGGGAGTGGTGGCCGAGACGTTCTTGCACGACCTTGACGTTGACGCCGCCCTCACCGATCAGCAGCGTCGCCTGGGTGTGGCGGAGATCCTGCACCGGCCGGATGCGGGGGAGGCCGCTGTCGCGCACCAGTTCCCGCAGGGTGGAGGTGACGTGGTCGGGGTGCCACGCATCGCCGTCCGGCCGGGCGAAGACCAGCGCTTGCTCGGGCGGGACGGCTCGGAGCTGCGGTCGGCTGGCTTGCCACGTCCGCAACTCGTGGAGCAGCTGGGTCACCCGCGGCGGGATGCTGATCGTGCGGAACCCGCGCGCGGACTTCGGCGCGTCCTTGAACTGGGGCTGACCGCCGATCAGGACGAGCACGCGGCGGATGGCCAGCAGCCGTCGTTGCAGGTCGAGGTCGATCCAGCGCAGAACTGGATCAGGGTGCTCCAGGAGTGGTTTCCGTCGCAACGGTCCCTGGTAGTTGCTAGCGT
>CAYVJT010000174.1:0-4557 GCA_964451855.1 uncultured Actinomycetota bacterium
CGCGCGACGCCGCTCCGCAGCGCGCTCGGACTCGAGCCGTTCCAACTCGCTGCCGCCGTGATCGACGTGGCGCATCGCGTCCGCGACCGCGGTGTGCCCCGCCTCGTCCCGGATCAGCCGGTGCATCTCCTGCACGACCTTGCGGTACTGCGGGTGTCCCTGCGGGGTCGAGCGCAGCTCGAGCATCTGCATGGCAGCGCGTGCGTTCATCTGCATCACGTACCGCACGCGGTAGGCGAAGCACACCGCGTACTGCGCCTGGGCCGGATGGTCGGGCACGAGCCGCTCGTACAGCGCCGCCGAACGTTCCAGGGCCTCGTGCCAACGGTGGACGACCCCTGCCTCCTCGAGCTCCGGCGGGGTCTCGTACCCGTGGCGGGTGGTGAGGTCCTGCCACTCGATCGTGAGCATGCGGTGGCGCTGCAGGTCGCGGAAACCGCCGTAGTCGCCGAGGACGTCGAACCGGTACCAGACCCGCTCGAAGCCACGCCCGGGCTTGTGCCGTCGGTTGGCGCGTTCCCCGGCGTAGGCGCGGAGCACCTCGGCGCGCCGCTCCGCGCCCCAGGTCCGGACCTCCGCCTCCAGCTGCGTCTCCGAGATCGTGACGTGCGGATAGAGCGCCGCGGTGACCAGCGCCACCTCGGCGTCGACGGGGTCGCGCGGCGCGTGGTCGACCAGGGTCACGAGGTCCGCCGGCTGGACCGGATCGCCGCTGACGAACCGCTGCGCCAGGGCCCGCGTCGCATCCCGGGTACGGGCGATGTGGTCGGACCAGGCGCCTCCGCGGTCGGGGACGTCGACCCGCGTGAGGAACGACGGGATCACCTTGCGCAGCTCGGTGAGGAGCCGATCAGCGAGCTCCCTCGACTCGGCGAGCGGGTCGCTCCTGAGCCGCAGCAGCAGGCCCTCGAAGGACTGGCCGGACGCGAACATCCCGACGTTGGAGGTGGTCGCGGCCGGGAGCAGACCTCGGATCAGGTCCAGGGCCTTGGCCTTGGTCGCGTTGTTGTAGACGAACCTCGAGGTGGCCTCGTCCTTGGGCCAACGCTGACGCACCCACGCGAGCACCTCCGGGACGAGCTCCGCGTAGATGTCGAAGATCGCGTCCAGTTCGGTGACGTACGCCTCGGCGTGCGGGCCCGTCATGATGTCCGCGTCGCGGTGGTAGCGGTAGCGCCCCTCGGGCTTGGTGTCGTAGGGGATGTAGCGCGTCGACTGCTCGAGGTAGGCGGCGAGGCGACCCCACTCGATCCGCTTGGTGACCAGGTTCGAGACGTCCTCGATCGCGACGTGCGCCCCACCGAGCTGCGCGACCGAGTCGTCCCCGTACTCGGAGAAGATCCGGTCGTAGAGCTGCGCGGCGCGTGCCGCCGGGTCCTCGGTCGCCAGGTCCTCGGCGAACTCATCGAGGAAGAGCCGCTTGAGCGAGCCGCCGTAGCGCGAGTAGCGGGCGAACATCGCCCCCTTGACGACCTCGGGAAGGTCGGTGAGCGCGAACACCTCGCCGTCGGCGTCGGTCACGAACCCCCCGAGCAGATCACGCTCTCCGGCGGTCAGGTCGGGCTGTGGCTCGTCGCTCACGGGAGGT
This sequence comes from uncultured Actinomycetota bacterium, assembly GCA_964451855.1. Classification (GTDB taxonomy): domain Bacteria; phylum Actinomycetota; class Nitriliruptoria; order Nitriliruptorales; family Nitriliruptoraceae; genus CSSed11-175R1. The sequence continues at coordinate 1,589 of CAYVJT010000174.1, forward strand.
CTCGAGGTGGTCGGTGGCACGTGCGGCCGAGCGTAGTGGGCGCCGGGTCCGGCCCGTGGACGCAGCGACCGCCCGGCCCGGTGCGGCCGGCAACCCCCTCAGCTCGCGGACGGCTCGAGCTCACCGAGCCGGGCGAGGACCCCCTGCGCCAGCCTGGCGTGTCCGACCGGGCCCGGGTGGAAGCCGTCGTCGCCGAACACCTCCGGCGGCAGGACCTGCCTCGGCAGCGCGACGACCGGCACCCCCCACGCGTCCGCGACCTCGGCCTGCGCCCGCGCGGTACTGCGGCAGAGCACGCCGAGCGGTGGCCGCAGGAGCGCCGGGAGCCCGGGCGCGACGCACAGATCGGGCGCGCTGATCAGCACGATCGCCGCGCCCGGCGCGACCCGCTCGTGGACCCCGGCGAACAGCGCGTCCATCTCGCGCCGCACCCGGGAGGGGCGGTGACGTCGGATCGCGTCGTTGACTCCGACGCCGACGATCACGAGCTCCGCGCCGCGAACCGCGTCGAGCTGGTCGGCGATGACCTCGCCGATCGTGGCGCCGTCGACGGCGACGTTGGTCACGGTCGTCGCGCGAGCGTCGCGGTGGTGCAGCTCCGAGGCCACCAGGTGGGTGTAGGCCTGCCGCGCCTCCGACAGACCGTGCCCTGCGGCGGCCGAGTCCCCGACGACCGCGAGCCGTCGTGCGGGGCCCGACCCCGGCAGGGCGGTATCGTGGACGACCGCCGGCACCTGACGACCCCGTGCGCGCATCCTCCGGACCCGTGCGGCAGCGCGTACGGAACCGCCCGCGAGGAACCCGATCCCGAGCAGCAGGGTGGAGGTCACTGCGAGCGGGAGCGATCCGGGAAGGCTCCGACGCTCACGTGACGTTGGGATGCGTGGTGCGAGCACGGCCATGCGGCTGGAGGATACGTCGCCGCGTTCCCCACCTCCACCGTCCCGCACCGGCACCAGGCCGGGGACCACCACCCGATCGACCAGCGACGACGAGGACGAGTGTTGCGAGGACACGGCGGCATGCCGATGCGCCCGATGGGCGACGTCGACGAGCTGAAGGGTCGCGGGGTCGATCGCGCGGTCGCCCGACGCGCCTGGGGGCTCACGCGCGACTACCGCCGCAAGCTGCTCGCGTTCGTGGGCCTGATCGTGCTCACCTCGGCCGCCGGCGTGGTGCCGGCGTTGGTGATCCGTGAGATCATCAACCGCGCCATCCCCGAGGGCGACACGACCCTGCTCGTCCTGCTGTTCCTCGCGATGCTCGGGATCGCGTTGGCCATCGCGGCGCTGTCGATGGTGGAGCGCTGGCTGTCGTCATCGATCGGCGAGCGGTTCATCCTCCACCTGCGCACGCTGCTGTACCGGCACGTGCAGACGATGCCGATCGCGTTCTTCACTCGGACGCAGACCGGGTCGCTGATCACGCGGCTCAACAACGACGTCATCGGCGCACAGCGTGCGCTGACCGGCACCCTCGGAGGGATCGTCGACAACCTGATCGGCGTGACGGTGACGCTGGTCACGATGCTGGTCCTGGAGTGGCGCGTCACCCTGGTGGCCGTCGCCCTGCTGCCGCTGTTCATCATCCCGGCCAGGATCGTCGGCCGCCGCCTGCAGGTGCTCTCCCGCGAGGCGATGGGCGTCAACGCCGAGATGAACACGGTGATGACCGAACGCTTCCACGTCGCCGGCGCCCTGCTCGTCAAGCTCTTCGGGCGCATCGACCACGAGGTGGCGGCCTTCCACGATCGTGCGGACCGCGTCGCCCAGCTCGGGGTGAAGCAGGCGATCACCGGGCGCACGCTGTTCGCCGCGCTCGGGTTCGTCGGGGCACTGGCGACGGGCCTGGTCTACCTGATCGGCGGGCTGATCGTCATCGACGGCGGTCTCGAGGTCGGCGACGTCGTCGCGCTCGGGCTGCTGGTGACCCAGCTCTACGGCCCGCTCGCGCAGCTGTCGAACGCCAGGGTCGACCTCATGACGGCGCTGGTGAGCTTCGAGCGGGTCTTCGAGGTGCTCGACCTTCCCGTGCCGATCACCGAGCGCGAGGACGCCGTCGAGCTGACCGAGCCGCGCGGGCACGTCACCTTCGAGCGCGTCAGCTTCCGCTACCCCGAGGCCGGGCCATCGGCTCTCGCATCGCTGGAGGGCCCCCGCTCGGAGCACGGTGAGGAGGCGTCCGAGTGGATCCTGCGCGACATCGACCTCGACCTGCCGCCGGGCACCATGCTCGCGGTCGTCGGGCCGTCGGGTGCGGGCAAGTCGACGTTGTCGTCGCTGGTCCCACGCCTCTACGACGTCACCGAGGGACGCGTCCTGATCGACGGCTACGACGTGCGCGACCTGACCATGACCTCCCTGGTCGACGCGGTCGGGGTGGTCAGCCAGGACCCACACCTGTTCCACGACTCGATCGCGGCGAACCTGCGCTACGCCCGTCCGGATGCCCCCGACGAGGACGTGCGGGAGGCGGCGCGCGCCGCCCGGATCCACGACCTGATCGAGCGCCTGCCCGACGGCTACGACACGATCGTCGGGGAACGCGGCTACCGCCTGTCGGGCGGTGAGAAGCAGCGGCTCTCCATCGCTCGCGTGCTGCTGAAGGATCCCGCGGTCGTGATCCTCGACGAGGCGACGGCCCACCTCGACACGGGGTCGGAGCGGCTCATCCAGGCCGCGCTCGCGGAGACCCTACGGGACCGCACGAGCCTGGTCATCGCTCACCGGCTCTCGACCGTCGTCGACGCCGACCTGATCGTCGTGCTCGACCAGGGCCGGATCGTGGAACGAGGCACCCACGCTGAGCTGCTCGCGCGCGGTGGCCTGTACGCCGAACTCGCCCGCACGCAACTGAGCGGTTCGCCGGCGCGCACCCGCTGAGCAGACGACCTCGGAGGCCGCCCGCCCCTGGGGGGAAGGGCAGGTCAGGTCTGCTCGTCAGGGGGTGGGGGAGCCGGGGGATCGGCG
>CAYVJT010000174.1:4657-8156 GCA_964451855.1 uncultured Actinomycetota bacterium
TCGGCGCCGGGATCCGGCGCGGCACGATCCTCCTCCGGCCCGGCAGGTGCCGCTTCGTCCGACGACGCTTCGTCCGACGGCGCTTCCTCGGGGTCGGGGGCCGGTGTCTCGGGCTCGGCCGCCGGTGTCTCGGGCTCGACGGCCGGTGTCTCGGGCTCGGCCGCCGGTGTCTCGGGCTCGGCCGCCGGTGTCTCGGGCTCGGCGGCTGGCACCTCAGATCCAGCAGGTGGTGCGGCCTCGGACACCGACGCTGGATCAGGGGGCGGCGCCTCCGGTGGCTGAGCCTCGTGCCCGGAGGATCCGCTGCCGTCGCCGGGGAGCCGCCGCTTGGTCTCGCCCGACGCCCACTCCAACGCCTTGGTGTGCCGCTCGTCCGGGGTGATGCCCGCGGCGACCATCTGGTCGAACACCGCCTTCGCGGGCGCATGCTCACCGCGCTTGGCGTGTGCCCACATCAGCTCGCGGTACGTGGGCTCGTCGACAGGGACCTTCGCGGCCTGCAGCCCCGCGATCAGGGCGCCGGCGACGTCGAGCCTGCTGGACCGGATCAGCCCCCCGACCAGCTTGGACGCGTCCGCGCTCGTCGGGGCGATGCCGTGCTCCAGCATCTGGTGGAGCAGTTCGATCGCGTCATCGGTCCGCTTCGCGGCGACGAGGGCGTTGAGCAGGGAGCCGTAGTGACGCCCGTGGGTGAGGGTGCCGCTGGTCCGCAGTTCGTCGAGCAGTCGGCGTCCCTCGTCGAGCCGCTTGGACCTGATCAGCTTCTCCACGATGTCCCGTGCCGTGCGCCGGTCGATCGGGACCCCCGCAGCCGACATCAGCCGCAGCAGGCCGAGCGCCACGTCGAGCTCACCGGCCTTGAGGTGCCCGGACAGGACGTCGGCCGCCTTCTGGGGCGGGATCGGCACACCGAGGATCAGCATCCAGTCCAGCACGCCGCTGGCCGCGGCGAGCCGCCGGGCTCCGAGGCTCAGCTCGATGAGCCCATCGAGGTTCTCCCCGGTGGGGATCCGACCTCTGGCAGCGAGCTCCAGCGCGCTCGCCCACGCCCCATCCACGTCCTTCCCGGCGATCCGCGCCTGGAGCACCGCGTTGTGGTGGAAGCTCGTCGGGTGTGCGCCCGCCTCCTGCATCGCGGCCAACGCGGACTCCGCCGCCGCCGCATCCCCCGCCTTGGCGTGCGCGAGCAGGAGCTCGGTGTGGACGTCGCCGGGTAGCTCGATGCCCGCCTCACGCAGCTGGGCGAGCAGTCCCATCGCCCGTTCGGTGTGCCCCGCACGGGCGATCATCGCGACGAGCTCCGTCGCGAGTCGCGGGTCCGGTCGCTTGCCGACCTGCAGCATCAGGTCGATGATCGCACGCGTGTCCTTGATCGCTCGCCGCTCCAGGCAGTCACGGAGCATGCGCTGGTAGTCGGCGTCGTTGGCCGCCTGGCCCCGCTGCGCCATCTGGCGGAGCACCGCACGGGCAGCGCGGAAGCGCGAAGCGGCGAGGTAGATCGCGAGCACCATCGGAGCACGTTCGGGCGGTGGGTCGAACCCGTCGGCGTGGAGCCCTTCGAGCAGGGTCAGCGCCTCCTGGGTCCGTCCCGCACGGCCGGTGGCGATCGCGACCTGCCACCGTACGTCGGCGTCCACCTCGACGCCTGCGGCAGCCATCTGGTCGAGGATGTCCCTGGCACCGTCGAGATCACGACCGTCGAGGTGCGCGGCGAGCAGGAGTCGCCAGTGGTGGGGCTCGATCGGCACCTGACGCTGCTGCATGGACGAGAAGACCTGCTTGGCCATGCGCAGGTCACCGGAGAAGCGGCGGAGCGCGTCGGCGTAGCGGTCGCTCGGCGGCTCGGCCGGCGGCTCCTCGGGAGCAGGTTCGGCCGACGCTCGCGGAGGCGTCGGCCCGTCTTCGGAGACCTCCTCAGCGGCTGACGGTCCATCGGACCGCTCCTCGGGGGTACCGGGTGCCGGCTGAGCGTCCATCGCCACGTCCTCCTCCCGCCGGCTCTCGGGCGCGGAACGCATCGCGTCCACGGGTCGAGTGCAGGCTGGTGCACCGCTCCCACGTACACCGGTGGGCGGCCGACCCTCGGCCGTGGCGGAGACCGTACCGGCTGGCGCTAGCGTCGTCGCGTGCGCCGACCGGAGGCAGCACCGCGACCACGGAGGGGAGCCGGCGTGTCGAACCGTGAGCTGGTCGTCCTGGGAACCGCCAGCCAGGTCCCCACCCGGGATCGGGCCCATCACGGCGCGTTCCTGCGGTTCGACGACGAGGGCATCCTCTTGGACCCGGGTGAGGGGACGCAGCGTCAGTTGACCTTCGCGGGCCTCTCGACCTCGGCCATCTCGCGGGTCTGCATCACCCACGCGCACGGCGACCACTGCCTGGGCCTAGCCGGCGTCGTGCAGAGGTGCTCCCACGACGGTCGCACCCAGCCGCTCCCGATCCACTTCCCGGAGTCGGCGGCCTCGACGATCCGGGGCCTGTGCTCCGCGACGCCGTTCGAGCAGATCACCCCGATCGAACTGCGCCCACAGCGTCCTGGGCCGGTCGAGACCGCGGGGTCGCTGCGGATCCGCGCCGCCGCACTGTCCCACCGCATCCCGACCCTCGGGTGGCGCTTCGACGAACCCGACGGCTGGCGGTTACGACCGGAGCTCGCCTCCGAGGCCGGGGTGGAGGGCCCGGCACGCCGTGAGGTGCTGCGGACCGGCGCGGTCCGGGTCGGTGCGCGCACCGTCAGGGTCGAGGAGGTAGCGGAGCCGCGGCGGGGCCTCTCCGTCGCCTTCGTGATGGACACGAGGTGGTGCGACGGTGCCCTGGAGCTCGCCGAGGGGGTGGACCTGCTGATCGTCGAGGCGACCTTCCTCGAGACCGAACGCGCCCTGGCGGAGGAGGCCGGGCACCTGACCGCGGCGCAAGCGGCCCGGCTCGGCCGGGTCGCGGGAGCCCGCCGCGTCGTGCTCACCCACCTGTCTCAGCGCTACCCCGACCTCGATGGCCATCGTGAGGAGGCCAGGGGCGCCGCCCCGCACCTGGACATCCGGGTGGCGTCCGACCTCGACCGGATCGCCCTGCCCGCTCGCGGATCGTCCTCGGACTGATCGGCTCGGGGACCTGTCCTCAACCGCGGGCACCGACCGCCGGTGGCCCTGCCGGTCACAGGTGCACCGTGCTGCCGAGCCCCTCGCGCCGGGCCGACCCGAGAGCGACCGACGCGGCGACATCGAGGCCAGCGAAACCGGTCGACTTGAACACGGTCAGTTCCCCGCGGGTGCGGGTCGTCACGCCCCCGAGCACGTCGCCGACCATCCGCACCCGATCCCGAGGCAGACCCTGGAGCTCGTGCGCGCCCGCCGGCGGCGGTCGTTCGACGGCCCCAGGCCACTCGACGAACACCGCGGCGGCAGCGGCCGAGTCGGGATCGCGGGAGGCGACCACCACCTCGGCGTCGGTACCGAGGTGGGCGAGCAGCTCGAGCTGGGCGCGGGCCTGCGCGCCGGCG
>CAYVJT010000175.1:0-1083 GCA_964451855.1 uncultured Actinomycetota bacterium
CGCAGCGAGACCAGCCACCACAGCGACACCACGGGGAGGCGCGAGTGAGGGCGTCGTTGCCCGAGCTGCCACCACCCCCGCCCGAGACCGCGAGGCAGCGACTCGCCTACCTGCGCTACCTCGCCGTCTGGGAGGCGGCGGCACGCCTGCCCGATCCTGTGGCACGCCGGCTGCCGCAGCGCATCGGCCACGCCTGGTTCCTCGGCGCGCCTCCCCGGCAGCGGTTCCAGGTCCGGCGCAACCTGGAGCGTGTGGTGCCGGATGCCTCGCCGTCCGAGCTGACCGAGCTGGTGCGTGCGGCCTTCGTGTCGTACGCCCGGTACTGGCTCGACAGCTTCCGGCTGCACCGCATGGACGCCGAGGCAGTCGTCGCCGCGGCCGCGGAGGAGGGCCTGCACCACATCGACGCGATCCGCGACGGCGGCGTCGGTGGGATCCTGGCCACCGGCCACCTCGGCTCGTGGGACGTCGGGGCGTTCTTCACGTCGCAGCGCCAGTGGGGGATGGTCGTGGTCGCCGAGGTGCTCGAGCCCCGGCGGCTGTTCGAGCGGTTCGTCCAGCTGCGCCAGGACGCCGGGATCGACGTCATCCCGCTGGTCAAGGGCGGGGACATGCTCGACGAGTTGGAGTCGCGGGTGCTCGAGCGGGGCCAGCTCGCGACCCTGCTCGCCGACCGTGACCTGACCCGCAAGGGGCCGATCGTGGAGTTCTTCGGGGAGCCCTGCCGACTGCCCCCCGGGACCGCGGCGTTGGCGCGGCGGACGGGGCGGGAGGTGTCGATCGGCGCGTTCCTCACCGAGGGTGACGGGTTCCGCGGTGTCGTGCAGGACCCGATCGAGATCGCGGAGCTGTCCGTCTACGACGGCACGCAGGCGGTCGCACGCGAGCTCGAGCGGCTCATCTCGCGCGCCCCCGAACAGTGGCACGTGTTCGTGCGCAACTGGCTCGTCGACCGCGAGCCCGACCATCCCGTCCTCGACGCGTGGCGACGTGGCGACGACTGGCGGGCGATGGCCAGGCGGGAACGGGCTGCCTCGTCGGGGAGCGACACGTGAGCTGTGAGCGAGCGACACGTGAGCTGTG
>CAYVJT010000175.1:1183-8155 GCA_964451855.1 uncultured Actinomycetota bacterium
GCTGCCTCGTCGGGGAGCGACACGTGAGCTGTGAGCGAGCGACACGTGAGCTGTGAGCGAGCGACACGTGAGCTGTGCGCACCACATGACGGTGAACGACGCAGGACGGTGAGCGACACATGAACGTCGGCGTCGAGCAACGCACGAGGGGCACATGAAGGTCGCGATCGTCTCGCCGTACGACCTATCGGTGCCGGGTGGGGTCCAGGCGCACACGGAGCACCTCGCCGGCGCCTTGCGCTGCCTCGACGACGAGGTGGAGGTGTTCGGGCCCCACCGTTCAGTGCGGATCCCCTTCAACGGCTCGGTCGCGCCGATCGGGCTCGATCCCCGGGCCGGCCGGCAGCTGGGCCGCGAGCTGCGTGCCTTCGCCCCCGACGTGATCCACGTGCACGAGCCGTTGGTGCCCTGGGTCGGGATCGCGGCGGCGCGCAGCCGGATCGCGCCGACGGTCGCGACCTTCCACGCGTGGTCCGATCGCGACCTGGCCTACCGCCTGACGCGGCCGCTCAGCCGGCGCATCGTCGGCCACCTCGACGCCATGCTCGCGGTGAGCGCGGCGGCGGCCGACTACCACGCGGGTGCGTTGGGGGTGGCTGCGAACCGCTTCACGATCGTGCCCAACGGGGTCGACGTCGCGAGGTTCGCGGTCGCGCAGCCGGTGCCGGGGGTCGCCGAACCCGACCGTCCCACGTTGCTGTTCGTCGGACGGCTGGAGCCGCGCAAGGGGCTCGCGACGCTGATCCGCGCTTTCGCGCTACTGAAGGAGGACCACCCCGACCTGCGGTTGCTGGTCGTCGGGGAGGGCCCGGAGCGCGAGCGATGCCAGGAGCTGCTGCCGACCCGGCTGCGCGCCGACGTGGTCTTCCTCGGGCGGGTCGCGAACGAGGAGCTACCGGGTATCTACGCGGCCTGCGACGTGTACGTCTCACCGGCGCTCGGCGGCGAATCCTTCGGCATCGTCCTGCTGGAGGCCATGGCGGCAGGGCGGCCGGTGGTCGCCTCGGACATCCCCGGCTACCGCGGCGTGATCACCGACGGGCGTGAGGGACGGCTCGTGCCTCCCCGGGATCACGTGGCGCTCGCCGGGGCGCTCGGCGCCTACCTCGACGACCCGTCGTTGCGGGGGGCGGTCGCCGACGCGGGCCGGCGCACCGCCGAGCGCTACGACTGGTCGGTGGTCGCGCAGCAGGTGCGTGCTAGCTACCTCGCGGTCGTGTGAGCCGGCTGGTCGCGGGGACGGCCGACGCAGCGCGGGGGGCGGCCGACGCAGCGCGGGGGGCGGCCGACGCAGCGCGGGGGGCGGCCGACGCAGCGCGGGGACGGCCGACGGAGCGGGGGCCGATGGAGGTGGTCGTGCGTCTACCGCCGGGCCTGCTAGGGGGGCGAGGCAGGTGAGGCGTATCCTCGCCGGGTGACCGCCGGTGTCCGGCGGTCTTCGACGGTCCGGACGCGGTCGAGACCCCTGGTTCGAGCTGCGTCGTTCGATGGTGCCCAACCAGGGCGTGAGCGAGAAGGTGCGGGGTGAGCGAGAAGGTGCGCGAGGTGTCCAACATCGGTCTCGGCGCGGGACGGCCCATGGCCCGCCGCCTGCTCGGCGTGGTCGCGGTGCTGCTCGTCGGGATGCTGGTGCTCGTCGCCTGCGGGGGCGACGAGGAGCCCGACACGGTGCCCGTCGCCGAACCGGAGCCGGAGCCCGAGCCCGAACCGGAGCCGGAGCCCGAGCCCGAACCTGAGCCCGAACCGGAGCCCGAGCCCGAACCGACCTCGTTCCTGACGGGCGAGGAGGTCGACGAGGAGGTCCTCGAGCGGCCGGTGCTGATCGTCAAGATCGACAACGCGCCGCAGGCCCGCCCCCAGACGGGCCTCGAGCGTGCGGACGTCGTCATCGAGGTGCGCGTGGAGGCCGGGATCACCCGGTTCCTCGCCGTCTACCACAGCGACATCCCCGACGACGTGGGGCCGACGCGCTCGGCGCGCCTGGCCGACGCGCAGCTGGTGTCCGGGTTCGGTCGCTCGGCGTTCATCTTCTCGGGGGCCCGGTCCGAGGTCCGCAACGTCCTGGCGAACTCGCCGGTGATCCAGATCACCGAGGGTGGTCCCGGGTTCCACCGCGTCGGAGGGCGCTCGGCCCCGCACAACCTCCACAACCGCCTCCCCCGGGCGATGGCTGCGGTGATGGAGCGCGACCCCGACATCCTGGACGACGTCGGCTGGGTGTTCGACGATGAGCCGCCGGCCGGGGAGGAGGCCTGCCCGCCGGGTGACGCCGACTGCGCGGACCCCGGCGAGTGGATCGAGTTCAACGTCTCCCGCAACCACCGCACCGGCTGGGAGTACGACGCCGACGCCGGCGTCTACCGCCGCTACCTCAACGGCCAGCCGTCCACGGTCACCGGCGAGGGACGCATCGGCGCAGCCAACGTCGTGGTGCTCGGTGCACGGCACTACCTCGGTCAACCCAACTGCTACGGCGCACGCTGTCCCGAGACCGACGCCACGACCGACGGGGCGGACGCGATCGTGCTGCGCGACGGCAACCGCTACCGGGCGACGTGGCGCAAGCCCACCGCCAACGACCAGATCGAGATCCTCACCCCGGACGGGGAGCCCTTCCCCCTCAAGCCCGGGCGCACCTGGCTGCACCTGCCGGACGCCTCGGGTCTACCGGCACCGGTCGGAGGCTGAACCTCGCCGGGGCGGCTCCCTCCGGCACGAGGGAGTACGCTGGCGGTGCGGCCCGGTGGACCGCCTCTGGTGATGTCCTCGCACGTTCCACCGCTCGTCCGAAAGGCTCGTCGTGACCGATCAGCGCCCCTCAGACGGCCAGCACCACAGCGGGACGACCCGGGTGAAGCGTGGCCTCGCCGACATGCTCAAGGGCGGCGTGATCATGGACGTGGTCACGTCCGAGCAGGCGCGCATCGCCGAGGAGGCCGGAGCGGTCGCCGTGATGGCCTTGGAGCGCGTCCCGGCCGACATCCGCAAGGACGGCGGCGTCGCCCGGATGAGCGATCCGGACATGATCGACGCCATCGTGGAGGCGGTGTCGATCCCCGTCATGGCCAAGGTCAGGATCGGCCACTTCGTCGAGGCGCAGGTGATCCAGTCGCTCGGGGTCGACTACATCGACGAGTCCGAGGTGCTCACCCCGGCCGACGAGAGCCACCACATCGACAAGTGGCGGTTCGACGTGCCCTTCGTCTGCGGCGCGACCAACCTCGGCGAGGCGCTGCGACGCCTGGGCGAGGGTGCGGCGATGATCCGTTCCAAGGGCGAAGCGGGGACCGGCAACGTCGTCGAGGCGACGCGCCACATGCGCGAGATCACCGGTGAGATCCGCCGCCTCTCGACGATGGACGAGGCGGAGCTGTACAGCGCAGCCAAGGAGCTCCGCGCACCGGTCGAACTGGTCATCGAGGTCGCCGAGACGGGCCGCCTGCCCGTCGTGCTGTTCACCGCCGGCGGCATCGCGACCCCGGCGGACGCGGCGATGATGATGCAGTTGGGTGCGGACGGGGTCTTCGTCGGCTCCGGCATCTTCAAGTCGGGCAACCCCGAGCAGCGCGCTCGCGCGATCGTCGAGGCGACCACCCACTTCGAGGACCCGCAGGTGATCGCCAAGGTGTCGCGCGGGCTCGGCGAGGCGATGGTCGGTCTCTCGATCGACACGCTGCCCGCCGAGCAGAAGTACGCCGACCGCGGCTGGTGACGGGTTCGACGTCCGCCACGCGCACCCCCGCAGCGACCTCGAGGTGGACGCCGGGGGAGCGGCTCGCCGGTCGCGTGCCCCTGCCCGATGCGCCCGCCGACGCGCCCGTCGTCGGTGTGCTGGCGCTCCAGGGCGACGTGCTGGAGCACCTGCGGGCGCTACGTCGCTGTGGTGCGGTCGCCGTCGAGGTGCGTACCGCCGAGCACCTCGACCAGGTCGAAGGGCTGATCGTGCCCGGTGGCGAGTCCACCACGATCGGCAAGCTGCTGGAACGCTTCGAGCTGATGGGGCCGCTGCGGGAGCGCGTCCGGTCGGGCATGCCGACGTTCGGCACGTGCGCCGGGATGATCCTGCTGTCCGACGAGCTCGAGCAGGACGCCGTGCAGCCGTTGATCGGGGGCCTCGCGGTGCGCACCCGCCGCAACGCCTACGGGCGGCAGGTCGACTCCTTCGACACCGGACTCGAGGTGGCGGGCATCGACGGGGGACCGATGGACGTCTCGTTCATCCGGGCCCCGCGCGTCGAGGAGGTGCTGGACGACGAGGTGGAGGTGCTCGCCGAGGTCGACGGCTACCCGGTCACCGTCCGGCAGGGGCACCTGTTGGCGACGTCCTTCCATCCCGAGGTGACCGGTGACGACCGCCTCCACGCGCTGTTCGTGGCCGAGGTCGTCAGAGCGCGGCCGACCCGATCGCGATCCCAGCCGCGGTCAGGACCGCGCCGACCAGGCTGAACACCAGCAGCTTGGTCTGCGCGTCCATGCGCTCACGGACGAGGGCCTCGAGCTGCGCGGTCTGCGCGGCGAAGCGCAGGTCGAGCCGCTCCTCGAACCCTTCGAGGTCAGCCTTGGTCACGAGCTCGGACCAGGGTCTTGGGTGCAGGTTCTCCATGAGCGTCGCCGCGTGCTTCGGGCCGAGGATCTCGGACAGGCGAGCGAGCAGCTCGGCTCGATCCTGTCCTGACGCGTCCATGATGCCCTCCCCGTGTCGGTTGCGCCAGCAGGGTGGCAGGGGCCAGGCGCGGAGGACGGTGGTCTTCGTGGCTGTGGACAGCCGCGGGTGGTTACGCTGCCGCGACCCGGAAGCGGGCGGCTCGCGGACCAGCACCACCGCCCGGCGCCCGACGCGCCCAGGAGACGTCCGTGCTCGACGCTGACCTGATCCGACGCAGCCCCAAGGTGCTGTTGCACGACCACCTCGACGGTGGGCTGCGTCCGGCGACGATCATCGAGCTCGCCGCCGAGGCCGGCCACCGACTGCCGACCACCGATGTCGACGACCTGGCCGCGTGGTTCCTCCAGGGTGGCGAGGACAGCGACCTGCTCACCTACCTCGCCGCCTTCGAGCAGACCGTCGCGGTCATGCAGACGCCGGACGCGATCGAGCGGGTGACCGCCGAGTGCGTCGAGGACCTCGCCGACGACGGCGTCGTCCACGCCGAGGTGCGCTACGCCCCGGAGCTGAGCACGGCCGGAGGGCTGACCTGCGACGAGGTGCTGGCGGCGATGGACGCCGGCGCCCGCGCGGGGGCCGCCGGCCGGGACATCTCGGTGCGGCTGCTGGCCTGCGCGTTGCGCAACCTCGATCGGGCCGAGGAGGCCTTCCGTGCCGCGGCGCGCTCACGGGAGGCCGGTTCGTGGGTGGTCGGCGTCGACCTCGCTGGTCCCGAGGCCGGCTTCCCGGCCGCGAAGCACGCTGGCGCGCTGGCTGCGGCGGCGGACGCGGGCCTACGCAGCACCCTGCACGCCGGTGAGGCCGATGGCCCGCTGTCGATCGCGGATGCGCTCGACCACGGCGCGGAGCGGCTGGGCCACGGCGTCCACGTGATCGACGACGTGGCCGCCGACGGGGCGATGGGCGAGGTGGCGCAGCGGGTGCTGGACGGCGAGGTCCCGTTGGAGGTGTGCCCGACCTCCAACGTCCACACCGGGGTGGCGCCGTCGATCGCGGAGCACCCCGTCCAGCGCTTGCGCGAGCTCGGCTTCCGGGTGACGGTCAACACCGACAACCGCCTGATGAGCGGCGTCACGGCGACGAGCGAGCTGACCGCGGTCGCGACCGCCTTCGAGCTCGGGCTCGACGACCTCGAGGAGCTGGCCGTGACCGCGGCGGGGTCGGCGTTCCTGACCCCGGACGAGCGGGTCGAGCTGGCCGCACGGGTCCAGCGTGGGTTCGCCGCTCTGCGGCCCTGAGCGCACGTCCGTCGGCGCAGGTCCCGAGCTGGCGCCGAGGGCGCGAGCCGGCCCGGAGGGCCCCGGTGACGTGGGGCGACGGATCCGGGCACGATGGTGCGGCCGGTAGGCTGGTGGGTCGATGGGCACCCGGCGGTGCCCGCCCATGCAGGTTGGAGGGTCCGCGATGTCCGGTCACAGCAAGTGGTCGACGATCAAGCACAAGAAGGCGGCGAACGACGCCAAGCGCGGCAAGCAGTTCGCCAAGCTGATCCGTGCGATCGAGACGGCGGCGCGCGGGGCGGGGACCTCCGATCCGACCCTGAGCCCGTCGCTCGCCCTCGCGGTGCAGAAGGCCAAGGACGCCTCGGTCCCCAAGGACAACATCGAGCGCGCCTGCAAGCGCGGTGCCGGTGAGCTCGACGGCGCGACCGCCTACGAGACCGCCCAGTACGAGGGCTACGGCCCGGGCGGCGTGGCCGTGCTGGTCGACTGTCTGACCGACAACCGCAACCGCACCGCGTCCGACGTCCGTCGGGCCTTCACCCAGGTCGGTGGCAGCCTCGCGGAGCCCGGGAGCGTGGCGTTCCAGTTCACCCGCCGCGGACAGGTCGTGGTGGAGGCCGACGGGGTGTCGGAGGACGACCTCATGGTCGCGGGCCTGGAGCACGGTCTGGACGACGTCGAGGAGGACGGCGAGCGGATGCTCGCGTGGTGTGACGCCTCCGACGTCGGCGAGCTGCGCGAGGCGCTCGAGGAGGCCGACCTGCCGGTCATCGAGGCCAACGCGCCCATGGTGCCGGCGTCGACGGTGCCCGTGACCGAGGTCGCCGACGCCAAGGCGATCCTGAAGCTGCTCGACCTGCTCGACGACAACGACGACGTCCAGGAGGTCTGGGACAACGTCGACATCGACGATGACACCCTCGAGCAGATCGACGCCTGACCTCCTCGGCCGCAGCGCACGGCGCTGCTACGGTGCGAACGCACGTTCGGCGTCAGCGAGCCGCCGGTGGGTCGTTCGGCCTGGCACCGACGCGTACCAAGACGCGTACCAAGACGCGTACCAAGACGCACCGAGACGTAGCG
>CAYVJT010000176.1:0-8115 GCA_964451855.1 uncultured Actinomycetota bacterium
AGCACTTCGTTCGCAACGAAGGGGCCGTCGGTTCAAATCCGATCACCTCCACCACTAACCGCCCGGAAACGCCGTTTCCGGGCGGTTTCGCGTTCTGCTGATGATTTCGTGTGCGGTGTACTCGTGTGTACTCCTCGCGGAGCGTGATCGCCATGACCGATGGCGTCGACCCTGTGTCGCCGTCCCGACTGCGCCCGGGATTCCGTGCGTCGTCCTATGTTGACGGTCGATCGAAACGGCACCCGGTGCGAGCGACGACGGTTCCATGGCCGCAGGCGTCGACGCGGGTGCTGGTGCTCGTCCTCGGCGTGGTCATGCTGGCTGCGTGCGGAGGCGGTGGAGGGGCACCGGCGGTGTGGGAGCCTGCGCCTGAGGCCGACCTGTCGCCTCACAGCGCGTCGATCGATGTGCTCGTCCGTGAGATGGAGTGCGCCAGCGGCCGATCGGCGGACGAACGCATCCTGGACCCGGAGGTCGGCCTCGGCGACGAGGAAGTCGTGATCACCTTCCGGGTGACGCCGCGGGGTGGGGATCAGGACTGTCAGGGCAACTCGGCGACGCCCTACACCGTCGAGTTGGGTGAACCACTCGGCGAGCGGACGCTGCTCGACGGTTCACACGATCCTCCCGCAGCGCCCGACAACGATCACTTCCCGTCCGATCGGTAGCTGCCAGCCGGTGGTGGTGGGCGTGTCGCGTGACCATCGGTGCTCGGCGAGCCTTTCGGTCAGCGTTCGCTCGGTCGGAACAGCGCGAGATAGTCGGCATAGAGCCATCGTTGATTGCGGGGTCTGCCGGTGACCTCGGTGAGGATCCCGACCGCGCTGAGGTCGCGCAGGAGTCGGTTCGCGGTGGGTTGGCTGACGTCCAGCGCCTGTTGGACGTCGGCTGCGGTGGTGAGCGGGACCGAGAACAGATGATCGTGGAGGCGGTAGGCGTTCGCGGCACGTTGGCCGAGTTCGGCGATGCGTTGTCGGTCGCGCTCGCGGAGGTCGAGGATGGCGCGCACGGTGGCGGCAGCTTCTGTGGCGGTGTCGGTGATGCCGTCGAGGAAGAAGACCAGCCACCCCTCCCAGTCGCCGTCGTCTCGGACGCGTTGCAAGCGGCGGTAGTACTCGTCGACGTGACGGCGCAGGAACCCGGACAGGTACAGCAGCGGGTGGCGCAGCACGCCCCACTCGGTGAGCAGGAAGGTGATCAGCAGACGTCCGACCCGTCCGTTGCCGTCGATGAAGGGATGGATCGTCTCGAACTGGGCGTGAAGCAGCCCGATCTTGACCAGCACGGGCAGGTCGTCGTCGGCGTGGATCGCCACCTCCCACTCGTGCAGCGCGGCCTGCATCTGCTCGACCGGTGGCGGGACGAAGCGTGCGTTGGACGGGGATGACCCACCGATCCAGTTCTGGGTCCGGCGGAACTCCCCTGGCGTGCGGTCGGCCGTGCCGCCTCGGACGCCGCTCATCAGCTCGGCGTGGATCTCACGAAGTAGCCGTAGGGAGACGGGCAAGGCGGCCAGGCGGCGGAGGCCGAGGTCCAGCGCAGTGATGTAGTTCTGGATCTCGGCCACGGCGTCGCGACGCTCGTCGTCGAGGCGGGCGACTTCGGCCTCGACGACGTCGGCCAGGGTGGCCCGGGTCCCTTCGATCTGGCTGGAACGGGTCGCCTCGTCCCGGATGTACATCGTGATGAACAGGTTGACATCCGGGATTACCGACGCCGCACCGTCGAGCCGCGCGAGTGCCTGGTCCGCCTGGCTGAGGGAGCTGATGAGGGTCGGTGACAGCTCGAGGTCCGCCGGAGGGAACGGCGCGGGGTGGAATGCGACGTAGCCGGTCGGCTGCTTCACGTAGACGCCAGCACGATCCGATGCAGAAGACCGTGACTCCACCCACCACCCGTTCATTCAGATTCGAGGACTTGCTTATGTTAGCAGCTGGGCTGTAGTCACCACCGTTTCCGATCTGCGCTGTCGACGCCTCGCGACGGCCGTCCTCAGCTTTGGGTCGCCCTGCGCCCCTCGACCGCGCGCATGGTGGGCGTCGTCCTATTCCACATCCCGCGCCGATGCGCCGCGCGACGTCGGATGCGCTCGCTACCGTCGAGCACGACGAGGAGGTCGGCGTGGTGAGGCCGCGAGAAGTACACAGAAGTACACACGCGGCTACCTCTGCCTGCCCCCCTACGCCTCCGTCTGCCTCACGCTGCCCGATGGGAGGCTCGGTCCCGATCGACCCCCTTTATCCCAATTCGCGCTCGTACGGACCTGAATCGGCCCTCTACGGCCAATCGTCCGCTCTGCATGAGCACTTGCTTCGCAACGAAGGGGCCGTCGGTTCAAATCCGATCACCTCCACCACGAATCCTGGCCCGCAGACCCGTCTGCGGGCCAGAATTCGCTCTACGGGATGATGGCGGCCTCTTCGTTGGGCTGTGCCATTCCTGTGTTACTACCGTGTTATCGCCACGTGGAACCGCCTGTCAGACGCCAGAGCCGGCGTTCCGGGGGCGGGTCTGGGCCGTGACTCCTTCGTGGCCAACGAAGAAGTCGCGCCGAGCCGCCGACAGGCGATCACGCGAGGTCGGGCGCTGCGTCGGGGTGCTCACTGGCTGCAGCCGTTGGGGGTTCGGCGAGCGTGCGACAGCATGGTTGTCAGGAACCGAGGACCTCGAATCCAAGGCTTCGCCCCGCTTGCGCTTGTCGAAGGTCCGCGGTGACCAGCGTGATGCCCTGCGGGCCGGCACGCTGCAGCGCCGCCAGATGCATCGCGTCAAGGCTGCGAGCTCCGGTCACCGCCCCGATGTCGCCGGCATCCCGACAGAGGACGCCATCGACTTCGACGAGGGCGAGGTGCTCCCAGTCTGTGCGGAAGGCCGACTGTGCGGCGGCGACCATGTCCGGTTCCAGGCGGCGACCGAGGTTGCGCCAGACCTCGACCCACGTGATCCGGCAGGTCAGCCACGTGGGGTCGCTATCGAGGATGTCGCCGAACCGGTCGCTGTCGGGCTCGTCGATGTAGCGCTTGAGCAGCGCACTGGAATCGAGGTAGAGCGTCACTCGTCCCGGTCCTCAGCGAGCATCTCCGCGATCGTCGCCTCCGACCTGACGCGATGCGGCCGGGGCGGAGGTGGACCGGCTTTCGCGGGCGGGGTGATCCAGCCCTCATCGACGCCTCGGTCGATGTGGTCGCCGCCGGCGAGTGGCCCCAGCGTCGCTTTCGGTCGTCCCCGGTCGGTCACGATGATCCGTTCGCCGCGGGCCGCACGATCGAGGTACTCGGAGAGCCGTTGCTTGAGCTCACGAACGCCCACATCCATGTGTCCATCTCTCCGCTCGATGTGGACACATCGTAGGTCGGCCGGCATGGCGCCGCCATGTTCCACCTCCACCGATCCCAAAGCCGCTCCTGCTACAACGTCCGTGCCCGAAGCTGAGAGAGGTGGGATGGAAGACGACGAACTGCTGGCACGGGTGCGGCAGCTGCAGGCACAGGGGCGGTCCACCAACGCGATCGCCCGGGCCGTGGAGATCCCCCGTGGCCGGGTCGCCCCACTGGTGCGAGCCGTTGCCAGGGAGCAGCGGAAGCGTTCGTCGACGCCGCCGGTCGTCGGGTGCTGGGTGAGCGCGGGATGGAGCGACGGTCTAACGGTGCCGCAGGACCATGCCTGGCCCGACGTCGAACCGGAGGCCGAGACCTCGGGGTTGGCGGGCGTGCTGGTGGCACGTGCGCATCCCCGGGTCGGTGGCGACGCGACGGTGTGCGGCTACCTGGTCGACACCTACTGCCTCGGCGTCAAGGACGCCTTGGGACCTCGGGCCATGAGCCGCACCGGGCTGCGGCGGTTCGTCGACCGCTTCTTCGACGGGTTCGGCCGGCTGCCCGTCGAGGCGCCCTTTGATCTGGCCCAGCACCTGGTGTTGGGTGCTGTGGCGTATGCGCGTGGACTCGGCTTCGACCCGCACCGCGACTTCCGGCCGGCCGCAGGCCACCTCGGTGAGCTGGCGGGTCCCAGCGCAATCGGGTTCGGTCGCGACGGCAAGCCCGAGTACGTCCAGGGCCCGTACGACGATGCCGATCGGATCCTGCGGACGCTGGAGGCCAACGTGGGCCGGGACAACTTCACCTTCACCGTGCAGGTGCCGATGCACGTGGGCTGATCTGTTCCTGGGCGGTGGGCGCCGCCGCAGGCGCGGTAGGGCCGATCACGGGTGTTCGTCGATCGCTTCGCGGCAGATCCGCAGGTTCTCGGCGGCCAGCGCATCCTGGGGATCCAGCTCCACCGCGCGCTGCAGGAACGGCAACGCCCGGTCGGGCTCGCCGCGCTCGTAGAGGGTCCAGCCCATGTCGTTGACGAGCTCCTGGCTGTCCGGCTCGAGCGCGAGCGCGGTTTCGGCGGCGGCCAGGGCCATGTCCTGGTGCCCCTGCTTTCCAGCGCAAAGGCAGAGACCCTGGTGGAGTGCTG
This sequence comes from uncultured Actinomycetota bacterium, assembly GCA_964451855.1. GTDB lineage: Bacteria > Actinomycetota > Nitriliruptoria > Nitriliruptorales > Nitriliruptoraceae > CSSed11-175R1. The sequence goes on from CAYVJT010000176.1 coordinate 4,462, forward strand.
CGGCATCGGGGAACCGGGCAGTGGCTTGCCGGTAGAGCTCGAAGCCGTCGTGGTAGTCGGACCGGCTGATCAGGAAGTCCCCGGCATGGTCGAGGATCTCGGCCAGGTCGGGTGCTTCGTCTGGCTGGTCGTGGTCGGCCAGGTCGAGGAGTGAGAACAGTCGCCGGCGGCCCTGCTCGGGGTCGTCGAGCTGGTAGTCGATGGATCCAAGCGCGAGGATCGCTGGCGCGTAGGTGGGAACGAGCTCGAGTGCCCGCTCAAGGCTCGCGATGCAGGCGTCGAGGTCGCCGAGCGCGGACCGGACGATGCTCTCGGCGTAGGCAGCCTCGGCCATGAACAGCCAGGCGCCCTGTTCGTCCTCCATCACCATCAGCTCCTATCGTGCCGCCGACGCCGTCAGCGGTCGAAGCGTCGCTTGAGCTGCGCGAGGTCGAGGTGCTCCGGGTCCCAGTCGCCGAGCCACTCCCGCCTTCCCTCGGGGTCGTCTCCGCCGGTCGCGACCTCGACGCACTGTTCGTAGCCGGGCAGACCGCCACAGTCCTCGGGCGGGAACGCCCGTGCCCCGTCGATCAGCTGCCGACGGTAGTCGACGGGCTCGTCGATGCGGCGAACCACGTTGATGTCGTGCAGCCAGCTGTCGCCGAAGTCGTACTCGTACTGGCAGCGGTCATGCTGAGTGAAGTAGCCGGCGAGGCCGACCTCGCCCGCAGAAGGGACGGGCTCGCCGAAGGGGTCCTCGAACGGGGACCCGCCGATCACCCGACCGGTCGGGGTCCTGAAGGCGAACAGGTGGTCGTCGTCCCAGCCGCAGGCGTCCTGGATGGCGTGGTGGAGGTCGCCGAAGGTTGCGTCTGCGGTGATCGCGATCCGCCGCCAGATCCGAGGACGCACTCCGGCCAGCGTGACGTCGAGCTCGTAGGCCTGGGCCGTCCCGAGCCCGTCAGTCGGCGTCTGGCGCCGAGCGGGGTCGAGCGGGACAGTGTCGCAGCACTTCTTGTACTTGTGGCCGCTACCGCACCAGCACGGCTCGTTACGGCCCGGCGGCCACGGCAGTCCCTGGCCGGCCTCGGCGAGGCTTGCCGCCAGTGCGGCCCGGATACGCCAGTCCGCGACGTCGAAGCCGGTCGCGTTCGCCAGCTCTGCGAGCTCGTCCAGGTCGAGGGGGACCAGCATCGGGTGGCGCGCGTGCTCACGGGCGACGTCAATCATGGTGCCCTGCACCACCCGGGCGTAGGTGGCGTAGTCGCGGGTGCCGACCCGTGCGGCCAACTCCGGCCAGCGGCCGACGGCCTCCTCGAAGATCCCGGGCGGCAGCCAGCCCACGGCCAGCACGTCCACCGGTTCGGGCTGGCGCCATGCAGCCGGTGGTGCCGGGTCTACGCCCAGGTCCAGCCCCGTCGCCCGGTTGACCCTGTCAGGTTCCTCCCAGGGATCCTCATCGCCGAAGGGGTCCTCGCCCCACGCCTCGGATCCCGCGGAACCAACGTCGGTGGTGTCGAGGCCGTCGAGGCCGTCCTCCGCGAGCTGACGACGTTGGATGATCCGCTGTCGGTGGATGGCGGTGAGATAGCGCGTGCTGCCAAGACGGATGCCGCGGTAGGCGTCGGTCTCGATGTCCAGGGACGCCAGTATGGTGGTCGCACGCTGGGAGGGGCTGGTGCTCAGGCCGAACCAGCCGGTCAACTCCCCGATCGACAGGCCGTGACCGTACGGATCGAACACCTCGTTGGCCTTGCCGACGAGCCACGCGATCGCGGCGGCTGCGGTGTCCGGACGGCCACGGAGGAGGATCGCGGGGTCGGCGGCTACGACGTCGGCGAGCAGCCGCCGTCCGGCGGTCCGGAACTCCACATCGAACAACTCGGCGGCACAGCCGTCCAGCAAGCCCAGCACCTCCGCGACGCGGCCGCGGACGTCCTCATCGACCGGGGTCCAGTCGAAGGCCTCGTCGGGGAGCGGGTCGGCGGACAGCGTTCGCAGGTTCTCCTCGCCGCCCACGGCCTCGGCGAGCAGGTCCAACGCCTCACGGTGGTGCGCGCCGAGCGTTCCCAGGAGCCCGGGGTCGGCGGCCGGATCGCCCTGGGCTGCGTCGTCCTCGTCGAGCCACCCCATCGCCGCCATGAGCGCAGCCGGGCCCTGGGGCCGGGCGGTGCGGATCACTCGCCGATAGTCGTGCTCGAGTTCGTCGATGACCTCCAGGGCGTCCTGTGTCAGCTCCTGCCGCAGTCCGCGCTGTTCGTGGGCGAAGCGGATGAAGCTGCGCAGCAAGCCCGGGGCAAGATCGAGGTACTCAGGCGTGGCGACCACCTTGCGGGGGAGCCAGTCGTCGAGCAGGATCGCCACCGCCTCCGGACTCCATGCCAGCGGATCACCGGTGCCGTAGTCGCAGCCGTACCACAGCAGCGTGTCCAGCAGGTCGCGACCGTCCGGATGGTCGTGCTCCCGACCATGGGGCGAGGCCAGGAACAGCCGGGCGATCCCCTCGCGCTGGTCCTCGTCCACCTCCGGCCGGATGCGTCCGCTCCCACCCTCGGGCAACGCCCGTAGCACCCATTCCACCAGCGGGCGGCACTCCGGCCAGGTGTCGGTCTCCAGTGGCGGGTAGGTGATCCGGCCGATCTCGACCGCCTCTCCGATGCGGGCCCGGGCGTCGGCCGGGTCGATGTCGGCCACGGTCAGGTCGGGATCGTCGCCGTCGGCCAGCTGTGTGATCGCGGCCTCGGCTGGCCCGGGGTAGACGAACCCGTCGGCGACCACGGTGCCCAACTCGTGATCCACGGTGACCACGAGGGTGAGGGGCTGCCCACCCGCAGTCCGGGCCCCAACGACCAGCAGGTCGACATGTCCCAGGACGTGGGTCGCCGCCACGGTCCGGTCGACGGTCAACGGGGCTAGCTGGTCAAGCCCGGCCGGCAGCCGGCCGCCGCGTCGGTCGAGTTCACGACGGATGTGCTGGCGGAGCAGCTCATCGGGCACGAGGCAGGTCAGTGCCGCGAGTAGCGCGGTCGTCTCGGATCGTCGCACGTCGACGAACGAGTCGATGACCTCGTCCAGCGATGGGCCGTCCTCTTGCGCACCCCGGCTCGGCAAGGCCGGGCCCGGCTCGAGCGCCGAGACGATCGAGCTCGCCAACATCACCAAACCCAGCGGCTCTCCGGCCTGCAGTAGGACGTTGACTTCGTCGAGCAACTCCGGTTCGTCGTCGGACCGAGGCCGTCCCGACGAGTACTCGACCCGATGTGGGCGCCCACCGTTGCGAGGTTGCCGACGTCCGACCACGCTGCGCTCCCTCCTTCGCTGGCCATCCTCCATCGGTGCCGAAGTTAGTGGACGGTCTCAAGCAGGCCGAGGTGGGACCGCAGGTCACCTTGGCCGTAGTGCTGCCATGCGGGGCAGCGGCCGCTCAGCGGATGGTGGAGTGGCGGAAGAACCTGGCCGCAAGCGGATCGGCGAGGTGCTCGCGGCGCGAGAACTCCCGATCCCACGGCCGCAGCCGTAGCAGGTCGCGGACCACCTTGGCCTTGTTCGCCAGGGTCTGCTGGGGCACTTCGACGGCCGCGGCGAGCGCGTCTCCGGTCATGTGCAGCGTGCTACGCGGGTCGAACAGGAAGTTGAGCTGCCCCAGCACGTAGAGGACGGTGCCGGCCCAGATCC
>CAYVJT010000177.1:0-8064 GCA_964451855.1 uncultured Actinomycetota bacterium
CTCCTCGGCGGGCTCCTCCTCGGCGGGCTCCTCCGGCCCCTCGTCGGCGGGCTCCTCAGGCTCCTCCTCGGCAGGCGCTTCGACCGGTCCCTCGGGCGGCGTTTCGGCGGGCTCCTCTACCGGAGCCCCCTCCGTTGCGACGTCCTCTTCGGGTTCCTCGGGACCATCGGCGATGTCCAGCGTCGGATCGTCGCGACCGATCATGCCGAGGACGCCGAAGATGGCCGCGACCAGCACGACGAGACCCACCCCGCCGGCGGCGTTACGCAGGAGCGAGCGCCGGAAGCTCCGATCGCGCGGCGAGGTGTGCTTCGCGGCGGTCACGGGCGATCAGCGCGCGTCGGCGCCCAGACGCCTCGCCGCCCGCTGCCGCTGCCGCGCCGCCCGCAACCGGCGGAGCCGTTTGACCAGCATCGGGTCATAGGTCAGTGCTGCCTCGTCGTCGATGACACGGTTGAGCAGCTGGTAGTAGCGCGTCGGCGACACATCGAACCGCTCGCGCACCGCCTGCTCCTTGGCGCCAGCGTACTTCCACCACTCCCGCTCGAAGTCGAGGATACGGCGGGAGCGCTCGTCGAGCTCCGGTTCGATCGTGGCGGTGTCGGCGTCGTGAGCCATCGGCGGTTCTCCTGTTCCGACGACAGCCTCGCAGACGAACAACATCGGTGCAACTACGCCGAGGTGGTCCGCCGTCCGGTACCCGCGTGCCCGCAAGCCCTGCGAAGCCGAGAGACGACGAGCGACGCCCGGGCCGTGGCTGGCTGCCGGCTGGACGGCCCCCGCGCCAGCCCGTCACGCCCGACAGAGGTGCCGAACCGCCGTAGCGGGGGCGGCAGAAGGCCCTGCCTCCCCGGCGGGTCCCAGCACTACGCTTGGGGGTGTGAGCTCGCGAGACCCGCTGAGCTCACACCGACAGCGCCGACCCGGTCGTGACCCGACCAGCCGCGGCGGATATCCGGTCGTTCGTTCGAGGCAGCGGCCACACCAGGAAGGAGCATGAGGTGAAGGGACCCTTCGCCCGGGACGATGACCACGAGCAGGTGGTCTTCACACGCGACGATGCCACGGGCTTGAGGTGCATCATCGCGATCCATTCGACGGCGCTCGGCCCGGCCCTCGGGGGCACGCGGTTCTGGGCGTACGCGGACGAGGACGAGGCGCTCACCGACGTCCTGCGACTCAGCCGTGCCATGACCTACAAGAACGCCTGCGCCGGGCTCGACCTCGGCGGCGGCAAGGCCGTGATCATCGGCGACCCGCGCGAGCTCGGCAGCGAGGCGCTCTTCCGCTCCTACGGGCGGGCGGTCCAGAGCCTCGGTGGTCGCTACATCACCGCCGGCGACGTCGGCACCACGCCCGCCGACCTGGCCATCATCCGGCACGAGACCCCATGGGTGACCGGCGCCGACGAGGTCGAGGGCGGCTCCGGCGACTCCGGCGTGTTCACCGCGTACGGCGTCTACCTCGCGATGCATCCGGTCGCCGAGGCGGCGCTCGGTTCGCCGTCCCTGCAGGGCCGCCACATCGCGGTGCAGGGCCTCGGCAAGGTCGGGTGGCGGCTGGTCAACCACCTCGTCGAGGAGGGAGCCAAGGTCACGGTCGCCGACATCTCGCAGGAGGCGATCGATCGCGTCGCGGACCTCGAGGGTGTCGAGGTGGTCGGCGTCGACGAGGTGCTGTTCACCGATGCCGACATCGTGTCGCCGAACGCCCTCGGCGGCGTCCTCGACGAGACGACGATCGCGAGGATGCAGGTGTCCGCGGTGTGTGGCGGCGCCAACAACCAGCTCGCGACCGAGGAGGACGCGCAACGCCTCCACGAGCGCGGCATCCTCTACGCACCGGACTACGTGGTCAACGCAGGGGGCGTGATCAACGTCGCCGACGAGCTCCACCCGATGGGCTACTCCGAGCAGCGCGCACGACGGCGCATCAACGCGATCCCGGCGACCCTCCGGGCCATCGTCGACGTGTCGCGCAAGCAGGACGTCACGACCGAGAGCGCGGCGATGCACGTCGCGGAGGACCGGATCGCCGCCGTCAGCGGAACCCGCCACTTCTGGCTTCCCTGACGGACCGACCCTCCTCCGCGGTCAGGCCGATGGCCGACACAGCCGTCGGTCTGCCCTGGTGTGGTCACGGCTCGATGACGACCCGAGGCCGATCATCGCTGGCCGGGTCGACCGCGCTGCCCTGCTCGAGAGGCGGGGCACCGAGCTCGTCGGTGGTCACGACCTCACCGAGCTTCCACGCGGAGACCCCTCGTCCCTCCAGCAGGCGGATGGCCTCGTCCACGACGTCCGCCGCGACCACCGCGACCATCCCGACGCCACAGTTGAACGTCGTCCACATCTCATCGTCGGTGACCGGTCCGGAGTCCGCGAGCCAGCGGAACACCGGCGGCCAGGTCCAGCTCGTCGCGTCGACACGGGCCGCGAGCCCCGTCGGCAGGACCCGGGGGAGGTTGCCAGGCAGCCCCCCTCCCGTGATGTGGCAGAGCGCGTGGACCTCCACCTCGGCGTCGAGGGCGAGGCAGTCCAGGGCGTAGATCCGCGTCGGCTCGAGCAGCTCCTCGCCGAGCGGTCGTCCGAACCCGGGGTCCTCGGCCAGGTCCCGCCCCTCGATGATGCGCCGGACGAGGCTGTAGCCGTTGCTGTGCAGGCCCGAGGAGGCCATCGCCACCAGCACGTCCCCCTCCCGGACACGGTCGGGGCCCAGGATCCGGTCCTGCTCGACGATGCCCACCCCGAAGCCGGCGAGGTCGAACTCGTCGGGGCCGAGCAGGCCAGGGTGCTCGGCCGTCTCGCCACCGACGAGGGCGCATCCGGCCTCCGCGCACCCCTCCGCGACCCCCCGCACGAGCGCAGCGACGCGTTCGGGATCGAGCTTGCCGACCGAGACGTAGTCGTTGAAGAACAGCGGCTCGGCACCCGTGACGACCAGATCGTCGACCACCATCGCGACCAGATCGCGGCCGACGGTGTCGAGGATGCCGAGTTGACGGGCGAGGTCGACCTTGGTGCCGACGCCGTCGGTCGAGCTGACGAGCACCGGACGGTCGTAGCCCTCCAGGTCCAGCGCGAACAGCCCACCGAAGCCACCGATGCTGCCGAGGACCTCCGGCCGTGTGGCGCGCGCAAGTACGTCGGACAACAGCTCGATGCTGCGGTCGGCCGCGTCCAGATCGACCCCTGCACCGGCGTAGGTCAGGGGCTCTGCTGCGGACGGGTGCGTGCCCTCGCGCGATCCCTCGCCGTCACCCATCTCGGTCGCTCCTCGTCGGCTGGGTCGCGTCGTCAGCTGCGCTCCCGCGGCAACCGCCAGCGTCGGCGCCACTCCCGCTCGGCGTCAGCGAAGGTATCCAGCGGGTCGATCACCCCCTGGAGGGACTCGAGCAGCTCCTCGAGCTCCGAGGTGGTCGCGGCCACCTCGTCGACCTCCTGGAGGCCACGCTCCGCGTCGTCCAGCGCCTCCTGACAGTCCTGCCAGGACGGCTCGAGCTCGTCGAACCGCCACTGGTCCATCCACTCCCGGGCGTCGGCGATCGAGCGACGCACCGCATCGGTGCCGACGCCGATGGGCGCCGGTTCGACACGACCGGTCGGCAGCGTGCCGAGCAGCACGCGCCGGCCCGCTTCGATCACCTCGGCACAGTCGACGAAGCTCCACCACGCGGTGTGGAGCTCCTCGGGCAGATCGGGCTTGCGACGGAACATGGCAGGGAGTATGACCGGCGCCGCGCCGCGCCGCGAACCGGGCAGCTCGCACACGATCCACGCGACCCACATGCGACGATCACCGGACCCACGTGCGACCGTCAGCAGCCCCACGTTCGGCGCGAAGTCCTCCCCCGCGGGCTCGCACGCCTACGCTGAGCGAACCATGCCTGCATCGCCCCCACCACCCCTCCCCCTGCCACCGCTGCGCAGCCACCCGCTGCTCGCGACCCTGCGCGAGCGTGTCGTGATCTTCGACGGCGGCATGGGGACGTCGCTGCAGTGGGCCGACCTGAGCGCCGACGACTTCGGCAGCGACGACCTCGACGGCTGCAACGAGATCCTCGTGCGCACCCGGCCCGACGTCATCGATCGGGTGCACCGCAGCTTCCTCGAGGTCGGTGTCCATGCCGTGCAGACCGACACCTTCGGTGGCGCGCCGTGGGTGCTCGACGAGTACGGGCTCGGCGCCGACACCGAGGAGCTCAACCGACAGGCGGCGGCGCTCGCACGGACCGCCGCCGACGCGTTCGCGGCGCCCGGTGACCCGAGGTGGGTGATCGGATCGATCGGCCCGGGGACGCGGTCCCCGACGCTGTCGCTCGGCAAGGACCCCGCGTCCGCCAAGGACTTCATCGACGTCCCGACGATGGAGGAGGGCTACCGCCGGCAGGTCCGGGGGCTCCTCGACGGCGGCAGCGACGCGGTGCTGATCGAGACCTGCTTCGACCTGCTCCAGATCAAGGCCGCCGTCGCCGCGACCAACGACGTGTTCGTCGAGCGGGGTGAGCGGGTGCCGTTGATGGTGCAGTTCACGGTCGAGAAGGACATCAACACCATGCTGCTGGGCACCGAGCCCCTGGCGGCCGTCGCGGCGCTGGACCCGCTGTCGATCGACGTGCTCGGGATGAACTGCGCGACCGGGCCCGAGGACATGCGCGAGCACGTGCGCACCCTGTCGCGGTCCTCGCGGCTGCCGATCAGCGTGATCCCCAACGCCGGCATCCCCTACCTCGAGGACGACCGCACGATCTACCCCCTGTCCCCTGATGGACTCGCCGAGGCCCAGCGCGAGTTCGTGACCGACATGGGGGTCGCGATCGTCGGCGGCTGCTGCGGAACGACCCCGGAGCACCTGGCCGCGGTCGTCGCCGCGGTGGACGGGCTGCGCCCGCGCCAACGAGCCGTCGACGAGCCGGGGTTCGTGCGACCGGGCCCGGCCGGGGAGCTGACCGACCCGGCAGCACTCGATCCGGACGACGAGCGGGAGACGATCGAGGTCTCCTGGCGCCCCAGCCTCGCGTCGCTGTACTCGAGCGTGACGATCAAGCAGGACACCGCGTTCCTGGCGATCGGGGAGCGCGCCAACGCCAACGGCTCGAGGGCGTTCAAGGAGCTGCTGCTGGCCGAGGACTGGGACGGCGCCCTCCAGCTGGCGAGGTCGCAGACACGGGAGGGTGCGCACGTCCTCGACGTCTGCGTCGACTACGTCGGTCGCGACGGCGTGCCCGACGTCATCGAGATCGTCGACCGGTTCGCGACCCAGTCCACCCTGCCGCTGGTGATCGACTCGACCCAGATCGACGTGATCGACGCGGCACTGGTACGGCTCGGGGGACGTGCGGTCATCAACTCGGTGAACCTCGAGGACGGGCGCATCAAGGCCGACGTCCTCCTGCCGCTGGCGAAGCGGTACGGCGCGGCGGTGATCGTGCTGGCGATCGACGAGGAGGGGCAGGCCCGCACCGCCGACTGGAAGGTCGAGGTGTGCGAGCGGGTCGCTCGGATCGCGGTGGACGAGTACGGCCTCGAACCGCACGATCTGATCTTCGACTGCCTGACCTTCCCGCTCGGGTCAGGGCAGGAGGACCTCCGCCGCGACGCGGCCGAGACCCTCGACGCGATCGAGCGGGTCAAGCAGGCCATCCCCGGGTGCTCCACGACCCTGGGGGTCTCCAACGTCTCCTTCGGGCTGTCCGCCGCCGCACGGCAGGTGCTCAACTCGGTGTTCCTGAAGGAGGCCATGGACCGCGGGCTGGACTCCGCGATCGTGCATCCGGGCAAGATCCTCCCGCTGCATCGCATCCCCGACGAGCAGGTGCAGGTCGCCAGCGACCTGATCCACGACCGGCGCGGCACCACGGGGATGGGCGGCACCGCCGACGCGAACTACGACCCGCTGCACCGACTCATGCAGCAGTTCGAGGGCGCCTCGGAGGCGACGGGCACCTCCGAGACCCGTGCGGCGCTCCCGGTCGAGGAACGGCTCGAGGAGCGGATCGTCGACGGCGATCGCGACGGCATCGACATCGACCTCGACGAGGCGCTCCAGGAGCACCCGCCGCTGTCGATCATCAACGAGTTCCTGCTGAAGGGGATGGCGACCGTGGGGGAGCTGTTCGCCTCCGGCCAGATGCAGTTGCCCTTCGTGCTGCAGTCCGCCGAGGCGATGAAGACCGCGGTCGCCTACCTCGAGCCGCACATCGAGGCGTCGGGCGAGGGCGGGCGCTCGTCCAAGGGCACGTTCGTGGTGGCGACGGTCAAGGGGGACGTGCACGACATCGGCAAGAACCTCGTGGACATCATCCTGCGCAACAACGGGTTCGACGTCATCAACCTCGGCATCAAGCAGCCCCTGGACGCGATCCTGCAGGCGGCCGACGAGCACGGCGCGGACGCGGTGGGCATGTCCGGGCTGCTGGTCAAGTCGACCGTGATCATGAAGGAGAACCTCGAGGAGATGAACGCCCGCGGGGTGGCGCACCTGCCGGTGCTGCTGGGCGGGGCGGCGCTGACGCGCGGCTACGTCGAGGACGACCTGCGCGCGATGTACGAGGGCGACGTCTTCTACTGCAAGGACGCCTTCGAGGGCCTGCGGGTCCTCGAGGCCGTGCTGAAGGCCCAGGCGGCTGGCGGGTCGCCGCCGGAGGAGCTCACCCAACGCAAGCCACGCCGGACCCCGAAGCGGACCCGGACCACGGAGGAACCGCCAGCCCGCGACGCCCAGGGGCGGCCACGTTCCGCGGTGGCACCCGACGTCGACGTCCCGACGCCGCCCTTCTGGGGCCAGCGTGTCGTCCGCGGTCTGGCGGTGGACGACGTCGCCCCACTGCTCAACGAGGTCGCGCTGTTCCGCAACCAGTGGGGGTTCAGCCCAGGCGAGATGTCTCCGGACCAGTACGCCGAGCTGTTGGAGACCAAGGCACGGCCGGTGCTGCGCGAGTGGTTGGCGCGGGCGAAGGCCGAGAAGGTGGTCACCCCCGAGGTGGTCTACGGCTACTACCCCGCGAACGGTGACGGCGACGACCTGGTGGTCTGGGAGCCCGACGCACCGCTCGAGCGGGAACTGGTGCGCTTCCACTTCCCGCGACAGGACCGGGGACGGTTCCTGTGCATCTCGGACTTCTTCCGCTCGGTGGACTCCGGCGAGCCGGACGTGCTGGGCGTCCAGGTCGTCACGATGGGACGACGCATCACCCAGGTCGCGCAGCAACTGTTCGATGAGGACCGCTACCAGGACTACCTCTTCGCCCACGGGTTCGGGGTCGAGATGGCCGAGGCGCTGGCGGAGCTGTGGCACCGGCGGGTGCGTGAGGAGCTCGGGATCGCGGATGACGACGGCCCGACGGTGCAGGACTGGTTCCGGCAGGGCTACCGCGGGTCGCGCTACTCGTTCGGCTACGCGGCGTGTCCGGATCTGGAGGACCAGTCAAAGCTGTTCCGGCTCGTCGACGCCGGGTTCATCGACGTGGAGCTCACGGACGAGTTCATGCTCTACCCGGAGCAGTCGACCTCCGCGATCGTGGTCCACCACCCGGAGGCGAAGTACTTCAACGCCCGGTAGCGCGACGATCCCCCCGTGTGATCGCGTTGGGAAGACATCGCGCTCCGACCGTGACAGCAACGAGGCGGTCAGGGCTCTCCACTTAACCGGAGTGCCGGGGCGACGCCTCGACTCACGAGGCCGGGATGGCGCCTTCGAGGGTCTCGCGCTCCACTTGGATCCCGCTGGGGAGTGACGGCGGTCCCGAGTGCGCCACTACTCCGGTCAGATGGAGAGCCCTGAGGCTCGAGAGACTCCCAGAGTTGGGTTAGAGAACGGCGGACCTCTATCACGATCTCAGACGCAGAACGTGACGATGTGCGGGTTCGGTTGGAGTGGGCGGCGCGCAGAACTGCCGCCGCGGTCAGATTGGGCGGATGGCCAGTCGCTGGGCGATCTGCTCGACATCGAGGTGCCCTTCGGCGGCGGCCATGACCAGCTCGAACGTCGCATCATCGTCCAGGTCCACCGTGTGGCCGTTGAGGTCGAGGAAGACGACGGCCGCGAGCCAGGCGAGACGCTTGT
>CAYVJT010000178.1:0-8007 GCA_964451855.1 uncultured Actinomycetota bacterium
TACACGATCGATCTGGGGCGACGGTGCCGGCCTGGGACAGGTATGGGCTTCCTGATCATCATCGCGGTACCGCTGGCGTTCGCCGCGTACCACCTCGCGATGGGCAAGCAGGTGACGGGCCGGACGGTGGTTGGCCCGTCGCATGCGGTCGCCGGCAAGGACGTGTCGGTCGTGGGCATCGCACAGCCGTGGGAGCAGCCCGAGCTGTCGAAGGCGACCAACCTGCCGGTGCTGTGGTCCCGGGCGCACTACGTGAGCAGGACCTCGACGTTCAGCAGGAGCAACAGCACCGGCCCACCCAAGCTGGTCGGCAAGACCCGGACCCACTTCCAGGTCGTCGACGAGCAGCAGCCACAGGTCTCCATCGCCGTGGATAGCAAGCGCTTGCGTGAGGTCAAGGTCCGTAACCGCAAGGGCGAGGGCAGCGCCGCGAGCGGTCGGGTCGAGGAGAAGGCGGTCTACCCGGGCGACCGGGTGTGGCTCCACGGCAGGCTGCAGGACAAGGGCGGCTACCTCGGTTTCGGTCGCGGGGCCGTGCTCCACGACCAGCCCCCGCAGACCCGCGCTAGGAAGCACCGGACCTTCGCGCTGCTCGGCTTCGCCGCAACGGGCGTCGCCGTGGTGGTCGCGGTCGCCATCCAGCTCGGCGGGTAGCGCAGGCTGCGCCCGGGTCCTCGGGTGGTTCGGCTCCGCTGGCCCGTCCAACTCAGCCGGCGGCAGCGAGATCGGCGACCGCCGCATCGACCACCGGGAGCAGGTCCTCCGCCGTGAGCAGCTCGGTCGGCGAGCTGACGTGGAGCTCCGCCTCGCCAGCGCGAAGGACAGCTGCGCTGGCCGGGTCGCCACCGAAGGACCCCATCTCCCCGATCGCGCCGACGCCGAGGAGGACGGGCAGCCCGCCGGGGGTGGTCGCCGGGTCGAACCCTGACGGGAGCTCGCTCTCGACCTCCTGCACGGACACCACGACACCCGAGTACACGAACCCCTCGTCGGTCTGGTAGCGGCCGAAGCCGCAGCCGAAGAAGTGCAACTCCTCCATCATGCGGAGGTGTCCGGCGTCGCCGTACCCGTCGGCGTCGGGGAGCCCGCTCGTGGCGGCACGCACCTGCTCCCACTCGGCCAGGTCGTCGCACCGCTCGTCGAAGAAGTCGACCTCGCTGTCGATGGCGGTGTTCGCGCGCTCGACCGCGGCCTGCAGCGTGCGAGCGAGGTCCTCGTCCGACGCCCCCTCGTCAGCGGAGTCCGCATCCGCCGCCTCGGCGGAAGCGGCCTCCTCCTGGTCGTTCGAGGACTCCGGTACCTCCTCGGTGTCCGCTGCCTCGGTGTCGCCGCCGTCGGCTCCCGGGTCCGTTGCATCGCCACCCTGGTCAACGGCTGCAGGTTCGGTGGTGCTGGCCTCCTCGGAGGTCACGGCCTCCATCGCGCTGTCGACCACCCTGTCGAGCGCGTCGCACGCGACGAGCAGCAGCCCCATCGCGCCGACCACGAGCATCGTTCGCATCCCCATACGGCTCACCCCTGGATCGAGTGACGATCGCGTGTGCGCCCAGCCCCATGGGCATCCCGACGGGCGCGATCGTGGATGCCGATCGTGAGGCTAGTCGACGAGGCTCGCGGTGGTCCGATCGAACCAGTCACCGAGCTCCGCGATCACCTCGTCGCGGTTGATCTCGTTGAGCATCTCGTGGCGGCCGTCGGGGTAGAGCTTGCTCGTGACGTGGTACAGCCCCGCATCCGCGTACGCGTCCAGCAGCCGCTCCACGCCCCTGCCAGCCTTGGACATCGGATCCTTGTCGCCGCCGAACACGTAGATGGGCATGTCCCTCGGGATGCTCTGCAGCCGTTCGGGCTGACGGATCACCCGCAGGCCGCTGAACTGGTCGAGCCAGAACCGGTTGGTGCACAGGAACCCGCAACGTGGATCCGCCACGTACGCGTCGACCTGCTCGGGGTCGCGGGACAGGAAGTCGAAGGGCGTCCGGTTCGGGCTGAAGACCTTGTTGTACGCCCCGAACGTCAGGGCGTTGATCACCTCACTGCGTCCCCGTGGCCCCTGGCGACGGATCTCGGCACGGGCGAGCATCGCGGCTGCCTCCAGATCCGGGCCGAGGTGGCGGGTCGTCGTCGACAGCACCGCGCCCCGGATCGTGGCGGGGAAGGTGAACAGGTACTGCTGCGTCAGGAACGAGCCCATCGAGTGCCCGAGCAGGTAGACGGGCACGTCCGGATGGTCGTCGGAGACGCGCCGGTTGAGCCGGTAGAGGTCGTCGAGCACGCGCGCCCACCCGCGCTCCTCCGCGAAGAAGCCGAGATCGTCCTCCGTCGGTGCGGTGAGCCCGTGGCCACGGTGGTCGTTGACGTAGACCGCGTAGCCACGCGCGTTGAGCGCCTCGGCGACGTGGGCGTACCGCCCCCCGTGCTCCGCCATGCCGTGGGCGATCTGGACGACGGCGCGGACGTCGCCGTCGGGCAACCACCGGTGGACGTGCACCGCCGTGCCGTCGGGTGTCTGCAACGTGAACGACGAGTTGGTCATGCGTGGCCTCCGGTCGGTCGCCACGCAACGGTAGCCAGGAGCCGGCGTCTGACCTATCCCGAGCCGGATGGACGCATCCCAGTCCAGTCGGATCCGTGTGTCGGTCCCGACCGCCTAGGTCCGCTCAGCCCCCGGCGCGCAGGTCGAGTCCGGCTCCGTCACGGTTCATCAGCCACAGCGCGTTGCCGTCGAGGTCCACCTCGACCGGCGAGGAGAACACCTCGAGGATGTGCTCGTGCTGGGTCCCCACGGGATACGCACAGGCCAGGTCGCCGTCGCGATCCGCCCCTGCGTGGCCCTGAGCCAGCTGGTCAACGGTCAGCGTCTCCCCGTCGAAGTCGTAGGTGCCGAGGTAGCTGATGCAGGCGGTGTCCAGCTCCACCGTCCCGTCGTCGTGGAGCAGCAGGTACGGGTCCTCGACGGCCTCGTTCGCGGTGCCGTCGGGCCCCGCTCCGTCGAGCAGGGACTGGACCCGCCACGCGACCCCGACGGCGTACGCCTCCGGTTCGGGTGGGCGGCGCTCGAAGGCGAGCCTGACGTCGTCACCGTGCAGCGTGAGCTCGTCACCGTCCACGGTGAAGCCGGTGACCTGCCCGAACGCCGTGAGGTAGGCCTGCTCGGACTCCATCACGCCCTCTCCGGGGCAGGCCATCTCCGTCTGCAACAGCTCGGTGATGCGCAGCGCGTCGCCGGTCACCTCGACGGTGGTGGCGTCGTAGCTGTTGCAGGCGGCGGTCCCGCTCCAACGCTCAGCGTCCTCGTCGATCGACAGGGTGATGTCGTTGCCCTCGACGATCGGGATCGGCCCCTCGGGGCCGTGACCGTCGATCAGGAGCCAGTCGCCGGTGAGTTCGTCAGGAGGATCGCCGGTGCCGGGAACCACGTCCCCGCAGGCGGTCGCGAGCGTCAGGGCGACCAGGGTCGCCGCGGCCAGTGTGAGGTGTCGTACGGTGTTCATGTCCGGTGGGACGTCCCGTTCGCTCCCGTGGTTCCCGACCATGGTCGCCGATCCAGCGGGTGGCGGCGCGAGCCCCCCGGTGCCGTCCCAGTCCCGTGCCGGTCACGTGCCGGCCACGTCCCCATCCGTCCCCGCCTTGCCCCCACCCCCGAGAGGACCTCCGTGCAGCCCGACATCCGCAGCTACCTCGAGATCCGCACCGCCGCCCCGACCAGCTGGGCGCCGGATGGCACACGCCTGATCGTCTCATCGGATCTGCCGGGGACCCACCAGGTGCACCGCCTCGACCTCGATGACGTCGAGGTGCTGCCACGGCCGGTCGAGGAGCTCATCCAGCTCACGGCGTTCGAGGAGCCGGTCGGCGCCGGCTACCTCCCCGTCGACCCGGAAGGCAGCGACGGACACCGCCTGTTGCTGGCCACCGACCGCGGCGGGAACGAACGCCACCAGCTGTTCACCGCCCCGGACGATCCGACGGCGCCCTTCGAGGGACCGGACGACCTCGACCCCCTGGTGATCGACGAGGACCACATCCATCGTCCGGGCGGGGTCACCCGCGACGGCCGCTACCTCGCCTACGCCACCAACCGCGGGGACGGCGTCGCGTTCGACACCTGGGTCCGCGACCTGGTGAGCGGGGACGAGCGGTGCGTGTTCGCCACGGGGGGGTGGACCGGGCCGGGCGGGTTCTCGCCCGACGGCCGCTACCTCGCGATCACGGAGATGACGACCAAGGCGGGCGACAACCGGGTCTTCCTGCTGGACCTCCAGTCGTTGGACGAGGGAGAGGGGCCCGCGGATCACGGTCACGGCGCGGTGCTCGAGCTCGCCCCGCACGACGACAACGCGAGCGTCGGCACGCCGTCGTGGCTGCCCGACAGCGCGACGTTCTACTTCTCCACCGACGTCGGCCGCGAGTTCGCCGCGATCGCTCAGGGCAGCCCCGACGGGTCGTGGGAGTACGTGGTCGAGACCGGGTGGTCGACGGGCTGCGGCGTGGACTGGCAGGGCCGCCACCTGCTGGTCGCGTGGAACGACGACGGCATCAGCCGTGCCGAGCTGCGCGACCCCAAGAGCCTCGAGGTGACCGCCACCGTGCCCCTGCCGGGCAACGGTGTCGCCGACGGGTACCGGTTCAGCAGGGACGGCCGCTACCTCGCCTTCTCGTACACCTCGCCGCTGGTGCCGGGGGACGCCTGGCGCTTCGACACCGACACCGGCGAACTGGACCGGCTGACCGTCAGTCCCTGCGAGGTCGACGGGGACACCTTCGTCGACGCAGAGCTGGTCCACTTCCCGTCCTTCGACGGGTTGGAGATCCCCGCGTTCGTGTTCCGGCCGCTGCCGGAAGCGCGACCGGACGACGGCCGTCCGCTGCCGGTGGTCATCGTGATCCACGGTGGTCCGGAGGCCCAGTACCGCCCCTCCTTCGCGCCGCTGACGCAGTACCTCGTCGCTCAGGGGTTCGCGGTCGTCGCGCCGAACGTGCGCGGCTCGACGGGCTACGGCCGCAGCTACCAGCACCTCGACGACGTCGAGAAGCGGTTGGACTCGGTGGCGGACCTGGCGTCGCTGCACACCTGGCTCGGTACCCAGGACGACCTCGACGAGGACCGGGCGGCGCTCTACGGGGGGTCGTACGGCGGGTACATGGTGCTGGCCGGGCTGGCGTTCCAGCCGGAGCTGTGGGCGGCCGGGGTCGACATCGTCGGGATCTGCAACCTCGTGACCTTCCTCGAGAACACCTCGGCGTGGCGGCGCGCCTTCCGCGAACGCGAGTACGGCTCGCTGGAGCACGACCGCGAGGTGCTGGAGGCGAACTCGCCGATCACCCGGGTCGAGGACATGCGCGCGCCGTTGTTCATCGTCCACGGCGCGAACGACCCGCGCGTGCCTCTGTCCGAGGCGGAGCAGATCCACGACGTGCTGACCGAGCAGGGCGTGCGCAACGAACTGCTCGTCTACGAGGACGAGGGGCACGGCCTGGCGAAGCTGGCCAACCGCATCGACTGCTACCCGCGGGTGGCCGCGTTCCTCAAGGAGGTGCTCGACGCCTGATCGTCCGCCGACCATCCGGGCCGGTGGCTGCTCTCGAACCCAAGTGACGAGGAGACCAACGTGAAGGTGCTCGTGACGGGCGCCACCGGGTACATCGGTGGACGGTTGGTGCCCGCCCTCTTGGACGCCGGCCACGAGGTCCGGTGTGCCGTCCGTAGCCCCGCCAAGCTCGCCAACCGTCCGTGGCGCGACGACGTCGAGGTGGTCGCGGCCGACCTGTTCGACCGGGACTCGCTGCGTGCCGCGTGCGATGGCATCGACGCCGTCTACTACCTCGTCCACGCGATGGACGGTGAGGGCGACTTCGAGCAGCGTGACCGGCAGGCCGCGGAGCACCTGCGCGATGCGGCCGAGGCGGCCGGCGTCGGACGGATCGTCTACCTCGGCGGCCTGGGGAGCTCCGACGGGGCGCCGCTGTCCAAGCACCTGCGCTCACGGCAGGAGGTGGGACGCGTCCTGGGCGCAGGCCGTGTCCCCGTCATCGAGCTCCGTGCCGCGGTGATCATCGGCTCGGGCAGCGCCTCCTTCGAGATGCTGCGCCACCTCGCCGAGGTGCTGCCGATGATGGTGACCCCGCGCTGGGTCGACACCCGCTGCCAGCCGATCGCGATCCGCGACGTGCTCCACTACCTCGTCGCGGTCATCGAGGTAGAGACCGGTACCGGGCACCAGGTGCTGGAGATCGGCGGGCCCGAGGTACTGACCTACCGGGAGATGATGCAGACCTACGCATCGGTGGCTGGGCTGCGACGGCGGCTCATCGTGCCGGTTCCGGTGCTCACGCCGAGGTTGTCGTCACTGTGGGTCGGGCTGGTCACGCCGCTGCCGACCGGCCTGGCGCGGCCGTTGGTGGACAGCCTGGTCAACGAGGTCGTGGCGAACGATCCGAGGATCGACGGGCTGGTCCCGCACGAGACCCTGCCGTTGCGGCAGGCGATCGAGTCGGCGCTCGCGCGCGTGCAGGACCTGGACGTGGCGACGACCTGGGCCAGTGCGGGGCGACCCGGGGCACAGCCATCGTTGGCGGCAGGGTCCGCGTCCGCGGGGTCTGCGTCCGGAGGGTCTGCGTCGGTGGGGTCCGCCTCGGCGGGGTCTGCGTCGGTGGGGTCCGCCTCCGGAGGGTCTGCGTCGGGTGACCCGGAGGATCCGCGGCCCGAGGACCCATCGTGGTCGGGCGGGACGGTCCTGGCCGACGAGCGGATCGTCGCCTGCGCCGCCTCGCCCGAGCAGCTGTTCCGCACCGTCTCGTCGCTCGGGGGGCAGACCGGCTGGTACTCGCCACGGTGGATGTGGGAGCTACGCGGTCTGATGGACAAACTGATCGGCGGCATCGGGGTCCGGCGAGGCCGTCGTCACCCCGTCGAGCTCGCGGTCGGGGAAGCCGTGGACTTCTGGCGCGTCGAGGCGCTGGAGGCGCCGACGCTGCTACGGCTGCGGGCGGAGATGAGGCTCCCCGGCGAGGCGTGGTTGGAGTTCCGGATCCGGCCCCACGGGCACGGCAGCCTGCTCGAGCAGCGGGCCCGGTTCCACCCCCGAGGGTTGCTGGGACGCCTGTACTGGTGGGTGATGGTCCCCTTCCACAGGGCGATCTTCCCCCGCATGGCGCGCAGCATCGCCCGCTCCGCCGAGCGCGGTGTGGACGAGATCACGGGGGCAGCACCACGACGGTGACCATGCCGCTCGCCCCAGCTGCCGCGACCTCCGGCGCGTTGGTCGACGGCACCGCGAACCAGACGTCGGTGGCATCGATGGCGAGCACGCTGCTCTCGCGGGCGAGCACCACCGCGCGACCGTCGAGGTCGCGACCGACCACCTCGACACGGCTGCCGACGCTGAGCACCGGGAGACCCTCGACGGGGACGGGTACCGCGGCCATGCCATCGGGGAGGGCGGCGGCGACGCCTTCGTCCGCGACGTGCCGTCGTGTCGCCGCGGCGCCTTGCGGGAGTGCCGAGGCCAGCCGCCCCTGGGGCCGCTCGAGCCCGTCGTGGGGGACGAGGTCGCGTGGCCAGGTGGTCCGACGCAGGTCGCTCGCGGTGAGTTCGTGCCCGGCGGGGAGGTCGCGCGCGGCGACGAGCACCGTGGTGGGTGGCCCGTAGGGGGTCGCGGCCGCGTGCGCGAGGCCGAGCACGAGCAACGCGGCGATCCCCAGGAGCACGGTCGCTGCCCGCCACCTCGGTGGCAGCGACCACCACCGTTCACTCAGCCGGTCGAGGAACGGTGGCAGGGTCAGTGGCGGCCCGTCGAGCCGCGTGAGGAGTCGAGGTCGTCGCATGCCGCCAGTGCAACACAGCATGTCCCGCCCGCCGTCCCCGATCCCTGCCTGGGGAAAACCGCCCGGGAGGAGCGACAAGGCCCCTGTTCACGGTGGTGTGAAGGCAGGGGTGCTCGGGTGCACCGTTCGCTTCACGCCGGGTCGTTGGCGGGGGTTGAGGGTGCGGGGTGTGAAGGCAGG